>JAEOTY010000059.1 GCA_016839625.1 Candidatus Hodarchaeota archaeon
GATTATTGGAGTTTCCTTAGTTCGGCCAAGGGATGGAGATGCACACTTAGCATTGATAACGATTCATCCAAACTACCAAGGGAGGAATTTTGGAAAACTATTGCTAAGAAAGATAACTAATAAAGTTAGTAAATTAGGATTCAAAACGATGAGTCTTGGTGTTGATACAGAAAATGAGCCAGCGTTAAAATTATACCAGAACATAGGTTTTAAAGAAGCTTCTCGAATAATTACTCACTGTTGGAAAAGAAATTAGGATTTTCTTATTCATGGAGAATTATACTGTGAGATTACAGGAATTAGAGTTTGTTGAATTTAGTGAGGTTCAATCACTCTTTTCTGAGTCAAAACATCTTAGTTTTACTATTGATGCAGTAATTGCAGGAAATAGTCCAATGCGAATATGGGTAGATGATGTTAATAAACCCAGAAGTGCCTTGTTGTGGGATAATGCACACTGTTATTATCTTGTTGGAGATCCTGGAAATCGTGATTTTTGTAAAACTATTGAAACTTTTCTTTATGAATCGTTAATACCCAAAGCTGTTGCAAAAAATCGTGAGATTTACAAATTAGAGTATTCCCCACAGGCCTGGGAACCCATCATTGAGGATATTCTTAAAGACAAAACTCCAGTAAAGATTTCACGAAAATTTTTCGTTCTGGAGAAACCTCTCATTTCTCAATGGCAAGATATTCTGCCACCAGACTTTAGTATAAGAAGAATTGACAGATTTCTTCTTGAAAGCGATGTTAAACATGTAAAAAGTATAATCGATGAAATCAATGGATGTTGGTACTCTGTTGATGAGTTCTTGACGAACGGTTTTGGGTTTTGTTTGGTTTATAGACCTAAGATAGGAGAGGAAGAAGTTCAAGGTTGGTGTACGGGGGAATACTTCAGCAAAGGAAAATGTGGGGTTGGTATCGAAACCTTTCATGGATATCAAAAAAGAGGTTTTGCTACCGTTATGGCTTCAGCTTTTGTGGAACATAGTTTATCGGTCAATATCCAGCCACATTGGGATGCTTCTGCGAACAACGAGGGATCGATACGAGTCGCTGAAAAAGTAGGATTCAGAGAGATTCAAGACTATCAAGTGTTTTACGGATCATTCACAAATAGTGAATGACATTGAGAAGAAAATAAAGAAGGATCAGGAGAAAGATTAAGTTTATCTTTCAGTAAATCAGTTAATTCGAAAAAATTTTTGAAAAAGAATGTTATTATAATTAGCGAGCATTCCTTTTTTGTTTAAGATTTTTTATAATTTCTTTGATGATTCAAAATGGGATTAACTGATATCTTGGCAAGAGATGACGTTCCACAAGACGTGAAGCAAGTAATCACCACCTTAGA
This sequence comes from Candidatus Hodarchaeota archaeon, assembly GCA_016839625.1. Classification (GTDB taxonomy): domain Archaea; phylum Asgardarchaeota; class Heimdallarchaeia; order Hodarchaeales; family Hodarchaeaceae; genus Hodarchaeum. The sequence continues at coordinate 1,361 of JAEOTY010000059.1, forward strand.
AAAACAATTGGAAACCTATAGAAAAGAATTTGAGGAGCTAAGGCAAAATGAAGCGAAGTACAGGACACTTTTTGAGTCTGCTCCCGATACAATTGTATTGGTAAGTCCTACTGGCCATATTATTGATTGTAATAACGCAGCAGGAAAATTAACAGGTCTTAGCAAAGAACAACTATTAGGAAAGCATTTTAGTGAGACTGGTGTGGTTCTTGAAGACGATTTGCCTAGTTATATGAAACTTTTTTCTGAAATTTTTGGAGGTATCCAAGCACGCAATATTGAAGTTAAAACTATTGATAAAGATAGTATGATCCATTATCTAGAATTATTTCTTAGTTTTTTTAAGAAAAATGATGAAATTCATGCAATCCAAGTGATTGTTCATGATATCACTAACCGTCGACAAATAGAAGAAGCATTGAAGGCGTCCGAGGAAAAATATCGCATTCTTTTTGAATCCGCTCCAATTGGGATTAGTACATCAGATTTTAATGGAAAAGCACTCACGTTCAACCAAAGAACACTGGAAATGATGGGTTATACAGCAAATGAGTTGAAAACCATCGATCTTAATGATACCTACCTTGACCCGAATGATCGAAAGGAAATTTTACAGGAGTTGCAGGAACAAGGATCAATTGTAGATCGCGAAGTACTACGAAAGAGGAAGGATGGCTCTGAATACTGTATCTTAATGAATTCAGAACTTATAGAGATAGGAGGGAAAAAATTGTTCCTTACCACCGTGCGTGATATCACTGAGGGAAAAAACGCTGAGGTGGAGGCACAGAAATCAAAAGATGCGTTACATGGAAGTGAAAGGAGGTTTAGAGAGCTAGCAGAACTTTTACCAGAAATAGTTTTTGAAACAGATAAAGAAATGAAAATTACTTTTGCTAACAAGGTTGCTTTTAAGAAATCTGGCTATACACAAGAAGAAATGCAACTAGGAGTAACTGCTCTTCAAATGCTCATCCCTGAAGATAGAAATAGGGCACTAGAAAATATATCCCTGATGTTTGCTGGTGAGGAACTAGGTGGAAGAGAGTACACTCTACAAAGGAAAGACGGTAGTTCGTTCCCCGTCATGGTTTTCACCAGTCTAATTCTTAGTGAGAACGAACCTGTGGGATTGAGAGGGCTCATTGTAGATATGACGGAGAGAAAACTAGTAGAAGAAGCGGTACGTAAAGAGCGTGATCGTGTACAACAATACATTGATATTTCAGGAGGTATCATGTTCGCTCTTGATAAGCAGGGTAATGTAATCCTAATTAACAAGATGGGGAGCCAGATTCTTGGCTACAACAAACAAGAAATCATTGGTAAAAACTGGTTTGAAACCTTTATTCCTAAGAGAATCCGTGAAGGATTAAGAACTATTTTCAAAGCATTCATCACTGAAAAACCTAGAAACGAAATAGAGGCACTTTATGAGAAATTGATAGGTTCAGAGTTTGAATTTCGGGTTAATCCAATCTTGACGAAATCTGGTTCAGAGCGGCTTATCATCTGGGCCAATTCGCTTGTAAGGGATGATGCAGGGAATATTACAGGAATCATCAGTTCAGGACAAGATATCACAGAACAAAAACAGATTGAGAAAGCATTAAGGGAAAGTGAGAGAAAATTACAGGCAATCATGGATTCTATGAGAAAAGAACGTGATTTAGCGCAGAAATATCTCGACATTGCAGGAGTAATGTTTGTTGCATTAGATAATGAAGGCCATGTAACACTTATCAATAAAAAGGGCTGTGAAATACTAGGATATGATGAAAAGGAAATCCTAGGGAAAAATTGGTTTGATAATTTTCTACCTGAGAAAATAAGAGAAAATGTTAAAGTACCACATAAACAATTATTGAGAGGGGAGATCGAAATTGCTGAACACTATATTAATCCAATATTAAAGAAGGATGGGGAAGAAAGAATAATTGCATGGCATAATACGATTATTGAAGATGAAGAAGGGAGTATCATAGGTCATCTTAGCTCTGGTGAAGACATTACTGAACGTATAAGAGCAGAAAGAATACGAGAGGAACTTGAGGAGCGTCGAGAAAATTTTATTTATATGACGACTCATGAGCTCCGGACACCATTGACAGTAATCGGGGGTTACTGTGATTTTCTAACTGAACATGATGAATTTATAGATCATTTTCGCAGAGAGAAAATCTATAATATTTTGCGGAGTAACGTAAACCGATTAGAGCGACTCACGAGAGATGTAAGTCATATCGTGCAACTTGAGCGGGGAGAATTACTAATAAAAAAATGTGAGCTTAATGTTTGTTTCTTTCTTAAATCCATTCTAGAACCCTACGACCATTTGTTGGAAGACCAATTTTCCTTTCAAGGGTGTCTCGAAGAACATCCCATTACTATTCACGCGGATCCTGACCGATTGCAACAAGTAATGGAGAATATAATAAGCAATGCAATCAAACAGACTCCAAAAGACGAGCGTGAGATTATTGTCTCAATGGAGAGCTCCACTGAGAACGTGCGAATCTTTGTTAGTGATAATGGTGCGGGAATCGCCCCTGAACATTTGGAAACAATCTTCGAACAATTTATCACTATTCCCACAGATTATACTGCATCGGGTACAGGGATAGGTTTATATCTTTCACAAGAAATTATCAAAGCCCATGGTGGGACAATTACTGCCCAAAGTCCAGGAAAAGGACATGGTTCCACCTTCACTATTACTATACCGCGTAAAACAGATTAAATTTGTCATAATTCTTACTTTGGAGATCATTTTAACCTTAAATATCTTTAAAACAATTACATGATCTTAATAGTGTCAATTCTTTATAGAAAAGGAAAATAAACAAAGAATGATAGTCTATCCTCTCTCTTTTACATCATTGATTATGAAACTCTGAGTTCATATTGCCCATATCTAGTAGTTTTTATACTAGTCTCAATCTCATATTACTCGAAATAATAGAATCAATAATAGTATCATATCGCACATAAGTTAGGTGAAAAAGAATTGCATGAATCTGAGATTGTTATTAAAACTACTAATCTTACTAAAACGTACAACGGGGTTTCAGTACTAAAAGATTTGAATTTACTCGTTGAAAAACATTCTATTTTTGGTTTTCTCGGCCCAAATGGAGCTGGAAAAACAACTACGATTAAACTGCTGATCGGGTTAATTCAACCTACTGCTGGTGGCGGCAAAATTTTTGGCTATAATATTAAGAATGAAAGTATGAAAATTCGTGCTCGGATTGGGTATCTACCACAAGAACCTGTATTTTACGATCACCTTTCTGCACGTGAGGTCCTAGATTTCACTGCTCGATTCTTTTTCTCAGGTCCAAAGAATGAGATTGATAAGCGAATATCTGAAATGCTTGAATTAGTTGCCCTTTTAGATAAAGCAGATCGACCGATTAGGGGATATTCTGGTGGTGAGAAACGACGACTAGGTATTGCACAAGCAATGATTAATTATCCTGATTTATTGATCTTAGATGAACCTGCAACTTCTTTGGATCCCATTGGTCGTCAAGATGTCTTGAAAATCATGTCTAAACTCCGTGAACATACTACAATCTTCTATTCCACACATATCTTAGATGATGTGCAAAAAGTGAGTGACTCTGTAGGTATTCTGAAAAAAGGACAGCTCATCGCTCAAGGTCCCATTGAAGAAATTTTGAGAAACAAAGAAGAAGGGACAATATTCAGAGTGAAAGTTCAAGGAGATATTTCAAAGGTACAAGAACAACTAACCTTCCAGAAATGGGTTTCCAAGGTGAATTTCACTCAATTAAGTGATGAAAGGGATTATCTATTGGAGATCGAAGTATCAGACGAAGATAAGGCACAACAAAATCTTATTCGTGAATTAACGAGAGGAAACGATCTAAAAATTAGTGATTTTCGACAGCAAGAATACGAATTAGAGGATATTTTCATAAAATTAGTGGAGGCATAAAAAAATGTTGAAAAATAAAAATTTAGATCAACGTTCTTTTTCAAAATGGAATCAGGGCTTTACTAACCTGTTTTATACTGAATTATCAAGATGGTTTGAAGGAAAGGGATTTCTAACGCGTTTACTCCTCTGGTGTGGTTTCTCAAACGGGATGGCTGTATTAATCTGGTTACAGGCACCAAATGTAGGATCAGAAGCTATATTGGTTTTTGGTATTTTCGCAGGATTAACTTCCTCAATTGGAATAACAATTATTATGCAAGAGACTATTGTAGGAGAAATCAAATCTGGTGCTGCATCCTGGATACTCTCTAAACCTATCACGAGAGAATCTTATATTTTAGCCAAATGGATAGGAAACTCAATTGGATCTACCATATCAATGATCATTGCACCTACTTGCGTCTTCTATATCCTATTTTTTCTATTTACAGGTGAGATATTAAATTTAGAGATGTTTTCCGCAGCGGTTGCCGTTTTATCGTTAAATATGCTTTTTTTCTTGTCATTCACTTTAATGATGGGATCCTTTCAACGAAATTCTTCCCTTGTTATCGGTGTACCAATTGGTTTCTATTTATTACAGCAGATCCTTGTTAATTTTTCTAGCTTCTTAGTTGATATTGTTCCATGGGGACTAACAAACCCGTTAAGCGATGGTACCCCAAGCATTGTGGTTTCCTTCATACTAGGTATCCAACCTTTCTCAACCCTCCCAATTCTTGTAACCGCATTGTACATAATCATTCTAGTATTATTAACAATCTGGATTATGAAAAAACAAGAAATTTAGTAAAAGTTGATCAATCGTGTCTCAAACTGATGATTTAACGAAATGGGTTGCCAAGGAGATTAATCAACTTTCAGGCAGTACTCTTCGTCTGGCATTACTCGCTATTATCAAGAAATATCATTCGACAGGGATCTATGGGTATGCTATTGGTGAAGAGCTCTTTTCTTTTACTGAAGGCGAGTTAGACGGGTCGAAAGCCACCTTTTATGCTATTCTTCGGCGATTGGAGAAAGATCAGTTAGTTTCGTCTGAACTACAAGTGTCTCCAACTGGCCCTGCAAGAAAATACTATCGTCTAACCCCTAAAGGCGAGAGAGCTTACAATGCTCTTTGGCAAAATTGGATTCATTATTATGGAATCTTACAACGTTTAATTGATAGTAAATTGGAAGAATAAAAATGAATAAACAAGTTGAATCTGTAGAACAATATTTAAATGAAGTGAGGGAGCACCTTGGTGTTTTACCTGATAGAGATCAGGTTATTAACGAGTTAAGATCGCATATATGGGATTTAGCAAACCGATTATCTGCTGAAAAGGGGTTAACAGTTCAAGAAGCCTTTAATCATGCCATTTTGCGAATGGAAGATCCTCAAGTTCTTGCTTCCAAATTTTTAGATGAGGAACCCGTCTCTACCATATCTGATTGGCGAGCTCCTATAACAACTCCTGAATCTAAAGTTCATAATGAGCAATTCCTAGTTCTCGCAATTGTTGGCTTTGCTGCTGTTCTTATAATGGCATTGGCTATTCAAATCGTTTCTAATGACCTTACAGTGTCCATTATTGCCGTTAGTATTGGAGTTCTTGCTATTGGTTTGTTTACTTTTGGCTTATACCTCAGTGATGAAAAATTATTCCAAGAACAATTAGAACGGTTTCGTGAGTTATTTCAGAGGCCCAAAAGCTCAACCGAAGAGTCATATAGTACCTCGTCTAAAGAAGTTTCTTTTGTCCCTGAGAAAATAAAAGTTGTAAAAGAGGCGGGATTTTGGAGTGCCTTTGGTGAGCATTTAGGAGGCCTTCTTGGTGGTATTTTCCTTGCCTTTCTTATAGCATTTATTTTTCTTTTAGAACAATTGCCATTATTTAATTTGCCACTATTTAATAAGCATTGGTATTCTCTTGGTGCGTTAGCTACATATGTTGCGTTGGGATCTAGTTTGGCGTATTGCGCTTTTTTAGTAGTATTTGGTAGAATTAGAGCAACACGATTGGCTTCTGCAACGAAAAACATAATTGCCTTTGCTTGCGCAGCAATACTAGTCTGGTACTATCCTTTCACTCTTGAGTTGGCAATTCTTGCTCAAAACATACCTGAAGTGATGAGTAATGCTGATCTTTTACTTGTAGTGGGCAAGGCTGATATTTTTCTTCGGTTTATAATCGGAACTTCTGGAATTATTTCAGGTATATCAGCGCTATATGATATGTTCAAATTTGGTGCATGGCGGCCTAGCGACAGAAAATCCCTGATCTAGCCAATCCATTCCTTTTTCTTTTTTTTCAAAACACAACCTGAACGAATTTGTGGTTAGTTATGAGGAATGTCGTTGTAACCGCTCATTTCCAATTTTCATATAGAGTTCATTGACATTCGCAGGAGGAACGACGAGTTCATCTTCAGCCTTGAGTTGGAGTGATAAAGCTTCCTCGGGGCAGGTGGTGACACAGAGTCCACAGCCAATACAGCGATCAAGATCAATTGTAGAGATCTCCTCAACTATAGTGATTGCGTCCATCTGACAACGATCTAAACAAGTTTCACATCCGCTACACAGCTCTTCATCCACTTGCGCGAAGTAGCTGTTGTCTACCAATGAACTGGGTTTTGGAATCTTTTTCAGAGTCCCCAAAAACTCACAGCAATCACCACAGCAAAGACACATCGCGAATGTCTTTTGGGCATTACCGGGACTTACTACCAACCCTTTTTCTTCGGCAAAATCTAAGAGTTTCAGCGCCTCGTCTTGTGTAATTTCGCGGCCCCAGCCATGCTCTAAGTAATAGTGGGCTCCAGAGGAGAAGCTCAAGCAGATTTCCCTTTCTTGATGACGCGAACATGGTTCACCCTGTATATCCTTCTTTTGTCTGCAAATGCAATTCTGCACCGAAATCTTGCTTTGTTGTTTGATTAGCTCCCGCGCATCATCATAAGAAGCCACCTTTTTGGTAGCGTTGACCGCTTTGTTAACTGGTACCACTCGTAATTGGTGTGTGTCGTAAGAGGTGAGTTCATCACGTAGACCATCTTCCATAAACTGATCAAAATCTTCAGCAAACTCTTTGGTCATTCGATTGATTTGGTACTCAAAGATACCAACGATGAACCAATTTGCTCGATAAGTAGGAGGGTCATTTTTTCGCGAATCGAAAATTAGTCCTTTTGCACTCATTTGATCCAAGAAGGACTCGACCTCCTTAGGGTCTTGTCCAGTCTTCTCGGCAATTTCAGAAGCTGTTGCTGCAAATGGTGTGAGATGACAAGCCATTTCTGCCTCTTCTTCAGTAAAAAGCTGACGTAAAAGCCGTAGTTCGACTCCCGATTCTGTACTTGGGAAACCCACTGGTAAGTTATGAAGGTGTTCCCGTAAACGGTCATAAATATCTTGGTCAGTCATTTTATGTTCCACGTTTCTTTTTGGCCTTCAAGACTGAATGAGTTTTTATGTTATTGTTTGCCTATTTTTTTCGTAATCATATTTTTATTATCGTTCTGAGAGTGATTGATTTCCTAGAATTGAAAACCAAATGAAGAATCAGATCGAAATACCAATATAGATTCAATTATTTTGATAGTCAAATGAGTATTATACGTAACCAGTAAAATTTAAAAGAAAAAAGTCAGTTGAAAAGCACTTACTTAATCCTTCTCAAGATAACACTGACACTACTTAATATACCTAGATGTGAGCAATTCAGTTATAAATGGTGAGAATATGAGTTCTAAACCAATTGATTTCATTCTTCAATCCAAATTATTTGTAATTCTATTGATAATTACAATTCTCCTTTCTAGTTCAGTAGTTATACTGAATCCAGTCGATCCATCTACTCCAAGGTTGGGAAAAATTACTATTCAGAACGAAGGGACATTTGATCTAAGTACATATCCATATTTGGATCGTCGGGTATTGGGTATATGGAACAGCCTTCGAGAGTTCTATTCTGTAAAAGACTTGTCAAATACCAGTATAAATGATATAACTATTCTTCCAGATATTTTGTCTCACTATTTTTTAGCATTTACCACTTATGGTCTAGCACAGATTGTTGACTCCACTCCAAACTATAGAACATCCTACTATACAGAGTTGTTTGATAAAATCATTCAAATGATGAATTCTTCGACTATAGAATATTATGAATGGACTGAGCTCGGTTACACTCATGAATATTATTCATCATTTGGAAATGGTTTTCGGGGACCCTCAAATATCATGTGGACCGGCCATTACGCTCTAATGGAGTTACTATATTACAATGTATTTCGTGATCCTAAATACAACAGCGAAATTAAATTCTACATGGATGATTGGAACACATCTCTCACTTCTACCTTAACATGGGATAATAAAACATCTCTAGATGATCAGGGTCGTCCCCTTGGACGTTGGGGTTGTGGATTAATTCCTTGCGAACCTTATATTGTATTTGTCCAATGTAATAGTATTCCATTTTATACAATGCGGCTTTATGACGCGCTTCATAATACAAACTATCAGGATGCTTCTTTACCAGGAATAGATTGGTGGCAGACACACATGACTGATGAAAATGGAGTCCAAATTGATGGGTATTATGTTTTCGAGCCTTTATCTGGACAACAATCGTCATTAGCGGAGCAGATTGGAGATGTTCCTGGTCCCTCTATGACTTATGGGTTAGATAATGTTCCCAAAGTAGCAACTTATGGATCAACTTGGGCAATATCGTTTTATAATGCGTTTGGTGAAACTGAAATCGCCTCGACCTATTACGATACGTGGAAGAATCTTTTTGTACACTATTCTCCTGATGATCAAGCTTATGCGCCAGATTCTTACCACTTTCCTAGTAGATTTGGAATTTTTGATCTTGTTGGGACCTTATTCGCTTATTTCTGTATTCGTGAGATGGGAGATGAAGACCTTTTCCGTAAGTTGGAAAATTGGTTTTATGGTCCGTTTCCAGGTGAATGGGATGGATATAAGTATCGTTTTGATACGAGTGCTTTAGGGGATCTAGGACCATTTATGGATCCGATTTTGAACTTTGCTTACGCGTGGTGCCACGCGGATTCCACTTTGAAAGATTTAATGGATACACGAGATGATGAATTCTTTAATACAACTCCTTACATTTCTCATGAAAGTACCCAAGATGGTCTCTTTATTTACCAAGCGTACTTTGATGAAGCTGAACAAGCCTTTATTCTTACAGTGGAAGCAAACGAAGATACGGTGCTCACAATCGATCAATTTCAAAATGTACAAGGTGTTTACACGAAATCTGGTGAATATGACGATTGGAGTCAAAACGGAAACCAGATGATGCTTACTCTCACTCCTGGGACCTATTCTTTTGTCATAATCTGAGGTGTTAATCAATGGAAGAAAATACTACATTTAAGAATAAAATATTGTCTTTACTACGGATAGAATCGGTTCCAATGACAAAGTGGACTACTGGTGGAACATTAATCGGGATAATTGCATATTTTGTATTTGCACCATTAGAGTTACCAAATTATACTTTCATGGGATTAGATCTAGGAATTACTGTAATTCCTATCACGGGTGGGGTTGACCTGGGGCTTGTGATTATCGTTCTTATAGCAGCTTTTTGTGGTCCACTTGCAGGTTTTTTTGTTGGTTTTTTCGGATCTTTAGGTGTTAGTATTCTTTATACGCAACAAATTATTGCCTTAGGGTTCATCAATTTTGCGTTTGGTATGTTAGGATTCATAGTTGGTATTCCGCGGTACACCCAGGCCGAAGGATTTGCTGATGGGAGGAAAATTGCTCAGTTACTCCTATTGATTTTAGCTGGTTATTTTCTCATGATAATACTCTATTTGCTTGGTTTAATCATGATTGCTGGGCAAAGTTTTGAAGGGACTTTGCTCTATAATTTTGCGCCATCTTTCTCAATAACACTGATTTCTCTTTTCCTGTTTGCGCCAGTACTAGTAAGAATCAGTGAAATAATCATAAATGAAAGTATTAAGATTCTCGAATCCCGAGTTGAGACCGAATAGCATTTGAATTAGAGTGGGGAGGCTATTACTCATTTATTATCTGAAAAACTAAACAAAGACACTTAATTCAAGGAAAGCAGGAATGTGAAAACGCGAGCCAATTTCGCAATAATTGGTTTTATGTTTCTCTTTATTATCACCCATGCCCTCATTTCGGAGTTTGGTTTCTTTAAAAGGACATATGAGAATATTATCCCCTTATTAGGTGGCTTTTCTCCATCTATTACTCATGACTCTGTATCAACCCGTAATCCTGCGCTCGAGGCATTTTTTGCCATTCTTTCCGACCTTCCAGGGGCTTATTCTTTTTATTTTTCTCCTATTATCGTAACAGTTCCGGATGTCATAAATAGCCAAGTTAATGGGCAAGCTATTCCTCAATGGATTGGTGTTCAAAACTCTCAAACTGGCTCCTTGACAGTTCTTCAAACCCAACAACTATTATATTTGATATTCATTGCAATAATAGTAATTATTTTTTCCTCATGGATATTCAAACGCTTCTATCACAGACAGAAACTGAAAGGGAGAGTATGACAACGTATGGGAATTAAGAAACAATTAAACCTCTGTCGTCATGCTTTTCGCAATATTCAAGTATACTCTGGTAGGACTATTAGTATTATAATTTCAGTCAGTATTATTATTGGAATTCTCACTGCTGTTGATTTTTTACGAGAGGGAATCAACCAGGACGTGAATGCATCCTTGGCTTTTGCCCCTGATATTTTAGTACAAGGTTACGACGCTGGAAGGGTTGTTCCAGTTGACAACGCGAAAATCCAAGAAATTGAAGCGATTGAAGGGATTCAACTTGTCACACCAAGAGCGTGGGGATATCTTTCTGCAGGAAATAAACTTTACACGATGATGGGGATCGAAGTAGATAGTTATCCTATTGATAAGGCTGAATTAGAGTTTGAAATTCGTTCTGGAAGATTTCTGGAAGAAAATGAAACTTATCCTGCTTGTGTAATCGGCTCTGGGGTTGCTGAAGTCTCATTTGCACAAGTTGGTTCAGTTTTATTGCTAACTGATATTAATAGCCACGAATATGAAATGGAAGTCGTGGGAATTTTCTCTGTAGCTTCGAAAATATACACTCACGACTTAATCTTAACTGATATTCAATATAGTCGTGAATTCTTTAATATGAACGTAAATCGTTCTACTGACATTGCTGTGTGGATTAACCCGAGCTCAACTGTTAGTTCTTCTGAGATTGCTTCAACGATTAGTGATACGGTAGATAATGTTAAAGTGATTGACAAGGACACATTGGGGAATTTGATTCAACACACAACAAATGAAAGAGCGGGTTACTTCACTATTATCTGGACAGTTTTGTTAATTGGCTCCCTATTGTTTGCATTCACACTTTCCTCTGCAGTTTCTAATGAAGCACGTAAAGAAATTGGTTTATTGAAGACCTTAGGGTTTTCTACTTTCGATGTTCTTGAAATAAGATTACTTGAATTTACTATAACAGGATTCATTGCTTCTACTATCGGGATTTTTTGCGCTATCATCTATGATTTTTATTTGGGAGCTCCTATCTTAGCAGACTTCATGCTTGGATGGTCTATGCTTTTTCCCCCTTTTATTTTACCATTAAGGATAACATTTGATGGCTTGCTTATAGCATATGGAATTGGTATAATCCCTCTCTTGATAAGTACAGTAGTTCCTGCCTGGAAAAGTGCAATTACAGAACCTGATGAAGTATTAAGGGGGCTTTAAAGTGGAAACTAAGGCAATTATTGAGACTCAGAATCTTTGGAAAATCTATGGGACATCAATACAAGAGGTAGATGCAATACGGGGTGTTTCCATACAGATACCACGTGGTAAGATCACGTGTATCACAGGTCCTAGCGGTAGTGGGAAATCTACACTTCTAGCTTTGATAGGTTTATTAACATATCCGTCTCGCGGACAGGTTATATTGGAAGGAGAATCAATGACTGGTATGTCAGAAATTACTTTGACAAAAATCCGGCGTGAAAATTTCGGGTTTATTTTTCAATATCAATACCTCTTGCCTCACTTTACAGCTCTTGAAAATGTGCGAGTACCATTATTCTCTCAAGATATTTCATATAAGTGCGCTACTCTGCAAGCAATGGAAATGTTAGAACAGCTAGATTTGGCAGAACGAGTTGATTTCCAAGCCAGAAAATTATCAGGAGGAGAGGCTCAACGTGTATGCATTGCCAGAGCTTTAGTCAGTAGACCCTCGATATTGATTGCAGATGAACCCTCGAGTAATATTGACTCAAAACTGACCGAGGAATTTCTACGACTCGTTCTAGAGCTTCGAAAAGATCGTGGACTTACTGTAATCATGGCCTCCCACGATCCTCAAGTTATTAAAATTGCTGAAAATGAGATCGGGTTAAAAGATGGAGTCATTAAAGATGATTATTAAATCGAAACTTCCAATGGCCACTCTAAAAATTGTAGCATTGGATCTTTTACCAAAGAATTGAAGCGATTACCATGACAAATAATAGTACTTTTCAACAACGATTGAAAGAAATTGTAGTTATTATAAGAAAGTATGGATATCAGATGCTTGAAGGACTGACCTCGGATGAGTTGACTTGGCGTCCTGACGGAACAAGAGCCAGAACAATTCAGAGTTATCTTAGACACATTATTAACGCTGAAATATATTGGTTAAAGACTCTTGATGACGAAACATTTGATTTTCTTCCGAGTGATGCCTCTTTTGATGAATTAATGGAGGCATATCAACAACTAGAAGGCCACATCGTTCAATCAATAGACAAGGCCTCACCTGACGATTTAATTCCTCGGGTGCCATTATTTCAAGAAAAAGAGCTTCATCAGAAAGGATCCTTAGCTTGGATGGTTGAGAGAACATCGTTGCATGCGATTCATCACTTTGGTGAAGTAGCTCATATTCGCTATTCGCTTGAAACCCCCCCGAGTATAAAGCCAACTTGGGGTAATGTGATGGACTCTATCATCTTTCTCAATGATCATAAATGAGGGGAAACGAAACCCTACTCTTTCATTAGCAGCCTAATCTTCTTGCGATTACCAAGCGTTGCATTTCGCTTGTACCCTCTCCAATTTCTAATAATCGCTGATCTCGGTAAAAACGTTCCACTGGGTACTCTTTCATAAGACCGTACCCTCCATGTATTTGAACAGCTTGGTGAGCTACTCTTTTAGAAACTTCAGAACAATATAATTTGGCCATGGCAGCTAATTTCTTGTACTCGTCTCTTCCTTGATCAAAATACCACGTAGCTTTGTAGAGGAGATTTCGTGCAGCCTCAATCTCAACTGCCATATCAGCCAGTGAAAAAGATATGGCTTGAAACTTTGAGATTGGTTTACCAAATTGTTTTCGTTGCTTAGCGTACTCTAAAGCAAGTTCAAAGGCACCTTGCGCGCACCCTAATCCCATGGCTCCAATGGAAAGTCTTCCTTTATCTAGAGTATCCAGCATTTGATGAAACCCTTCTCCGCGTGAGCCAAGCATACTGCTTTCAGGTACTCTACAGTCAGTAAAATAGAGTTCAGAAGTTATAGATGCTCGCCAGCAGATTTTTTTATGCATAGTTCTGGTTTCAAATCCTTTAGTATCTTGGTCAACTAGAAAACAAGTGTACTCTCGTCCACGTCCGTCAGCTCTGGTACCAGTAATAGTTTGTACTGTAGAACCAAGAGACACAGGAGTAGATCCATTGGTAATGAAAATTTTTGATCCATTTATTACCCATTCATCACCATCTTTCACAGCTTTCGTTTTTGTCCCTCCTGCATCACTACCAGCCTCAGGTTCAGTTAATCCAAACCCCCACAACTTTTCCCCGGTAGTAAGCTTCGGTAGATAGTGTTCTTTCTGTTCCTCTGAGCCGAAATAATAAATGGGCCCGATTCCTAGCGAATTATGGGCAGCAACGGTAGCAGCTTGAGATCCATCTATTCTTGCAATTTCTTCGACTGCTACAATGTATGAAAGATAAGATAGGCCGCTTCCTCCATATTCCTCAGGAATAGTAACACCCATTAGACCGAGATCCCCCATTTTCCTGGTTAAGACAGGCGAAAACTCCTCCTTCGCATCAAGTTCTTCGGCAACAGGTTTAATCTCTTTTTCAGCAAAATCTCGCACTGCATCACGCATCATCGAAGCTTCTTCAGGTAAGTCGAAATTCATAGTCATACATTTTCCACCTCATGATTTCTAGAAGATATATTCTCAATATCTTTGGATAATTTTTACTCTAAATTAGATGCTTCTTAGTTTTAGAAAACATCTTTAATCTCCCCATTTTAAACCTTCATCATATTGATTATTTGAAAATTATTCCTAAAAAAAATGACAAATCTTTGTTTGGTTAGGCTTCTATGTGTTGTTCTGGAAGAACATTATACCAAACTAATCCTAACAACCCAAAAATGAGACCCACAACAGCACCTACCACAAGAGACATGAGAATGAAGCCAATGAATGGAAAATTGATTGGTGGTCTTCCTGAGTCATCAGATGGAGAACTGAATACACCAGTGTCATAAGATCCTCCCAGTAATATGACAACAAACAAGATCAGAGAACATACAATACCAATCGTAAAAAAGAATAATGGGCCACCCTTTGAGACCTTATGTCCGCCATAGATTTTCATATATAAAGAACTAGGTTTTTTTTGCACTTCATTATTTGACAATTGGAGGTCACCTGAATATAAATGATTTAGATCTGGCCTTTTCTATTAAAAATCTTTTTATCTTAGTTAAAATGATCAAGATTAATCGATAATTTTATACTACTCCCATTAACAAAAAGAAAATATAATGACCAATGAGTACCAATAAACCACCAATAATACAGATCATATTTAATATTCGCAAATAACCAAGAACAGGATGAGCTTTCTCGGTACTCTCTCCATCTATTTTAACAAGCTGTTTTATGATCACTTGCCAACCTACTGAGGCTAATCCCAACCAGATAGCTATAAGAAATGGAATCATTGAAGGCCAACGTTTCACTATGCAGAAAGGACAGTGATGAGGTTCACCGAGGGGTTGACCCAGAATGTCTTTTGAGGCAAAAATCCAGAGAGGAGTAATAAATTCTTGTAAAGAAATTACAAATAATGGAGTAACAACAAGAGCTAAAACCGCAGAAATTATCAAAAGTCGTGGATTAACTACTTGAAAGAATTGCAAAGCTGTAACTGAGATAAACAAAAGTAGGGTAAGAAAAAAAACTAATGAAGCAGTATTATTACTCAAACTGAGTAAAGGGGTATAATCTGCAGCCTCATTATAGACATTACGACAACAATTGACTTGGATGGGTTCTAAAAACCAAAAATACATCAAATCAAGTCCCGAATCAAGTATAAGCAGAGGAAACATGATGAACAGGAATCCTTTAGAAAGAACTGACAAAAGATTAAGCTTTTTAGTTTGTTTGTTTATATAATCTAGTAACAGCCACAAACCGTATCCAAATGGAATGATTAACTTAATGAGGATATCAATAAATCCAATTGGATTCGCCTGTAGCACTCCATAAGGACACATGGCTCCTGGAATTATCGGTACGAGTGTTACAAGAACGTAGTAAAAGTAGAAAACATTAACTGAGCGAGATGCTAGTAAGATAACCCCGATCATGCTGAGTAAATAGTATTTTTTTTCTGCGTAATGAAATTGTCTCCCCTCTTTTTGTAGTTTTGATTCAATGATTCTGTATGCGATAAAACTGCCATAACCTGCTAATAAAAGAGTCAAGAAACTTAAAACTAGTTCAATGGCAATATGGAAATTCCAAATCAAAGTTAGAGAGCTCCAATATCCAGAAGGATCATCTTTGGAATAGTGAAAAATCAATATATTTAAAATCTTTGTTGTAGTAGAGTGATTAAATAATCATATTCTGGTTATAGGGCGTCCTTTGAGTGGTCTCCGTGAAGAAAATCATCATTGTGCTAACTATTGCAGCAATACTGTTAATAGGAGGAGTCATAGGCTTTAATTTGTTACGAATGATGAATGATACTGAACCACCAGCAATTATTAAAGTAGATTATGATTCTAATCCAAAGGTTAATTCATCTTCCACAATTCATATCTATATCGATGAAATCTCTGGTATTGAATCGTGTAGAATCTATTATCGAGTCAATAGTAATGAATGGATTTCTAAAGAGATGCGACGTTATGTTATCCTTTGTTGCCCTCCTCGCTATTTAATTCGATTAGGACCCTTTACAGAAGTAGGAGCCCAGTACGACTTTTATTTTGAAATTATAGATAAAAAAAATAATATGCTAATTTCTGATATCTATTCATTTAAAATAATCGAGTCTTGAAGTTAAAATATTGAGGAATGGAATTTAAAAAAGGATGATCTTTCTAGCCCATGACTTTTTTCCAAAAAAGTATATTGACAAAAGCTGAATGCACATAAAATTACATTTATTAGGAATTAAGCATGAATTAAGCTTGAATGGCAATTCAATAAGGAAAAAATTTGTGATTTCATTGATTTTACACTTCCATTTATAAGAGAAAAAGGATAAAAAGACATTCTTATTAAAGGATTGGAGACACAATAAAAAAGAGAAGGCAATCCGACTCATATAATAAATATGCGAGATACTTGATAAAGACATGAACTACGAAAGCTTTGAGTTATTTTGAGGCGTGAGAATGGAAGTGGAAAAACATTTAGTTGTTATATCAGCAGGAGTTGATTTTCCCCCCTTACTCTTAGAATTCCTCCAAGCTGATTTGCGCTTTACCATTATCCTCAATACTACCGCAGATTTCTCATTATCAAATAATCAAAAGGGAGAACAGGAGAAGGAAAAGGTAGGGGAGGTATGGTATCATCATGAAATTGTCAAGCTCGCAAATACTATTGTTCCCGATGATCTAACAAAAAGTTCCCTGGCAAAGGTCTTTTCAAAACCTACTGCTCAAACCCGCATTCCTTTAAGCGATGCTGAGATGTTCTTAGTTCAGTGGGTCAGTGAACGTAAAAGGGCAGGTCAAAGCTTCAATGAGTTTTTCAAAGCACTAACGGATTATGCTGGCACTTGTCTTGATGTCTTTCCCTTAAGATTTCCAGAAGAAGTCGTGACAATAAAAACAGCTACATCCCAGGTTCCACTGCGATACTTCCAAATTACAGGTTTTATTGATCAGAAAGCACAGCAAAAAACAGATCTTGAAGAACTGCAGAATCTTTTGGTAGAAAGTCAAGAGAGTAAGGACAAAAAGAAAGCGAAAAAACAAATTGAAATAACTGGATTAGATGTGGATCGAGATATCCTAACTGATGAAGCACAAGAGGAAATTGCTGAAGCTGATGCAATCCTTTTGCTAGCTGAAGATCCTTGTTCATTAGCCCTTCTCTTATTACACAAGGAATTCGCAAAGACGGTTAAAGAGTCAAAGGCTCCAGCAACATTGGTTTGTCCTAGTCAATTCAGCTTTCGTGAACAATTCATTCTTCAATTATTAGGTGTCAAACCTACCTTAATTGGAATTGCAGAATTAGGTGCTGGGATAGTGGATCACCTCGTAGTTGGCCCCGATGATGCAAGTGAGGTTACTTCTCTCCGTTCTAAAGGTTTCAACGTCATCATGGAGGATTTGGCTAATATACAGGGAAAGAAAGGTTTATCTACAATTCTGAAAGGTATGGGAATCTCCCTCAAAGATATATCCGTTACTTCAGAAGAATCAGATACAAAGCCTACTCTTGAAGAACTAGTAACACAATTATCCTATAAGGTCGAAGGAACCGCCGAAATCGAAGAATCTGACGTTTCAGAGATAATTGAAAGTATTAAACCCCAGATATCCGATGAATCTGCTCCAGTTGAAACTCTTTCTCCTCCAGTGGAATTATTAGACACAAAAGAGACAGATTTTGATTTTACTGATCCATCATTAGCTTTCACTCAAGAAATGATCGAAGGGCTTATGCAAGAGTTAACAGATGAATTTCCGACAACAGATCAGAAGGTCAAAATTAGCACAGAAAATATTCTGGAGGAGGAAATAGGGGAAATTAGCACTCAATATGAGGATCAAGAAGCTTTTACTGAGGCAATACAAACACTTCTGAAGTCAGAAACGATTGATAACTCAAGTGAACTCGTTCAAGGCATAAAAGATGCCATATCGAAGAATGCAGACATGGCAACTTATGCAGCAAAGAAACTCACTGCAGCTTTAGAAACACAACAACCTCAACTAATACAGGCTTATCTCGACTTCCTAAAACCCAGACGATTAACTTTCATTAAAGAACTCCTAGATTGGCTGTTAACCGATCTAGAATCGCCTGATTTTGTGGGTTTTGCTCAACGAGTTTCAGTTATCATATCAATGAGTAAAATTAATGTACAATTTATTGAGAATTTCATGAAACACGTTGTCGATTACCATGTTTCAAAATCTCTACCACCTATTGAACGAGAACATGTTCGAACATTAATAGGGATGATAACAGCTCGTAATGTGACCTTGCAACGACGAGTTATCCGAAGTTTCCTCAGTCATTATGAATCACCAGGTATAAAACTTGATGAAATTTGGCTAGGACTTCTTAAATTCGATGCAGCCCTAGTGGCCCTTGAGATTATTGAACACCAGAGTGAGTTGGGGGTTAAAATTGTTCAGGATGTATTAGCAAGAAGTTTTGGTTCATTTGGGAACATAATTTATGATGTTTTCCACGCATATCAAGAGGGAGACCTTCAAAGAGTTTTAACAGTCGCAGGAACACTTTCAGACGCTTTACTTAGAAAAGGACGGAGAAAGGAACTAGCAGAGAAAATTACCAAATTTGGGAGTGTTCCAATTGAAACCTTGGCAAAAAGTGTAGAAATAGATCCTAAAGAGCTTGAAGAGCTTATATATGAAATGATCAATGAGAATGAAATAAATGCTAAAATCGACGTAGTAGAAGGACGTCTTTGCATTGTACAATTAAACGATAAAAAGAAATCAAAAGAAGAGGATGAGGAGTAGTTAATACTTCAGCTAGATGGAACTAAAATATAGATTAACGCCAATAGAATTAAAACAACTAGAATCCAAATAATATTCATTCGTCTAACTTTTGCAGATTGCCTTTTAGAGAGGCCCCTACTTTTTACTCCAAATATCCAGAATACTCCTGTACAAGAAAGATTGATTGCTAAGATATTAAATAATAGAAGACCTATTGCAGATAATGCTAAGCTAAATTCACCTAATGCAACTAAAATTCCAATTGTAGCTGCAGGAGGGCACAAAGATGCTGCAATGGCAACCCCAACAATCGAAACATCTAATCCTCGAGCAACTACGATTCCTGCAGCAAGTCCTCCCAATAATGCAAGAGCGATAATCGGAAGATCTAATCTTGTACGGTTATGTAATTCTGTTGTTAATTCAACTGTGAATCCTGTCAAAATACCTAAAGAGACAAGATATTGAGTGATCAAAACCATTAACCCTCCGATAACTACCGTAACCGAAATACCCGTAATTTCCGCAAGTAACCCTCGTTTTATGAAAGAGGTTGTTTCAAGACTTAATAATCCAAGAGAAGTCAATACTATTGGGCCTAGGAGGGGAGCTACAATCATACTCGCAATAATGACAACAATATCATTATTAAGAAGACCAAAAGCAGCTAGAGCAGCAGCAAGACAATTCATAAGAATATATATACTGGAAATACCTGAGATGTCACCAAGGGTTACTAATATCTCTTCTCTATTTACTCCAGCACTTGAAGGTAGATTATCTTTTTCTTTCGCACTGGAAATTATTAAAGAGACTGGTCTGACTATTATTTCACCATAAGCAGCTCCAATACCTCTTGCTTTTAGTTCTTCGATCAGAATATTAGTTTGATAATCATCAATATTCAATTCATAGCGAAAGGACGTTCCAAAATCATAAGATGTCGCTGGGAGGGAAAACTCCTTTAAAAATTCATCCATCAACGTTTTACGATCCGATGGTAGAGTGACTTGAACTTCCTTCATGAAATCCACCTATAGAAAGGAATTACTAACAGTAATGAAGAATTATCGCAACTTTTAATTGGATGTAACCTACCTTGAAGATAATTCAATGAAGGATTATCTGAAAATCATAGATTAAAAAACTAAACCCAAATCAAAGCAGGAATTATTAAGAAAAAAATCCTAAAAAGTGATTAATAAATTTAAGTGAAGAGTAAAAGAAAGGAGATAATTCATCTCTAACATCAGTATATACATAATTTTAATTAACTCCTTAACAGGCTAACGAATGACAATGATTCCCAGTTCGCAGAAAGAACAACTGAAATACATTCAAACTAGAGTTATTGAAGTTGTTTCAAAGCCCAGTGTCTCCTATCTCTGGTATTTTTTTATTGTTTTATTCTTTTTGACTCTTGTCCTATTTCCGACGATTTTTGTTATGCTTTATGCCGTCTTGGAATTTACTATTATCCAATCTGAGGTACTTTCTAATCCTACAATCATGTCTGAGATTTTGGAGGCTTTACTATACTCAATTACTGTATCAGTTACGATTACAATAGTAGATTTGATATTTGGTCTCCCTATTGCTTGGATATTGGTACGAAAAGAATTTCGGTTCAAATCGATCTTAAATAGCGTCATAGAGCTCCCGTTAGCTGTTCCCACAGCAGGCCTTGGTTTTTCGGTAGCACTTTTTTGGGGAGTAACTCCGAACGTACCTGTCAAACCGATTTTTGCTTTGAATTTCATTCAGGACGCGTTACCTATTCTAATTCTCTTCCATTTTACTACAACTTTTCCTTATGTGGTTCGTTCATTAGCAGCTATTTTAGAGGAAATTGACATTACACTAGAAATTGCTGCTCGAACATGTGGAGCAAGTAAGTTTACGGCAGTAAGAACTGTTACTCTTCCTTTATTCCGTTCTGGAGTTGCAACAGCAATGGTACTAAGTCTTGCAAAAAGCTTGAGTGATACTGGGGGTGTGATGACGCTTTTAGCAACGATTAGTAGCCTTAAACAAACTGGAACTGTTTTAATTGGCAACTGGAAACATGACTACCAAGACTCTATAACAGCAGGGGAAGAACCATTCAGTTATCTATTACCTGGAATGGCTTTTATTAGTGTAATAATGATCTTTATCGCCTTATGTCTAGTTTTTCTTGCGAAAATTTTAGCAAAACGAGCAAAATTACCATTTCGACGTGTGTTTCCCAGCTTTGAATGGAAGATTAGTGAGGGGACGGCACCAAGAGCTCGGTCAATTTTGGCTTTCGGTTTCTTAGTATTTTTTGTCTTAATTCCCTCGTTTTTTATAGTTCTGTATATTTTTCAAGGAGTAAGTGCAGAAAAAATTCTCACTGCTGACTGGCTTCTTTTTGGCCAAAGTATTTTGTTCTCAGTAATAGTGGCGACTGTTGCAACAATCGTAAATGTCTGTTTGGGAGTACCAATGGCGATCCTAATTACCCGGAGAAATCATATATTTTCTCGCATTCTTGATGCACTGGTCGATATTCCTTATATTGTACCAAGTGCAGCGTTAGGGTTTAGTGTAGGTTTATTCTGGACTACTCAAATCATTTTTCCCACAAATGAACTATTCTTTGTTATTATGGCTCATATCAGTATGACTTTTCCTTTCATCGTAAGAAATACCATTGGAGGATTAGCAGAACTTGATCCTGCATATGAAGATGCAGCACGAAGCTTGGGTGCTCGACCTTTTCAAACGTTTCGTCATGTTACTCTTCCTGTGGTAAAGTTTTCAATTGTCGCTGGAGCAATTATGTCTTTTACCCGTAGTATTGGGGAAACTGGAGCTACATTAGCAGTGTCTCCTGAATCCATAACTGCCCCAGTTTTCATTGTTGCTCTGATAAAGGGAGCAGAACCCGATTACTTTTTTGCAGCTCTTACAACAGTGATCCTCATCCTAATTTCTTCTCTATTGATCTTCGTTTTAAGGGCCAGGGTAACCAAAAAAGGCAAACGTAAATCGTAGGAGATTATTGTATGGTAAAAGCACACATTGAAATTCACAACTTGAACAAACGCTTCGGGAAGCTTTATGCCATACAAGATTTTAATTTAGAAGTAGAACGTGGCGAATATGTGGTGATTTTAGGCCCAACAGGCGCAGGGAAAACCACTCTTCTAAAATTAATTGCGGGTTTAGTAAAACCAACTTCAGGAAAAATATACAAGAATGATGAGCTCTTAAATAATATTCCACCAGAAAAACGTAATTTGGCTTACCTCCCTCAAACATCAGATTATTCACTTTTTCCTTATATGGATGTGTGGGAAAACACAGTTTTCTCTCCGAAGATGAAAGGAAATAAACCATGGGAAGAAGTAATAGCGTTAGGAGACGAAATACTCGATTTAGTTAATTTAAGGACTCGTTATAATGCATATCCTCATGAATTAAGCGGAGGGATGATGCAACGGGTCGCTTTAGCACGAGCGATTGCAGCAGATGCGGACGTTTTCTTGTTAGATGAGCCATTACGCGCCTTAGACGCAAGATTACGCATTCGATTACGAACAGAAATCCGAAAATTAGTCAGTGATCTTGAGAAAACAACATTTCATGTCACTCATGATCAGGAAGAAGCTATTGCAGTCGCTGATAGAGTGTTAATCATAAATGAGGGGAAAATAGTCCAATTTGATATTCCTGAAGAAATTTACGATTATCCGTCTACATTATTTGCAGCATACTTTTTTGGTACAACAAACCTAATACTAGCCACAAAAGCACGAAATGAAAATAATGGGGAAGTAGTTCAAGCAGGGGAGCATAGAATTACTGTTAAACCTAAAGATATTTTCCGTAGCTTCGATCAAAATGACAGTTATTCTGATGAAGAAATCGTGCTTGCGATTAAAGCAGAAAAAATCCATGTGACCCCTTTAACAGAGACCAAGAGTGAGTCACACTCTAAGGTTAACTTCTTTGAAGGAACTGTTGAACAGGCTTTCTTCTTGGGAAAATGGGCAAATCTCGCTGTTCAGGTTGACGGACTTCCAAAGAAAGAACTTCATGTGAGCATTCCTTCATCAGACCTTCATCAGTACGATGTTGGTACTAATGTTAGATTAGAAATCCCTTCTGAGAATATATCCTATTTTTTGGAGCATTGGGAAGTAGTTAAAAAATTGGAGATGAGTTAGATGCCAAATGTACAATTAAAAGGGGTTTCTAAGTATTTTGGACGTATTAAAGCTCTTGAAGAAGTTGATTTAGAAATCAAAAACGGGGAATACATCAGTATCTTAGGTCCATCAGGATGTGGGAAGACTACTCTAATAAATTGTATCACTGGAATCGTCGAACCAACACATGGTACGATCTTGATTGACGAGAAAAACGTGGAAAATCTTCCTATTGAACGAAGAGACTTTGCCATGGTTTTTCAAAGTATCGCACTATTTCCTCATATGACAGTTGAGCAAAATGCTGCTTACGGACCTTTTGTAAAGGATGAACCTAAACAAACTCAAGAGGAAATAAGCAAAGAAATGCTTCGATTAGTAGATCTACTTGAACAAAAACAGCTACGTCCCCGCTCTTTAAGTGGGGGAGCGAAACAAAAGACAGCCGTTGCACGAGCTCTTGCGAATAAACAAAAACTATTGATCTTGGACGAACCGATCTCTGCTTTAGATTACAAAGTCCGTGTATCCCTTCGATATGAACTTCGAAAATTGGTGAAGAAATTAGGATTAACCGCTATACACATCACCCATGATCAAGAGGAAGCATTATCAATATCTGATAGATTAGTTATTCTTCGAGCTGGCCAGATTATCGAGATTGGATCTCCTCAGCAGCTTTACGAACGTCCACAAACTCTTTTCTCAATGAATTTTGTGGGAGAAAGTAACTTCCTAGAGGGAATGATCAAGCAGAAACTAGCCCAAGATTCTTATAGAATTGAGTTTAGAAATCATCAATATATCGATCTTCAAGGCTTAAAAGGAGATTTTGATCAGGGAGAGAGTATTGTCTTAGCTTTCCGACCTGAAACAGTGAATTTTTGCTCTCAGGAAGAAGATGATGCTCTGAGCGGAACTATTTTACGAAAAAGATTTAGTGGGGGATACATACGATATGAAATGGAACTATTAACTGATGATTTGATAATCGTCGATTCTCGGACTCTATTAGACGAGAAAGAAAAGATATTTATCCAACTTGATCCCCAAAAAGTACAATTATTTGCTTCTCCTGAATTTGGTTTATTGGAGGCTTTATCACTTGAGTGAACACAAAGAAAGTAGTTTATTACACTGGTTCCGTCAGAGACGCAACCAGGTAATTTTAAAAAGTATAGATATGCATATCGAGAAAATTTTAGACACTTTAACATCTTGTGAGGAATTAATCAAGAATATAACAACTTTTGATCTACCCCGAGCCGAAAAAACCTATAACCGGGTAAGTATGCAGGAAAGAGCTGCTGATCATATCCAAGATGATCTTGCGAATGAGATTGCACGTGGTGTTCTACCACCTGAAATTCGGGAGAAACTTTATCGTCTTGTACGATTAGCTGATTCAACAGCAAATTGGACAAAAACAGCTAGTAAAAGTTTGGTTATGTTTGCCAAGTTAGGAATAGAACTTTCACAATTTGAGGATCCTATATTAAACTTCTTTTCCGAATTAAATCGCCTCACAATCGAATCTGTTAGAGTTTTCCGAAAGATGTGTTCCGCACTTGGGCGTGATGATCAAACCATTATTGATAATCGACAAATCATTGAAGATCGTGAGCGCGAAGCTGATGAAGTTCATTTTCGTGCAAGAGAGGAAATACTGGGTATTTCTGATAAATACGGATTTTCAGTTCACTTTCTCCTGTTAGATACTGCTAAGAATTTTGAAAACGCGTCAGACATGATTACTCATGCGGCAGATGTTCTGTATACAATTGTATTATTAGGAACTCCAACTTAAATAATTGGTTGCATTTTTAAATCATATCTTAGGCAAATTTATCCTTCCTTTGAGATGGACATTTCTGATGAGAGAATTTGATCAAGAGACCAAACTCACCGTGATTACAGGAGCAGGTTTCTCTCAAGCCTCTGGGATTCCAACCTTTCGAGGAAAAGATGGCCTCTGGAAAAACTATAATGCAGCTGATCTGGCAACTCCCCATGCTTTCAAGAAAGATCCAAAGTTAGTATGGGAGTGGTATAAGTGGCGTCTTAACATTGTTTTAAATGCAAAACCAAATACTGGTCACTTGAAGCTTGCAGAGGTGGAAGATCAAGGTTATGATATTGTTCTTTTGACACAAAATGTAGATGACCTTCATGAGAGAGCTGGATCCCGAAATGTTATTCATCTACATGGTGAAATACGACAGGCAAGATGTGTTTGTTGTGGAGATAGATTCTCATGGACAATAGATTTGCTAGAAAACACAGAAGATGTTCCTAAATGTAAAAGCTGCAACTCATTCTATCGTCCCGATGTTGTATGGTTTTCTGAATCCTTAAACCACAATATTATTCAAAACTGCGTCGATCGTTTGACAATTACCAATGTGTTGATTGTTGCTGGGACCTCAATGGTTGTTTATCCAGTAGCAGAATTTCCTTTTCTTGCTAAGCGACAGAATCCTTCCATTAAGATTTTTGAGTTCAATCTTGATTATACACCTATTTCTAAAATTGCCTCACAGACAATCCTTGGTTCCGTGGAAAAAACATTACCAAGTTTCTTTTCTTATTAGACTCTTAATTTCCAGATATTTGATACCTCTCTTGTAGAAGTATTTGAAAAGAATCAATCAAGTTTTGCATATGATCTTTTGAGATTTTTCCATGCGCTGTTGGCATCTCATAAACTCTCTTAGGTATTTTCTCCAGTAATGTACTATATCGGAAACCAAAACGAAATTTTGTTTCAAGTCGAAGTTTTTGAATATTTAATCCGAGATCTAAAAGTTCAGTGTTAGTCTTTTGAATACCAAGATTCCCTAAACACTCCGACACTAACCCCGGAGTATAGATTTGTCTGGCAAATAAACAAACAACCAATGAATTTAAGACATTTCGCCATTCTTCTTCTCTACCTAATTCTAAAGCAGCATCTGAAGGATTGATCGTCTCACCGAATGTTTTTTGATCCAATGAATATCCTGCGTTATCTAAATGAGAGTGTCTAGCTCCTATAGCATGTCCGAACATACTATAAGGGCCAGTCGAATAACCTGCAGGGGGATTTTTGTTAAATCTAACCGCAAAATCACCACCCCCGTATTTACTAACAAGAGAATCCAATCCTTCTCCAGCAAACCAATAGAGATCTTTTTTTCCAGGGGTTCGATACGTAATTCTTTTTATTACTTCCAAAAAGTCGTCAATGTGTCCAAATCTAATGGTTAATCCGTTAGTATCTTCTTTGGTCAATATTCCTTTTTCAAAAGCCTCGGCCATCCATCCTAGGATAACTCCTGTTGTAATAGCATCCAATCCTAAACGTTCTGTTTGCTCTATTAGCTTAAGTAATTCTAATCCATCACCGATTTGCAAATTAGATCCGAGGGCATATATTGGTTCATAATCATATGGAACAGCAATGGAATGAATGTTGGCAGGAGAATCCACGCCGTATTGTTCTCTAAGAATTGCTATATGAATACACCCTACTGGACAAGTATTACAAGCAACTCGTCTACCCAGATAAGCTTCTGCAAACTTTTCCCCTGAAATATCTAGAGCACGTTCAAATTTTCCTAGGGTGAAATTTTTGGTTGGTAACGAATTCAATTCGTTTAATGACAGCACATTCTGAGGAGTTCCCAAAACATGATACTTTCTCATCGCTTTCGTCTTGACACATAAATCCCAAATCCTCTGGTATGTTTTGAGATAAGCTCGTCTATCAATAGAAGCTGAATCAAGAGAAATGTCTTTATCTCCACTAATTACTATAGCTTTAACCTTTTTAGCCCCGAGTACGGTTCCAACACCCAACCGCCCGAAGTGCCTGAAACTATCCACAACGATATTTCCATACTTCACTAAATTTTCACTTGCTTGACCAATTCGAAGTGAAGATCGTCTTCCTGCACCCACAGGTACCAGTTCTCGTAACACTCGGCCAAGTGTTGAAGTATACATATATGCTAGGGGCCCTGATCGTCTAATTTCAACATCATCATTACTAATAGTAATAAAACACGATTTTTCAGCCTGACCTTTTATAATAATGGCCCCTAAACCTGCAGATCGCATTGCAAGTGATAATCGTCCACCTGCATAGGATTCTCCTAGATCTCCAGTGAGAGGGCTTTTAAAAACAGCCACTGTTTTAGATACAATTGGATAAAATGCTGATAGGCTTCCAGCTGCAAATATTATCGCATTTTGTGAGCCCATTGGATCAATATTGGGAGAAACATGTTCATTTAGAAGATTTATTCCAACTCCAATTCCTCCCAACCATTGATGAAAAAAATCTTGTCGTGAATATCGGTCAATCTTCTGTGTTGTTAGATCAATTTCCAAAATGTCCAATTGAAAAGATTCCATCATCTTCACTCCTAGAACCCTGATTTTGGTTCTTCCATAATCAAAACTCCTGTCGGACAGAATTTCGTACATATACCGCATTGTCGGCAAACAATCGCATTGTGAAGATCAGGGTCAACATGTATTGCTCCCGGAATTGGACAAGCTTCCACACATTCCTGATTACACTTTGATGAATCACATATCTTTCGATTAACCAAAACTCCTCCACCCTTTGTTCTGGAACGAATAGCTCCTTCAATAGGACAAGCAGGAACGCAAGGAGGATCAAGACACCCCCGACAAACAACTACTACGAATGCTCCTTCGTACCCTCCAACAGTTCTCACTTTTATTGATGTGCGGTCCACACTTAATACTTTTTCATTGACTCTAGCACATGCTAATGCGCACTGATAACAACCAATGCACCTCTCTAAATAAGCAACCCGTAAACGATTTGACATAGGTTATAAAGGGGATAATTCGTTTTAAAAGATTGTTACAAGTGGTTCTCTAAGAAATAGTTATGACTAAAGAATAGATAAACTTTGAACCTCTTCATCATAATTAAATGTGAGGAATGACAATAATGAACCAACTTGAAATTACTTACCTGGGTTAGTCAGGTTTTCTCCTACAAAAAAACTTTTCGAGTCTACTCATCGACCCTAGGAATAAAAAAGCTGGTGATGTATCTGGGGATATTGTAGTGGCTACACATCAACATCCTGATCACACTGGGGGAGTTAATAAATTTCTCGAACGCAATCCAGAAGCGATTTTCATATGTAACCAACAAGTAGCAGATCGCTTTGAAAAATGGAGAAAGCGAATAGTACTTGCAGTTCCAGGAGAGGAAGTTGTTCAAGGTTCTTGGACACTTAGATTTTTAAAAGGACGTCACGGTTTTTTCTCTGGAATTCAAAATAATGGAGTGATTATTCAGAATGCATCTTTATCTTTTGGACATACAGGAGACACGGTGGATTTTCAGGGTTTTACTCAGGAAAAAATAGATATTTTTGCTATACCTATTTGCGGTTTGTTCGCAGCTTCACCAAAAAGAGCATTAAAAGAATTAAAATCTTTTTCACAACCATTACCCATCATTATTCCAATGCACTGGTTACTAAGAAGCCCAAGTGGGTTTTGTAAAAAGTTGAAAACAGTATTTCCTAATAGCCATTGTATAGTGCCTAAAGATGGTGAAACTATTAATTTCTAAGTCATCATAACTTCCCTATATCTGCAATCGGAAAAATTATCTTAAAAAACCTTTAGATCACTGGATAGTTACTAAAGGCCCAAAAATTTCTTCAGCGTCATCAATAGCATCGTGGAATGTAGATAGATCCCCTCTCCAAGTTGGAATTTCCTCTTTAAATTTCTCTTCGAACGTATTTAAGAACTTATGTAGGAGCCCGTGTAACTCAGGATCATTTTTGTTTGAGAAAATTGCAGCAGAGAGCCCCATCTTACCTTCATCAGAAATGATGAAGTGGGTACCGTGTCGTACAAGACTTAACCTTGCCCCTTCTTCTCCCGTCGCTTCGAGCATAAACGAACCTACTGCCGAGAGAGCACCTGAAATTAAGGGCAGATCCACTTTCAGTTCCTTTTCTCTTCCAAAATCATAATGAAATATAGGCATTCCCGCATCATTAATTACTAACAAGAGGAAGAATTCTAGCGGAGGAAATGAATCTCCAATCCAAAATAACGGAGCACTGGCGAGGATACCTAACCCAAGCAGAACGAAAACATTCATAATCAGCGTAATATCAAGAATTTGTTCAGTAATGAATAGGTAGCTTATAGGAAACCCAATATAGATGCCTAAACCGAGGGATTGGAAATTCAAGGATGAATATCTACCAATGGACTCTCGAGGAGCCAAATCTACCCATAAGCTTCCATCCAGAGCGGGGTGGATGAGAGCAAAAGATATCCCGATAAATAAAGCTGAAATGAAAAACGATGAAGAATTATCAGTAAATAATCCAACTATTAAAGAAGCAAACACAATACCATAAATTGCTAAAATTATTGGTGTTTTTCTTCCCCAACGATCTGTGAGAAACCCAGAGGGGAGTATAGACAGACAACTTCCGATTAGTACAATTAACCAGAAAGACTTGTACCAACTATCAAGAAGTGAACTGAAACCCAGAATAATACCTGCTTGAGCTAAGGAACCAATAATCAAGCCTAGCATCAGATATATGAGAGTATGGGTCCAAAAATAACCGTCAACGGCTTGCCGTTTAAGAATACGGAATAAAGGTGTCAACCAAAGGTCGTTTTCCCAGAAGGGCCAATTTCGTGTATAAAAGTAAAAAATAATGCTTATTAGGATACCAAGAAAGGAGATGAGAGAGAAAGGAAAGAAAAAGTCTAAATTAAGTATTTCAGTTCCTAGAAGTAATAAAATACAAAAAAATAGTCCTCCAAATATTGCCCAGGAATACCCTCTTCCACGATGAGTCCATTTAATCGATGATCCATATAGAGTATGAGCAGTAATGGTTAAAATTCCCATGAAAGCACCAAGACAAAATACTGCGATGATCAAGAACAATCCATTAATTATTTGTAATGCAATCATGTCAATTGCTAGAAATACCGAACTACCAATCAGTCCAAGTGTTGTAAATTTACCTAAGTGCTGTGGATATTTGTCTATAACCATTCCACAGAAGGATCCTGTAATCCCTGCTGGAACTGCCCAAATGATCATAATAAAGAAATCATGGGAGCCAGGGAAAATACTATTGGCATTGATATAGTCCATCATATCAAAGGAAAAAATTAAGACAAAAGCAATGAGTAAGATCCATGTAAATAGAGACGGTAACAAGACAATCGCGTAGTAAACGAGTTTATCATATCTAATTTTATCAATTTTAATTGCCATCGCTTTCATCAGTTTAGCACATAATAATTACTATTCAGTTTAGATCATAATAATTACTATTCACTTTTATTTGTGAATAGTTTTAGCTTAGCTTAAAATCGAGGTTTATTCCTTAAAGAAGTTAATTCCATTTTCTGGATATTGAACAGTAAATGGGTTTTACTTTATTGCTAAAAAAATGCATCCTTCTTCTTTTCTATAAAATTAAAAAGATATAAAATCTTAGGATTAAAGACATTCTTTCACTGAAATAATTGTGTATATAACAAATAACTTGTGAGATGATTAGAATGAAGACTTCTAAAGAATATAAAGAGAACTTGTACAAAATGAAGCATAATATATTCATTAATGGGGAGAAAGTTGGCCGAGATGACCCAAGAATGGCTGGAGTGATAAAAACTATTTCCCAAACCTTCGATAGAGTCAATGAGCCTGAATTTAAAGATCTATTAACTACTACGTCTCATATAACAGGTGAAACCATTAACAGATTCACCCATATACATCAATCA
Source organism: Candidatus Hodarchaeota archaeon (assembly GCA_016839625.1). GTDB lineage: Archaea > Asgardarchaeota > Heimdallarchaeia > Hodarchaeales > Hodarchaeaceae > Hodarchaeum. The sequence continues at coordinate 32,357 of JAEOTY010000059.1, forward strand.
ACGGAAGATCTTCTAGCGAAGCAAGAGATGACACGAAGGCTGTGTAGATACACTAGTGGCTGCGTTTTCAGATGCATGGGCATTGACGCGATGAACGCGCTCTCTGTTATTACCCACCGTGCAGAAGCGATGACTGGTCGGCCGTATCATCAACGATGGCTTGAATATTTGAAATTTTGGCAAAAAAATGATATTGAGGCCACCTGCGCGCAAACGGATGTTAAGGGTGACCGATCCCTAAGACCTCATCAACAAGCAGACCCAGATATGTATCTCCATGTTGTAGAACATCGTGAAGATGGTATTGTGGTTCGAGGAGCCAAGAATCATATAACGGCAGCAGGTGTTGCTGAAGAAATTATTGTGGTTCCTACCCGTTTCTTAACCCCAGAGGAGGATCAATATGCAGTCTCTTTTGCCATTCCAGGAGATTGGGATAATGTCTATCTAGTGACACGAGCATCAAACCTGAGACAACGGGATCACTTTCCTAGTCCTTCAGCAGAAGCAGGTGATGTGGAAAACTTTATCATCTTTGATGATGCTTTTATTCCAAACGATAGAGTCTTTTTAGGAGGCTATGAAGGCGAACATCAATTTGGGGGTTGGTTAGCGTTACTTTTTGCTCTCTATCATCGTCATAGCTATACTGGATGCAAGCCTGCAACTACAGATATTATTATGGGCTTTAGTGCGCTAGTTAGCGAGTATAATGGGGTAGAAGATAAGAAACATGTCCAGTTCAAGCTTGCTGATTTAATAAGTGTGGCTGAACTTGTTAATGCAGCTGGGATTGCAGCCGCTCATAAGGCAACAAAAGATGACTCTGGTACAATGATTCCTGATCCAGTTTTTTGCAACGTCGGAAGGAAACATGCAGGAAAGAATTATTATCATGAATTGGAGACATTAGCTGATTTAGCTGGAGGATTACCTGCCACGCTTCCATATGAAAAAGACTTCTTTAGTGAGAAAACTGGCCCGTTTCTCCGAAAATATATCAAACGAAAGGAGGATGTCCCAGCAGAGGATGTGTATAGACTTTACAGAACACTCTCAGATACTCTTTGTTCTGGTATTGGAGGCGTGATGGCAGTAGCAGGAGTCCATGGTGGCGGGTCGCCTGTAATGGAGGATATTGCAGTCCTGAAACAATATAACATTGATGAGAGAAAAAACATCGCGAAGTACCTTGCCGGAATCTCAGATGAATAGTATGTGTGTTGAAAAATAATTCGCTAGAATCCAGCAAATTCACCTTCAAACGCATCTATTTCTTTCAAAATTGTATCAATCTTTTGAAGTGATTGATAAATATACTCCTCTTTTTTAGCACCAGTACAGACCAGCTTTCCTGATTGAAAAAGCAATAGAACGACCTTTGGTTCCTGCATACGATAGATTAACCCAGGAAATTGCTCGGGTTCGTACATAGTATGTTCTAATAAGAGTGCGGCTAGTTCTAAGTTGATACGTTTGCCAAGGGTACCGGAAGCAACAATATTTTGGACTGTAATCGTCGCTTTGTGCGCAATATTATGGCCCGCCTCCCGTAGGAGTTCCGAGATTACTTCGACTCCTTTTTGAATCATTTCAACTGTCTTTGCACCAGTTACTACAAGTTTTCCAGTAGAAAATACTAAAATCGTGACTTTTGGTTTTTTAATTTTCACAATGACGCCTGGGAATTGCTCTGGAATATACTTTACTTGCCCTTCAGCTGGCGTCATGCCTGCAGCCTTATGTAATTTAATTTTGCATCGTAAATCTACAGTAGCAACGACATTATTTACTTCTGCTTTCATTGAATCATTAGACACAGTGATTCGCCAGAATAAAGTCGATACTAAAAAAGTACCTTACTTGTATCGATACGCTAGCTAGAAAAACCTGATACAGCTATGAATATTTGATGAGTCAATCTGATATTGTAATTTTGACCTCTTTACCAAAAACAAAAGATATTTATCAGTAATAACGTTTCTAATGATCCTTGAAAATCACCATTGTAACGATTCAACAACTAATCGAAACGTATAATTAGTAGTTATTGTGACAAAACAAGACATTAAATGTGATAATAATGAAATACAAGTTATTAGGTAATAGTGGGTTAAGAGTATCAGAACTCAATTTAGGAACGATGACTTTTGGAGAGGATTGGGGATGGGGAAGTTCAAAAGAAGTAGCTAAACAAGTATTTCAAAAATATACAGATTCTGGTGGAAATTTCATTGATACTGCGTGTAATTATACCAATGGAACAAGTGAAAAATTCGTAGGAGAGTTTATTGAAGGGGATAGGGATCGATATGTGATTGCTACTAAATATACTTTACACGATCACCGTTATAAAAAAGATCCGAATGCAGGGGGAAATCATCGAAAAAACCTTCTTAGAACCGTTAAGGAGAGTCTAGAAAGATTACGGACAGATTATATCGATTTACTTTATTTACACATGTGGGATTACACTACACCAATCCAAGAAGTTATGCGAACACTAGATGATTTAATTGCTGCATCAAAAGTTAATTATCTTGGCATTTCAGACACGCCAGCATGGATAGTCTCTAGAGCAAATACTATGGCAGAACTACGAGGATGGAATCCTTTCGTTGCATTCCAATTTCCTTACAATCTTTCATTCCGAGATCCAGAGAGTGAAATAATTTCTATGTGTAAAAAATTCGATTTAGCTATGACAGCGTGGGCTCCTTTAGGTGCTGGTTTATATACAGGGAAATATACCCGAGGAAACCATACTCCAGGCAGATTAGTTGAGGGAAAATGGGGAACTCCCCCTGAAGATCGATTGAAAATCGCTAGAGAAGTTGATAAAATCGCTGATGAAATAGGATGTTCTTCTGCAAATGTTGCTCTAAACTGGGTAAGAAAACAAGATGGACTTCTAATCCCAATATTTGGTGTGACTTCATTAGAGCAATTGGAAGATAATTTACGGTGCTTTGACTTTGAGATAACGGACGAACACTGTAAACGCTTAGCTGAACTCGTTGATTTTAAATTTGGTTTTCCAAAAGGATTCCTCTTGGGAAATAAGGATCTGTATCATGGAGAGACATTCAGCCTGCTGGAAAATCACCGCAACTATGAGTAGTATTCTCAAGAAGGTATATGTCAATGGCGTCAACTGTTGCTGTGGTGAGTAATGATTCTTACAAACAAGCACTCGATCTTATCAATGGTATTGAAGACCTGAATACACCAGGGAAAAAAGTCGTTGTTAAAGTTGGAATCTACAATCCTGAAACAGGAATGTGTACCACAGTACAAACACTTAATTCAATTATTAGTTCTTTTGACAAGGCAGCAGAGATTCGAGTTATAGAGTCTGACAGTGGTGCAGGACCAGGACTTAAACGATTGGAGATTTGGAAGGACTGTTACAACGACACAGTTATTCCTTTCAATCTTTCAGATGACAAAGAAACAAGAACAGTCGAGGTTGCTGGAGAAAGTGTAGCTTTATCCCATATACTCTTTGAGCCCAATGTGTTCATCAGCACTCATGTGCCAAGACGATTTGAGAATGCTGGAGACGATGATCTTTTGAATCTGGGTTCTATCATCAAAAATTTGTTGGGGTTGATCCCAGATAAGAAAAAGTACAGATTCCATAAACGACTACCGACTGCTCTGCTAGATATGTATGAGGCAATCGGAGGTATCGATTTAGCCGTATTAGATGGAACAACTACCTTTTTAGGGTGGAAAGATAAGAGAATAACCGTTTCCCCAAATTTGATTATAATCGGTAAGGATGCATTTGCGGTTGAAGCAGTCGGAGCCCATTTAGTAGGTTTTGACCCATTAGAGATGCCAGTGCTACAGGAAGCTAGCAATCGAGGATTGGGTGAGATAGATATTGACAAAATAAAGATCATTGGAGACATTGAAGACGCTAGACACATGGTATTGAAAGTCTTCAATGGAATGAAAGAAGGTGCAAGAGAAGAGGCGTTAAAACGGTGAAAGTTAAATGATAAAGAGTGATGAATTTTCATTTAACAAACCAGGAATTAGTGATCAAGAAATCATAAATTATCTCAATCAACGAGAAAATGTCATTACAATATCATTTATCTCCCCTTATAGTGGAATTCCACATATGTGTCCTGTTTGGGGTGTTTTTTTTAATGGACGATTCTTTTTTCAAGCAGAAGACTATTCGACTAAGATCAAATTTATTAAAAATGGGAATGAAAAAATCGGTATTTCTGTAATTGACCCTCATCAATTTCCTGATTATTCAGAAGGTTCTATTCCCTACATTAGCCTTGGTGGATCTACAAAAATCCGAACAAAGAAAGATTATGAAGATTTTGAGCAAATCCTAAGGAAAATATTCTTAAAATACGTACAAAATGAAAATGAAAGAGAGAAACTCACAAAATTCGTTTTAGAAGAGGTTAAAACCCGAGTACTAATCGAAGTAATTCCTGAATGGGTTAAGGCTGGGAAAATTCCGATGACAGCTGAATAAAGCAAAATCATTAGATAATTGAAAAAAAATGCCTTAAGAAGGAAAAAATGAATACTCTTACTAAAATACAAGGAGAAAACTTACCTATGAAGACTGTACTAATAACAGGTGGGAGTAGGGGATTAGGATTGGAATTTACTAAGCAGCATTTAGAAATGGGATTTCAAGTTGTTGCTGCCAGTCGAAACGCGAATCAATCAAAAGACCTTCAACAGCTGAAAACAAAATATGATAATCTACTTACAACCTATCAGCTTGATGTAAGTGATGAAGAATCACGAAATAATTTATATCAGAAAATATCAAAGAAGTTTGGAAAGTTAGACATCCTAATCAACAATGCTGGAATTGCTTCTGGTAATGAAAAATCCAGATTTCGATTTGGAGAACTTAATCAAGAAGACTTAAGCAGAAGTTTCTTGGTTAATGCAATTGCTCCATTAATGATGTCAGAGAAATTCTTCCCGTTATTGGATAAAGGAGAAAAGCCTGTCATTGTAAACATTACTTCTATTAGTGGTTGTATCTCTAAGAAAAAAGGTAATGGTAGTACTGGCTATGGGTACAGTTCTAGTAAAGCTGCTTTAAATATGTTTTCAAAAATGCTATCCAATGAACTAAGGGGTAATGGTATCATCGTTGTTTCTCTCCATCCAGGTTGGGTCAAGACAACAATGTTATATACTGATCAAGCTCCTTTGGAACCGTCTGAATCCATTAGTGGTATGATACGCGTTATTGAATCTCTAGAA
>JAEOTY010000427.1 GCA_016839625.1 Candidatus Hodarchaeota archaeon
AGGAGCGCCGCGCGGAATTGCGCGCATTTCTATAAAAACCTAGGAAACACCCCCTAGGCCATAAATCTGGGCACGAAACGTGTTATAATACTGCTCCCAGGCAGTGGTCGCAAGAAGTAGGTCATCAGCTGAACTAAACGTTCCGAGTTCTAATACTTCCTTGGTATATTGACGAAATCGCTGTTCAATGGGGTTTAATTCAGGAGAGTAAGGAGGTAAGAAGATGACCGTGCAATTCGGTAAATGGCTCAGGAATGATTGCGTATACTGAGAACGATGATAAGAGGCGTTATCTAGGATGAAAATGAGTCGTTTCCATGGCCGATGATCGAGTTGCACCCATAATTTAGTCACAGCATCGCAAAATTCTCCACTATCTTTATGATCCATAGGAATCAACCAAATCCGATCAGCTTGTGGATCATAGGCTCCTAATAAAAAAATCTTCCCATGAACGGGTTGTCTAACATCCAGTTGGACGCGTTGTTGACTCCAACAATGCCCACCGTAACGTGTGGCTCGACAGGGGCCTTTTTCATCCAGATACAACAGGAGGGTATCAGAGGGGAGATATTGGTCTAACAGTCGTTTGGAGGCTTTCCAAAGGTCGTACCCCAGAGGTTTTGTAGTAAATCGTGTTTCTGTCTTTTGATACCTGAGCCCTGCTTTCTTTAGATAGTACCAGACTTGTTGGGGTTTCCACGGGACTCCAACAACTTCCCGATAAAAGGCCGCAATTGTCCGACACGTCCACGTAGTAAATGGTAAGTCTAATTGAGAGGGAGGGTGATGTAAGAGATGCTTTAACGCTTGACAGCGTCTTTGAGTTGTTTGTTGATCTATCATTCGATCCGCTTGCTGAAACGCTTCCAGACCCTTTTGGTTCCAGCGTCTTAGCCAACGTCTAGCGGTCGAGGGATGACACACTACTCGAACTGCGATGGCAGGGCTGGTGAAGCCCTCATTCGCTTGAAGAAGGATTCGAGCTCGGAGGCGCCATCTGCAGCGGGAGTCATACCGACAGATTTTTGTAAGCGTTCTGATCTCGCCTTCAGTGAGAGGGTTAATTCTGAGAACCATTTTTCATCGAATAGTTCCCGATTAATCCTCTCAGAAATCTTTTTCGAAAAACGTGTAGTTCCGCGCGGCCATCCTATATTATAGTTTTTCACTTAAATCCGTTATTGCAATCAGGAGATCATTTTATATCAAAAAAAGTTAAAAGAAAAAGAAAAAAGGATCTTATTACAGGTTTTTGACTGTATGAAAAGATAAAGTGGTTGGTATGTTCCGGGACTGGCGTTAACGCAGAACAATGTTTTTTTTCTTCACTTGACATTAGTTTTGATTCAAGTTCTCGGGAAATCTATTACTTTTTTAAAAATTAACAGCCAAAGAAGCCACTATATCAAAAACTTCTTTTGTAGAATTAGCGCGTCAGTGTACCTTGTATCTTCTCTTTTCAATTCATGGCGCTGGTGGCACTGGCTCTGAGATCCTTTTAAGGAATTTATCTGTGACTATCGCATTTAAAGACCTTAAGAGCGTCTTTATATTTTGCTTATTGTCTCCTCACTCTCTCTTTTCGGCTGTCAATTACCTGTTAATAGAAAAAACAGAAATGAGACTGAAAAAATGCGAAAACGAAAACGATTTGAATTAGATGAAAATGAAATGCCAAAAAAGTGGTGTAACATTCTCCCTGAATTACCCAAACCACTTCCACCTCCTCTTTCACCAGCAACAAACGAACCATTAAATCCCAAGGAATTAGAAGCTCTTTTCCCCAAAGAGCTAATCAATCAAGAGATTTCAAAAGAACACGATATTACTATTCCAAAAGAAATCCGAGAAACATTACAAGACATTCGTCCTTCACCTTTGATCAGAGCTCAAAGACTTGAAGAATTTCTAAAAACAAAAGTTAGAATTTACTACAAGTACGAAGGAGAAAGATCTCCTACTGGTTCACATAAGGTGAATACTGCTATCGCGCAAGCATTCTACAACACTAAGGAAGGAACAGAAAGCCTAACCACTGAAACTGGAGCAGGTCAATGGGGAAGTGCATTAGCCTACGCTTGTCATCTGTTTGACCTAAACTGTAAAGTTATGATGGTTAAAGCAAGCTATGATCAAAAACCCCATCGGAGAACGATAATGGAGTTGTTTGGAGCAGAAGTCCATCCATCTCCCTCATCGAAAACAGAATTTGGTAAAAAACTCTTAAGCGAAGATCCCCAACACCCTGGCAGTTTGGGAATTGCAATAAGCGAAGCTATAACATTAGCTCTCAAACAGGAACAAACTAAGTACTCATTGGGTTCCGTTTTAAACCATGTACTGCTTCATCAGACAGTAATCGGTCTGGAGGCTATCCAACAATTTCAAATGGCAGAAAACGAGTTTTTGGGACCAGATTTTATAGTGGGTTGTGTTGGAGGAGGATCAAATTTTGCAGGTTTAGCGTATCCATTTATCCGCGAAAAGATGCGAAATGGGTATGAAATGCAAGCTGTTGCTGCTGAGTCTACTGCTGCATCAAAAATGTCGGATGGGGATTATCGCTACGACTTTGGTGATACTGCTAATATGACCCCGCTGTTAAAAATGTACACTTTAGGGTCTGAATATATTCCCCCACCTATTCATGCGGGGGGATTAAGATATCACGGTGTTGCCCCCAGTCTGTCAGTTTTGATTAATACGGGTAATGTTTCACCAATGAAGTACAAACAACAAACTGCATTTGAAGCTGCGGAAATTTTTGCTAAGAGTGAAGGAATAATTCCAGCTCCTGAGTCAGCACACGCCATTGCGGCTGTGATCGATCTTGCAAGGGAATCCAAGAATGAAGAAAAAACAATTCTCTTCAATCTTTCTGGCCATGGTCTATTTGATCTATTGGGTTACCAAAAATATCTCGCGAATGAGTTAGAATGAATTCCCTCTTCCTTTTTTCCTTTTTTATAAAAAAGTAGTAATTCAAGAAAAAATAAGGGATTGAATTATCCCTAGGTATCAGTGATATTCAAAGCAGTCTCGATAAGAACGGGCGTGTCAGCACCAATTATTAGCATAGAATCATCGTGATCCCGAACAGCCATGACCCATAACAAAGCTAACAGCTCTGAAGAAGTCAAATTCAATTGTTGACCTATTGCGTAATAAGCTATTCGCTCTGCAGTCAGAGTAACATTTAACGCTTGTGCCTGGGCCTCCATGTTAATCAGGTACGCTTCAGCATCAGCCTCGGCTGTTAGAACGGTTATATTCGCCATTGCTTGAGCTTCAATTATCTGGGTTTGTGCACGAATAATTGCCGCTTCCTGTTCATACAAAGCGATTTGGTATTGTTGTTGCGCAATTTGTACTTGTTTAAGCGCTTCTTCAAACTCATCTGGAAGATCAATTTCCCTCAATTGGAAGTAAACGATATCAGCGAACATTGCATTAATATCTTGCACTAAGTAATCGAACATTGCGTCTCCAATGAAAGTTCGATTGTTAAAGAATTCGATTGCGTTGTAGAAACTTGCGACATCTCTTATCGTGGTTCTAGATTGCGAAATGAAATAGTTTTCATAATCCAATGCAAATGTTCTGAATAACTGGATGAGCTCAGCTTTTCGGAGTTGATATTGAAATGACAACTGAATATGGATCAAAAGGCCATCTTGTGTTCGTGAATCTAGAGGGTATGATTCGTAGAACTCAATTGGTTGGACTGTTTTAGGGAATTTGATAAAGTGATTAATGGGGCCAATGTGGTAAAAACCTTTTTCGTAAACCTTGTTCTCAATTTCCTGAGTCAGGCTGTTTTGATTTAAACCAAATTGATTATATCCCACAGAATCAAATGCTAGGATAAAATAAACTACGATACAGCCAGAAATTACCAATGCACAAACGAAAATCCCTCCTAGAATTTTTTTCCTTTTATCTAATGTCTCAAATTTATTATTTTTTCCAATCATTTTTCTCTCTGGGTAGTTGGGAGCATATAGATAGTTACTAATATATGGGTTCCAGAATCCGAAGGTTTATATTGCTTAGCGAATGATATTAACTTGTTCAAATTGAGAACTCATGTGCTCGTCCCCTAGTTCCCACGCGATTCAGAATACCTAGTATACAGAGACTATAAGTTATAATGCCTGGAACTCTTTGAATTCTTCTTTGACTTCCCTTGATTTCCAATCTTTCAGCTAGATCACGGTTCGTAAAAGCATCTGGTAATCCATTAGGCAGAATGCTAATAAAATCTGATTTTGTTTGGAATTTCAGAACTTTTTCAATGTTAAGTAGATCTCTCTGGACAATTTCATATTTTCTCCTCGTACCTCTGCCATAAAATCCTACGAATTCTTTTATCACGTGTTCTTTGATAAAGACCACATCAAATTCCATTCTTTGAGGTATAAACTCTACTTTAAAGTACACTAACTTCTCAAAAAAAGTATATATGTCACTTCGCTTGTTATAATAACTAACACCCAAAATTTTCCCCTGGTTCATTCGAGTTACTTTTTGGTTAATCACGATGGGATGAACAATGACTATTTTCAACTTGGGTAACTTTAACAATCCCCTTATTTTTTCAGAGAATTTCCCTCCAAAGTTTGATCGATGAATTTCATATGCTGTATTTCTTTCTTCATCTAGAACATCTATTCTGTATTTTCTCCCATTTATTTGCAAAGAAGCTTCTTCAGAACCTCCAACTTCATTTAAGTAACGGTGTTTAAGCTTTTGATGAAGCCATGTCTGATTTCTTGAAAAATGCGTTGTTTGAGTATCCACTTTTTTCAGCTTTTATCTAACTTCAATTAAATAATTGTATAAGGATTCATATTATGTCTGTCATCCCAAAAATTAGTATTAGGGGAGAAATTGTATTAGCAATGAACATTCACACTGAACCATTATACTCCAGGTTTTTATTAAGGGAGAATTAATGATCTCTTAGTTTTTCTTTTTGGGAGGAATCGGTACCACTGGAGGCGCATCATCCTTGATTCCCATCTCTGCAATGGGATTATTAGCATATACTGTCATCTCTGATCGTAAGGCAATCATATAACCATCATATTCGGTTCGAATATAACCATCACCAAGTTTTCTACCTAAGATATCAGTAATTGAGGCCACAGGTTGTCCTTTCTTCACTTGATCTCCAGGATTAACTAGAAATTGGATCATCCCTGACTGTTTCGCTCTAGGATGGGAGCTTCGTCTTATTGGTTCCTTTGGTTTAGGTATAAAAAATTCGCTGATCTCTTCTTTGGCGCCTTCAAGCATTCCCACATGTTTTAGAACATTTCTTGTTCCTTTAACTGAACCCGCAACAACTTGCGGAATGACGACATTGTTCTCTCCGAGTTCAGCAGTAAATGCTGGGATTCTAAGACTGTTTAAAGTTGACCCAGAGACAGAACGATGAAGTTTCATCTTTAGGTATTTCTTAGCAGGAAATTCTGCACAAACTACGACACCAAAAGCCTCAACCATTTCTTTCACTTGCTTAAATAATTGTCCTGCTTCTTCTTTCTTCGAATCATCTTCATAGAACAACCGATCAAGAATTACATAAGGAATTGACCGTAATGTATGATTGTGGAAATCAATATGGTAGTCCGCATATTTCTTGAAATATGAGTAAATTTTGGTTGCTACTTGCTCAAACAGTTCAGGTGGTTCTTTATCGATATCCTCTTCCTCCGCTTCTTCTGCAAATTTTTCTTCTGGAAAAAGACGATTGGGATCCCTTGCATCAAATCCAGCTCGACTTTTATAACGACGCAATGCTGAGGGATTGAGGCTTGGAAGAGCGACTACAGTTCCTTTTAACTCTTGAGCGAGTTCTTCGGTTACTAACCGATGAATAACAGCAATTCCTGTTAGCTCATTCCCATGGACATTCGCAGTTAAGAAGAAAGTAGGCCCTGTTTCATGTCCCTGGGCAATCATAACTGGAATTTGTTCTACTATTCCAGTAGGATGGTCTATACTCTCAATAAAACCATAAGTTAATTTTCCTGGTTCACTTTTCGCGTTTCCTATCATAATTTCCTTCATAAAATTAATCACCGTCGTTTTTTGCTCCTATTCCACCTTATTAAATTTAGTGTATATATTGCTTGGACTTATATGCGATCTCACACCGCCCGTGAAAATGAACTACTAAGCAGAGATGACAAGTTCCACACAGCTAACCAAGGTACTATTCAATGAAAACAGCGTACTTACATAGATTGAACATTATTACTCTTACTCTGACTCATTTCTTATGGGGATTCGTGAATTTCGTCTTTATGATCCAAATTCAACCCTATCTTTTATCCATTTATGGAACTACTACTGAAGCAGCTCAGATCCTAGGATTAATCCTCTCGATAGGAACTTTCTCCGCTGTATTTCCTCTCATAATAGCTTTTATTGCAGATTTTTATGGGAGAAAAAGATTAATCATTTTTGGACAAATTCTCAGTAGTTGTGGATTAATTTGCCTCTCCGCGAGTGCTTCTAACATTTTACTGATCCTCTTAGGCATCATTACTTTTAACTTAGGAACAGGATTTTATGATGCTCCTCTGCAAGGAATAATCTATGAATCTTCCATTGAAGAAAAACGGGGATTCGCTTTTTCGATAGTTTATAACTCTGGATACATCGCTGGGATAATTGCTTCACTTTCTATCCAAGAGGGAAACATTGGTTATATCAGTTATTTTCAAGTAGGACTTCTCCTAATCATAATATCTGGGTTGTTGAACATAGTAGCTTTGCGTGATGTTTTTCCAAATAGTAAACAGATCAACTTCCCTATTGTAAAGATTTTTAAAGACCCGTTTTTACGGTTAACTGCTTTTACCTTTGCTATAGATGCATTTATCTGGGGATTACCCCTCTCGATTGCGAATGGGATCTTCATTATACTATTTGAAGTTGATGTAGCTTTTATAGCTTCCTTAACTCTGGTAGAGACAATAGTACTAGTATTGCTTGCTAATCCAGCTGGTATGTTAGTCGATCGTTATGGTAGAGTACTTGGACTCATTTGTGGTGAAGTTATTGGATTTATGTGGATATTTTTTACTTTAGCAGCTATAGCCATCCCATCAATGGCAACCCATCTATTACTACTCGCATATGCCTTTTTAGGAGCAGTAGTCGCTTTTTGGCGCCCCTCTGTAACTTTAAGCTTCATTTCGATCGATCCTTCAGCAGCCACAACGAATTTTGGATTATTAGCTTTTTTTCAGCGCCTTGGGCGTGTTCCGTCTGCCGCTGTGGCTGGGTTCCTATTTTCGTTTCTAGGATTCCCTCCATTGCTCATGATAACCTTCTTCGGCACTTTAATCGTAATTGGGGTATTTATTCATATGGACAAGATAACTAAAAAAGAGGGTGAGAAAACAGGGAGTGAAACTCATTTATGAATGAGTGTTCTTCATGGTTGTTATAGATCATCAGGGAGATAGATGGCAAATTCACAGACATCATCATCTTGAAGGACGGATTTTATAATATCATTTTTACAGGTTTTCCTAAAATCCCTTCCTATTGTTGCTGAACCCATCCTGCTCCACAATAACAGAAGGTGATGGGCATATCATCATCTATCCGATTCCGAATAATAGGGAAGAAACAATAAGCTTTTCACTTCTCTTTATATTCAATCTTAGGTAAATAATTTCATACATGTTTTACTATTTTGCCGTTAAATGGATATATCTAGAAATGTTCACAATAGAAAACATTTATATCTTTGGATTTTTAAATTAGAATTAGAAAAAAAGTGTTTTCTTTGACATTATCTAATAAACATCCCCATTTTAAAGGTTTTGAAATTGGAATCAACAATAGCGCTAGTCAATTTGACTAAATACTATGGGAAACATAGGGGAATTGAAAATTTAAGTATTAAAATAAATCCAGGGACTATATCTGGCTTTTTAGGTCCCAATGGAGCTGGGAAAACAACAACTATTCGCTGTCTTCTTGGAATTCTAAAACCAACAAAAGGCCAAGTAAAGGTTTTCGGGCATGAAATAACGAATTGGAGTGCCCAGATTGCTCTCAAAGAAAAAATTGGCTATTTACCTGGAGAATTTGATTTATACAAACATTTCACTGTAAAAGGCATATTAGATTATTTTGCTTCATTAAGAAAAAGACCATCTAAACTCAGGAATTCATTGAGCGATACATTTGAACTTGATGAATCAAGAAATGTTAATCAGTTAAGTAAAGGAAACAAACAGAAAGTTGGATTAATTCAGGCCCTAATGCATGATCCTGATCTCCTTATTCTCGACGAACCTTCTGTTGGACTAGATCCATTAATGCAACAACGTCTATACCATGTGTTAAAAGAATTTAGAGATCGCGGAAAGACTATTTTCTTTTCCTCTCATAATTTAACAGAAGTCCAAAAGATCTGTGATGAAGTAGCGATAATTAAGGAGGGGTTCCTAGTAAGTCATGACCATATTGACCAACTTAGTCAACGTGTCCAACAAAGGGTAATTCTCACCATGGAAGAACCTATTGATTCTTTATTAAACCAAATTCCACTTATAAGTCACTTCGAGAAACTTCAGACCAATGGAAATGGACATCGATACTCTATTTACTTGAAATCAGCTCAACCTAATTTTTCTGATCTATTTCAATCGTTGAATCAACAACATATTCAGAATGTTGTTATTCCTGAGCCAAGTTTAGAGGATTATTTCCTACAGTATTATAAGGAAGATTAACCTCATGTTTCAGATGTGGGCTCGCAGTTTTAGACTGATTCTTAGACAACAGTGGCTGACATATACCCTATTATTCGTGATAGGCTTTATTGGGGCTTTGGTTACATATTGGACCTTTCCAGGTGAAAAAGGTGTCCAGGCTTTAATAGGATTAGCAGATACACCCTTTGTTAAATCTATATGGGGGGAACTAATTGCTAATCTTGACTCGGAAAATTCCGACTTCTTTCTGTATTTCATTTTTCTATACTTTATAGCATATATGGCTAACGTATACCCCGTGGCAGGAATCTGGTTAGGAGGAGCAGGCACACCAGAGGAAGTTAAATCAGGAATGGCTGACCTTATTATCTCGAGTCCCCATAGAAAAGAGAAACTGATATTACGTCATGTAGTTTCCCACCTCCTTCTTCTAACTTTTTTTACATTACTAATTTGCATCCTTATTCCCATTAGTTACAATATTTTAGGTACAAATATTAATTATCACAGGGTTTTCTCGGGTTTCATCCTGTTATGGATTTCTGGGATAATTTTTCTTTCCATCGCATTCTTTGTAACCTCAATCACACTAAGGAGTGACATTGGACGTGGAATAGCTGGGATTATTTTTCTATTGTCTTTTCTCCTGACATCAATCGTGAATATGAATTCAAATTATGGAGATCTAAAATATCTGAACATGCTCCATTACACAAATCCGACCCCGATTCTTATCAGTGGGGAGACACTTAAGTTTGATAATTTCGTGCCTCTAGTAATCTCAATATTTCTAATAACATTTGGAGTGTTGATTTTCTTATCAAGAGACATATTACCTTTACAATTCAATCAAGATCAGAAAATAAGTAAAGAAACTGAAATAGTTGGGCTTAAAAATAGACTCTCAGGTTTTTGTGAAAAAGTAACCCTAAAGGACTATCTTCGACTAATGATACATAGAATATCGCCGATTTCAGCTGAACAATGGGTTGCAGACAGGGCGATATTCATTGTCTTCTTTATCATCTGTTTTTTTGCGGCGGTTTCTATCATCATTGGGTTCCCCACAGGAGAAGGAGGTTTTGCTGAGATGGCTCAAATCTATCGAAATAATCCATTTGCTAAAGCTCTTGTACGAAACTCAATGGAACAAATTCTTGAAGATCCTCTTGGACCAATTTACCCACAGTTCTATGGATATACTTGGCTATATTTCTTCCCATTTATTATTATTGAAGCTGGAAGAGTTGTAGATAGAGACAAGCGTGATAAAACTATCGACCTCCTCCTTGGGACACCAACTAAACCAAGAAACATTATTTTTCCTCGGATATTAACAATTATGATCGAATTGACGATTTTGAGTTCAATGACCCTATTATTAATTATCTTTGGAGAGTTCTATCTTGATATTAATTCAAAGGTTGTCGAACAATTACTTGCTCTAATCATCATCCCCTTCACTTATGGAACCATTCTCTGTTTTCTTATTGCACTTGGACTACTCTTCCCGTCACCAGATAATCGGAAGAAAATAGTCTATGCTCTGGGTGCTCTAGTTATTATTCTAGTTACACTACCATACTTTAGTGAACCTCTCATGCCTCTAAGATTCCTTTCACCTCTCTATTACATGGATCTAGTTGGATTGATTGTTCAGGGTTATCAATTTGAACATATACGTTTATTATTTGTTCTTATTGGAGTTTTAATCTGTTCAATCCTTGTTATTTTCCGATCGAGCAATAGAGCTACTTATGTTTAAACCTGGCACCGAGAAACCAAATTATTTTACCCTTTGAGGTTTTGCCAGTAGCGAGTCCTTTTAAAATTACAATCAATAGAGACCCTTTTTGGTGAATAGGTTCTACTCGAGGATTAAAAATGACGGAATTTAACAGAAATGAAGAAAAATCTGATACCAATCTTCGAGGCTACTTAGTTTTCCTAGTTGGACAATGGATCTCGATGTTCGGGTCGAACGTTGTTGGTTTTAGTATTATATGGTTCTTAACGATAACAACGGGCAGCACGTTTGTGTTAGGATTAGCAACTTTTTTGAATTTCGCCCCTTTTATAATAGCAACACCTGTCGCTGGTGTTTTCATAGACCGCTGGAGCCGAAAAAAAGTTATTGCATTTGTTGATTTCATGCAAGCTTTTTTTACCGTAGTTCTTATTGGTTTCTTTTTAATAGATATTTTTAATCCCCTAGAACTTGTAGCGATACTATTAATCCTTAATACTATTCGAGCTTTATTTGGAGCTTTCCATACGTCAGCAGTTGATACGCTCCTCCCGATAATGGTTCCAAAAGAGCAATATAGTAGAATTAATGGTATAAATTACCTTGTAAATGGCATTATTGGAGGTATTGCCGGGCCTATTATTGGAGCTTTTACTCTGGAGGTATTACTTATTCCACTGAAAACTATACTATGGTTAGATGTAATAACATTTCTAGTCGCTATTGTTCCAACAGTATTAATTTCTATCCCCAAAGTTAAAAGAAAAATTTTAGAAACAAAAGAGAGACCTTCATTTAGATTCGAATTTAGTCAGGGAATGATATTTATTAAAGAAACACCAGGGTTACTTGCTCTTCTGTTTGTTTTTACAGGTGCAAACTTTTTTATGACTCCTTTTTACGTTCAACTCCCTCTTTTTGTAACCTCTATTCATCTTGGTGACGCCTCTCAATTAGCCTTTCTTTTTACTGCTCAACAGGCAGGAATGCTTATTGGCTCAACTGTTATGTCTTCATGGAAAGGATTTGAAAATCATGCTAGAGGAGTCGCTTTAGGGTTGTTTTTGGGGTATTT
Organism: Candidatus Hodarchaeota archaeon; assembly: GCA_016839625.1. Lineage (GTDB taxonomy): Archaea > Asgardarchaeota > Heimdallarchaeia > Hodarchaeales > Hodarchaeaceae > Hodarchaeum. The sequence goes on from JAEOTY010000427.1 coordinate 11,570, forward strand.
TGGATTTTTTATCATGTTATCAGCTCCCATAGGATATTTCGAGATTGCTGGGATTGGGTTATTTTTAGCTGGGTTCACTTTACCAGTCGCTAATGTCTCTAGTGAGGCAATATGGGCTAGTACGGTACCTCAGGACATATTGGGTAGAGTTTATGCAGTTCGACGAACATTAGCTCAAATGAGCGCGCCAGTAGCCATGTTATTGTCAGGGATAGTAGCAGAATTCATTTATCTGCCCTCAGTTTTAGTAACATGTGCCATTTCTGGCATGTTGGTTCTCGGATACTCATGGTTTTTGACTAGATTACCTGAAGTGGAGAAAATAATTGCGATTAAAGAAAAGGCCGAAGCTCAACCTGTCTCCAATTAATTGCGTACCAATAGCTTGTACTTCGCAACCTAGTACCTAATTTTCCCTAGAGTTGTGAAGAGAGATTCATCGTTTTGATCCCGAAGATCATATTCTTTATAAGAAAAATCATGTTCCTGAATCCATGTAATTATTGCTTTCATCGTCGTTTTTAATGTAGTCCCTCGACCACCTGCAGCTCTAGGGTGACCTCCACCAGAAAACTCAACTGCTAATTTATCCACACGGTATCTTTCTAAATCTGACTCAGAAACTTGAGAATTTACTCTCAACGAAATTCCTGTGAATTGCTTGCCTGGAAATAGTATACAGGTTATTTTTACCCCTTTCTCAAATAACCTATTTACTAAAATCGAGGTCATAATCTTTTCTTTCCCCCGTATAATAACAAGGACATCTGCTAATTCAAACTGATCTCCGATATTAATACTTTTCTTCCTAAGAGTTCGTAAACTTGAAATCTTCTGTTTATATACTTTATTAGTGAATACATTCAATTTTTGACTTGAAAAATCTTGAAAAAGCGAAATTACTTCTTCTGTTGACTCTGGAGTACGGCAGATATCGTTTAGAAGCCAAGCTTGTTCTTGACGGGTTGCTTCCTGGAAATTAGGAGGGAAGTCTACTGGTGGAGATACAGTAAAGCCAGCTGTATCAGTAATAGTGGTAAGATCAGCTAATAATTTTAAAAATCCTGGTAACTGGTCATCGAAATGGTTGGATAGTAAATATGCTGCACTAGGAGCGGTTTCATCAAAAAGTACCACTTCTGAATTTTTAGTTAAGGATTTGTTTGATTGATGATGATCACAGTAGAGATTAATTGCTGATGCATTAAAAGGAGGAAGATCAACAATTGCCTCCCAGTTTAGTGCATTTAAATATGCACCAAATTTTGAGTGGCGGATTTCTTGATATTCTAGTGGGATGAAAATGGCATTTTGGAATTTTTTTAGTGTTTTTAAGATGACACCTGAAACGATACCGTCGGCATCTGCTCCATGGAAGGCAACTTTTGGCTTAGGAAGAAGGGAGAGGGAGTAAATGAAACGAATATTTCGCTGCATCTCGTCTGAAAAATCAGCAAGAATACTTTCCAGATCAAATAGAACAGCCATCAATCTCACATACTTCTAGTTAATGTAATTCTTTGCCTATTATAAGGAAATAGATGTTGCACCATCTTTAGGAAGATAATTATAGGGGAATAATTCTAGTTAAAGGGATGCTTCTTTCTTTAAGAAAATTAACGGCCAGAGTTGTATTTCCTAGACTATCCTTATGGTGTGCATCAGACCCTATTGAGTACCAGTATTCATCATCAAGATAATTAAACCACTGGTCCATGTAATTCCCATAACTTATGTTTAGTTCAATGATAATTTCAAATTCACGTATTTTATTAAGTACATAATCAATTCTTGACTCAGAAACACGTGTAAAGCGTGTGTGAGCTAATCCAATATTGTAATTTGGATTTTTCTTCTTAAAATTTAGTAATTGTTGGAATTTTTTTTCCCATGATGGTTGAGCGAAAACATATTCAAACAATATTAAATCCCATTGAAATTCTTGGAGCGGATATAGAGAATCAATCGTGGAAAGATCTACCTCTATGCCAATAAAGACTTTTGTGCCCAATAACTCATGACTTCGTATTTCATCAAGTGTTGTGAAATACTCTTCTAGATCCAATTCTGAAAGAGCTGGTTTCCATATGGAATAATGGTCAGTTATACATACCTCTTGGATTCCTCTTTCAGCAGCAGCTTGAATCATGTCTCGTGGACTAAAGAAACCGTCAGAAAATAATGTATGGATGTGATAATCAATAATTCTAGACACAGGACCAAGTTTTCCTCCTTTATCTTCTGAAAACAAATATCTTGACTGATAAGTAAGTATTTTATTATTTCATTGGAGGTGCGTATTACAGATTAATAGCCATAAGTGGTTACATTTCAAGCATGAAACGCATATAATGATCTGTATATTTCGTTTTATTGCTTAACACATTTAATTGGAGTTGTCGAAAGTTACACAACTTGCGATTCTGATTGATCCCAATAAGGGGGAAGCAACAGAACGTATGTTTTATGCACTAAAAGGAATTTTAACAGAGTGCGAAGATTCGACAAAACTTCCCCTAGAGATCTGGGTTGGGGATAGCTCAGAGATATACAGAGGAGTACATCGCTATTTAAAGAGACTTCACCAATTAGAAATCAACCTTCCCTCCGTAGTTATATTTCCTGGTCATCCTTTACAAATTTCGTCTTTAGCTGACTTTATTCAAATGCCAACCCTTCTCAATGCCTATAGGTTCAGGATCAAGGTTGTAGTTAAGCTGGGGAAAAAGTATCATTGGTTAATGAAATGGTGCCGAAAGCCTTTCGGTAAACACTGGCCTATTGATCGCAAATATGGATACATGGTTCTTAGTCCTCATTCATCTGTTGGCAAAAAACTCCACGCAAAAGAATTAACTGATGAACAAGCATATGAGGAAATAACTAACAAATGGAGAAATTACTGGTCTAATATCTATCTTGAAGCAGGCTCAGGACGGTTTGGTGCTTCAATAGCAGAACGATTGGATTTAGTAAGACAAGTAAAGGAATTTACAAAAGAAAGAAATGCTACATTAATCACAGGTGGGGGAATTCGCACAAAAGCTCAGGTTGCGGACTTGGTCAAAGCAGGTTCAGACCTAATTGTAGTATCGACTGTACTAGAACAATCAGAAAATCCTAAAGAATTAATGGAACAATTTCTTGAAGCAGTTAGCAGAATTACGGAAGAACCTCTGTAATTATCCCTGAAAAATTAATGCTTGAAAGTCTTTAATTTCTTCCGAGTTTTTTTATCAAATGCAGGTTTCATCTCTTTCATAATTCTGAGATCAAATTTTGAGTGAACTCCCAATATGGGGAGAATACCTATTATTTTCTTTTTAATTTTCCTCTTTCGTTTTGATGGGAGTTGATATTTGGTTTTATGACTCAAATTAAGACCTCATCCTTATATTTCTATATTCTAACTTTCCAGCAATACAGAACAAATTATTAATTTACATAATCTTAATTAGATATATAATATTTTTTATTTCGGAAATACCTAACTCCTAATCGTTATTTCAACTTTCTTCCATATTCAAAGAGGGTTCCTGCTTGATAGATGTCCAATTGAAC
>JAEOTY010000428.1 GCA_016839625.1 Candidatus Hodarchaeota archaeon
AGATATCTCCAAAATGTAGCAAATGAAGAATTCTCTTCTTTTGGAGCAAGTGCAAATTTGATGCTTGGCCAGATGCAATCAACTGTCACAGAAAATGTATCTGTAGGAATAGAAGAAATTTCTTTAAGCTTTGGGATAATAAATCAAGTTAGTGAGCATTTATCTCAAAGCTCAATAAAAATTCAGGAGGAAATTTCTAAAATCCTAGAACGACTTCAAACCAGTATGAATGCTGGAAATCAGACATTTTCTGAAGCGTTTGACGAGGATATTGCAAACCTCGCTGTCGATTTCGAAACAGTTACCCAAGAAGCGAAGAGGACACAGGATGAACAACTAGCTGCATCAAACGTTAGATTGAACAAATTTAAGGATAATATAGAGAAAGCTACTCTTGAATTAAGTAGAGGCATTCCAACAAAACTTGAGGAATACCAAGCACATCATACAGATGATTTTAATACTTTTGATCGGCAAGTGAAAGCTGAATTAAACAAGATTAGAGCGCGTCTATCAGAAATCAACACTGAGGTAACTGAACGATTGAATAAAAGGGTTAGTTTAGGTAAAGCTGGATTCCAAGATATAGAGAAAATTGTTACAACAGCAATGAAAGAATTTGAAGGTGCCCAAAAACGTACCGAAAAGTTGATTGATGACCAAATAACGAAATTCAGAAATTCAAGCGAAAATTTCGCTGAGACAATAAATACTAGCTTAAATACTCAAAATTTAGAGATACAACGTCTGATGGAAACTATTGGAGACGATTTAGTAGAATCTGTTAATTCATCATATTCCATCGCACTTCAGAATATCTCTGCATTCTCTGATAAGATGAAGGAAAGATTCAATGTAAGGAAGGATCACCTTACAGATCATTTAGGTATTCTCCTCTCAACGATTTCTGCTTCCCTTGGTGAAAGTCTTAAGCAAGGAATAGTTAACGAGTTTAATGGAATGAATAAAACACTCCAACAGTTGGATCAAACAGCTCAAGTTCCGAAAGAACTGGAAACATTAGTAAGTACAGAGATTGAGAATTTCATCCAGAATCTTCAACTTGCATTTCAATCTGCAAGTGAATCTGGAGCATCAAGAATTACTGAAGTGATCAACGAGTCTCTAGTTTCAGAGATAAACAACACTTTTGAAACTCTAAGATCTCAATCTGACCTTTCAAATCTAAAAGGAACAATAACAAACCAATGGAAAGCCTCTTCTCTTAAAGGAAGTTCAATCCTCTCTCAACTCGGTGAATATTTACCGAATCAATTAGAACAACTCTTGGAATCGATAAACGTTAGTTTTCAAAACACAATTAAAGGGCTGGAAGAGGCTCAGACTAATCTCGAGGCGGTTGTTAAAACAAAGTTACAAGAGTTCAATACAACCCAGAGGGAGAAATATCAGGTTATACCTGATCACCTAGAAACACAAAACAGAGAAGTTATTACTACTCTGCAAGAAACACAACAACTTCTGAATAAGTCTATAGATACTATCAATTCAAATGTTAAAGAATCTATAGAGGAATTATCAGCTCAAGTTACATCAGATACAACTACTAAATTACAAGAATTCCGTGAACTTCCTTCAACGATTGAAAGAACTTCAACACAAATAATGGAAACTATAGAAGATCAATACAACAATACTAGAGGAGTTATTGAAAATGTTCGGTCTTCAAGCTTAGAACACCTAAACAATATGGAACAACATGCATCAAATGAGAGATCGCAGTTCACTGATCGAATCACAAACATAAATGTAGAATTAAACAAGGAATTAGACAGTTTAAAAACTAAAGTAACCGAACTACACAAGGATTTCCCAGATAAAAAGACGAGAATAGAAGAAGAGATTCAACAATCGATTAATACTTTTGGTGAAAATGTTCAGAGTATTTTTGTCAAGCTAGAGACAGAACTAAACTCAGGGAAGATGCAATTAACTCAAAAAATGGATAAGATTTATCAAGATTTTCAAACAACTCTAGAAGATTTTTCAACCACAGCTCAAAACTTTGTTACCTCATTGAATACACGCCATACTACTATTCTGAATCAAGCCAAGAGTTTCATGGATGATAATGCTACGAATAGTATGAAGAGCTTGGAATCGGAAAAGAGTACTCTTTCAGATCGTCAACAGGCCTTGTTCAGAGAAGTTGATAGAAATCTCACAACTTTATCAACATCATTTGGTCAAAATATTACTGAAAGTTTAGAAGCGATCGCAAAAGATGTGCAGGAAAGTCTAACACAGATTACAAGCACGATCACAGATATAGGAAGCTCATATCACGATACTACTGATAATATTTTATCAGAAGCACTTTCCTTCTTTGAATCCGAAGGCCAGAAGACGTCAAAGAAGCTTGAGTACGAAGTCGCGAATCTTATTTCCGAAATTGACAAGAAAACAACAAATTTACAGGATACAATAACTTCAGACTTAACGAACGCAATCAGTGGTATTCCAGATAAAATTGGATCAGGCCTTACAAAAAGTAAAGAGTTGATGAGTTTAATTTCAGAGGTTCAAAACATTGCGTTAGAAATTCCTATCGGAAAAGTTGAGGAAACTTTTTTAGCCACTCAAGCACAAGTAACACAAACTCTAGAAGCCATGTTGACCCGTACAAAATCCACAATTCAGATTATGGTACCTAAATTATCAATGATTCCTTGGGATTTATTGAAACAAGCAGGGACTCGTCGTCGAATACAGATTCTCACTGAAGTTGATTCCCAGGAGACCGCTAATAAAATAGCTCAAGAACTCGGTAACGTCCAATTAAAACATTATGATAAAGTAGAAGTCTTTGCTTTCGCCCGAGACGGACAGGAGGAAGCTGCAATTGGAACTGGAGACAGTGGGGGCGTTCAATTAATAATTACAACAGATGTTCGATTAGTTGGCGTTTTAAAGGAAATAATTCGGGATCTATGGCCACGAGGAAAAACAGTATAGAAAACAATAGGAGACCTTCCTCCACTTTTTTACTTGAGCTACCAGTTCTAAAAACAATTTTGATAAATGATGTAGAAATGACCAATATTACCAGTAATGAAGCTAACCATTTTGTTTTGCGCAAACAACACTTAACAGATAATTCAAGTCCTCAAGATATTGTGAAAATTGTGGAAAATATTGGTGGATTACATGCCACTAGTTCTATAACTCCTTACTTGTCCCTGTTTGCTAGGATTAAAAATTTTGCCAAAGAGCACTTAGATGAAGAATTTTATGTTAAGAAAAGCCTCGGAAAAATTCGCTGCATACGCGGAACCCTCTATATTTTCCCTAAAGAAATGATATCATTGGTTTATACTGCTACCAATAAATTAGTTGAGAATCAATCACGAAAAGCTTTAGAATTTCGGGGAGTGTCATTAGAAGAATACAAAAAGATTTCAAAATCAATTATAAGCATTCTAGAAGACGATAAAAGTAAAGAAATGACTGCTTCTGAAATTAAGAAAGCTCTCCAGACTAAAATAAATATTTCTTATATTTTATATCTGATGTGTGACCAAGGACTAATAATACGAAGTAGACCTCGTAAATATTCCCTTTTCAAGGAATATTTTCCAGATATGAATTTTTCAGGTATAAATGAACAAGAAGCGGAAAGCCAACTAGTTCATTACTATCTTAGAGCATTCGGCCCTGCTTCCGAAGAAGATATAGTATGGTGGACTGGGTTGGGAAAAACAAAGATCATCAACGCTTTGAACCGCATTGAAGACCAATTCTTTCATATTAAGATCTCTGATTCTGATGATAAACTAATGCTATTAAAATCGGATAAAGGGTTGATTGAGATGATTAATCAAGCAAATAGGAACACAATTAATCTTCTACCCATTTTAGATCCATATCTTATGGGCTACAAAAAAAGGGGGAGATATTTTCTGTCACTTAAGCATTACAACTTTATTTTCGATCGTACTGGTAACGCAACGTCTACAATTTTAATCAATGGACGAGTAATTGGAGTTTGGGACTTAGGAAAAGATGAAAAACCGCTTTTAAAATTATTTCTATTTGAAAAGACGGAGGAGGAAGTATTGACTGAAATTCAACATAAGGCGAAAAAAATTGGGGAGTTCATAACCCAAAAGAAGGTTCAGTTGAAAGAATGTGACTTTATGATCCCGCTCAACGAGAGAACTGCAGGATCATTCATGTCCCCTCTTAAGGACTGTAAGTAGGGAGAAACTAATCGAAATTCCTAAGATTTGAATTCTAGCCCTCTAAATGTTTTTAAGACATAACAGGCTCTGAATGTCAACCATTTAGAAGGCATTTTCTTTGCTTCTATCTCAACCAACATGGGATTTCTAAATTTATTTTCATTTATCCAATATCCTGAATGTTCCATACGGTTAATCACCAGATCGATCGCTTCTTCAAACTCAGGACGCTTAGGAGAATTAATTCTTGCTAGCCAATAGAGAGTTTCAAGAGCGTCAGAAGTATAAGAGTGAGGGAAACCGAATATTTTCCAACTGCTTTTAACTTCCGTCTTCTTAAGTTTCTCGGGTTGCTTTAACATACGAGCCTTGATTTGACGAATTTCTGCTGTTTTTTTACCTTTTATTGCTTCATGATACTCTTTAGCACCAGTAGGAACATATTGAAAGACTTTGTTTGTAGCAATATTTTCTATAATAATTTTGATTGCTCTTTTTATATTTGACGTGCGCTGTTTCTCATCCAAAATAGCATACATTGAAAGAACTTTAGTTAAAGACATCTGGCAATCAGGTAATAGGATAAAGATGGGATCAATACAAACGACACTCTGATGTTCAAGTACATGTTGTGTAATTAGATCGACTCCTTTCTGGACACGTACATCTCTTTCGTATCCAAAATAGATAAGTGAACGTAATAAATTTGTTGTTAAACAAATCAATGGTTTTTCAAACCCAATTTTATGAGAAAACCCACCCTCAGGTAATTGGTACGAGAAAATATGTTCAGATGCTCGTTGGATCGATTCAGAGGAAACTTTCGCATTTAATTCGCAGAGAAAGATGTATTGCCAGTAATTTCCTGTATATTTTTTATAGGGATTCTTTGGATCAGACCAAGTGCCGTCTAACTTCATCAAAGAGAGAATAGTTTTAATGGGAGGATAATCATTTACTTGTTCTTGTTCAGTTTCTGTTGGTTTTATATTCTGTAGATATTGCTTTGTTAAATTTCTCACTGGGGGATTATGGTCTTCTAACAACCAGTGAAGAGTTTCCTCGGGAATTTTAATCATTTATATTCTTCCATATGCTTTTCACTTAGAATAATAAGATGGAACTAATGTTCATTGAATAGAAGCTAGTTTCTAAAAGGTAAAAAATAAAGGTATAAACATAATTTTGTTTAGGTATTCAATTTAACTTAGTGGAAAAAATTAAATAACTTCAAATTCAACGAATTTTAAAATTTTTGAGTGTACTTAAAATGGGAATAATAAATCTCGGAAAATACCACCTCTGGGCAGGAAATGAATCTAGAAAGCAGTTAGAGAAGTTGTCAGATGAAGAATTCTCACAAAACTTAAGTCCGAATATTGGTAGTGTAAGAGAAAAAGTCGAGCACATTTTACTAGCAATAGAATCTTGCTTTCTAAGAATCACAAAGAGCTCAAGTTCTCCTGAAGAAATAGTAAACCAACTCAAATCGACGCCAAATAAAGAATTATTAGAGCATTGGGAACAACGAGATAAGGATATTGCTGAAGCCTTCCAACAAAATATGAAAAGATCAATCCGCATTCAAAGAATGGATGAAAGTTCATTTGTTATGAATTTGGACGATTATTATCTCCAATATATTCTCCACACAATATACCACAGGGGACAACTCAACTACTGTCTAAAAAAGTTAAAGAAAGAACGAATTAACGCAGATTATATCTATTACTTCGATGAACTAGATATTCAAGAAGAAAAATGAGAGAAACGTGAATATCAAGATGATCCAAATCCGTCGTGCTAATATTAACGATTTAAACTCGTTAGTTCTATTTAGAATTGCTTTATTCAAAGAAATGGAACTATTAGATGGAAAAAGAGAGGAGCAGTCTTTCCAAAGGGCATGTGAACAATTTTTTAAACAATTCATACCCAAAGAGGAATTTCTATCATGGGTTGCCGAAAATAACGGAATAATTATAGCAACTAGTGGATTAGTCATTTTTCAAAAGCCTCCGTCACCAGGAAATAACTCTAGAAAAGAAGCATACATTATGAACATGTATACGCTTCCTGAATGGCGAAAAAAAGGTATAGCGTCGAAGCTTTTGAAGGAAATCCTAGATTTTTTGAGGAAGAAAGAGATCACTGTGATTAGTTTACACACCACAGAAATTGGGAGAAATACCTACGAAGAAATTGGGTTTATTCTAACTAATAATGAGATGAAACTTTCGATTAAGAAAGAATCATTCGGTTAAAAACTTCCATGTTCGGTTCTTCTAATAATCTCATCCTGTAGTTCGGGTATTAGATCAACAAAATAATCACTGTAACCGGCAACACGGACGATTAAATCGCGATACTTTTCAGGATTCACTTGGGCTTTTCGTAAAGTATCTGCTGTTACCACGTTAAATTGAATATGGTGACTGTCCAGTTTGAAATGAGAACGAATTAGGTGCATCAATTTCTCAATACCTTCGTCAGTTGACAAGAGCTGGGGAGTGAATTTCTGGTTTAAAAGTGTCCCACCAGTCCTTAAATGATCGATCTTTGAAACGGATTTGATAACTGCAGTTGGGCCATTCCTGTCTGCGCCTTGAACAGGTGAGATCCCTTCTGAAAGAGGTTCTCTACTCATCTTACCATCGGGCATGGCACCAGTCATTTGACCAAAATATATATGAACAGTCGTGGGAAGAAGATTAATTCTGTGAGTTCCTCCCTTGGTATTGGGTCGTCCATCCACTGCTGCAAAATAGCTTTCGAATATTTCCACAGTAAGAGAATCTGCATAGTCATCGTCGTTTCCATATTTTGGGGTTTCATTAATGAAACGGTGCCTAATTGTGTTAAAACCCTCAAAATCAACTTTTAACGCTTGAAGAAGCTCCTTCATAGTGGTGTAATTATTGTCAAATACATTATATTTTATTGAAGTTAAAGAATCAGTTATACTGCCTAAACCTACACCTTGTATGTAGGATGTGTTATACCGAGCCCCTCCAGCATTATAATCTTTTCCATTAGATATACAATCTTCAATTAGTAAAGAAAGGAAGGGACAAGGCATGTATTTCGCATAGATCCGTTCAATGATATTATTCCCCCTAACCTTAATATCAATGAAATGGTTTAATTGTTTCTCATAAGCACTGTAAAACTCGTTAAAGCTCTTGAATGTAACAGGATCGCCTGTTTTTATCCCAATTTGTTTTCCCGTTCTGGGATCGGTACCATTGTTAAGAGTAATTTCCAGGACCTTTGGCATATTAAAATATCCAGTTAGAATATAGGCTTCTGTTCCGAAGGCACCAGTCTCCACACATCCGCTAGCTCCTCCTTTCCTTGCATCTTTCAATGATTTTCCTTGACGCACCATTTCCTGAATGATAGCTTCAGCGTTAAAGATTGAAGGTTGGCCATAACCAGTTTTGATAATCTTTAAGGCTCGTTTAATTAAACGATTGGGATTTTTCTTACTTAGTTGTACCATAGAGCTGGGCTGTAATAACCTCATTTCTTCGATAATATCTAGTAGTAAATAGGAGAGTTCGTTTGTTGCATCTGATCCATCCTCTTTAACTCCCCCAATATTAATCAAGGTGAAATCAGTATAAGTATTACTCTCTTGAGCAGTAACTCCGACCTTAGGGGGAGCTGGTTGATTATTAAATTTAACCCAGAATGCTTGAAGTAATTCTGTAGCTTCCTCTTTAGTTAATGACCCCTCTTCAAGCTCCTTTTTGTAAAAAGGATATAAATGTTGATCTAGTCTCCCAGGATTAAAGGAGTCCCAAGTGTTCAACTCAATTGTAACACCAAGATGAACAAACCAATAGTATTGCAATGCTTCCCAAAGAGTTCTTGGTACATGAGCTGGAACCCTTTGACAAATCTCGGACATTTTGAGTAATTCTTTTGATCGGGTACTATCTGTGACCTCATGTGCTAATCTTTTTAATGCCTCTGAGTATCGATGAGCATAAGCGATTAATGCATCCGCAGCAATATCCATTGCTTTCAATTCTTCTCTTTTATCAAAGGCTTCAGGGTCATTATAGAAATCCAAATTGTGAATAGACTGTTGAATGTCTTCCTTAAGATCCAAAAACCCTTTATGATAAATGATATCACCCAAAACTGTGTGTCCTGGGGCTCTTTGCTCCTGAAATTCAGTAAAAACACCCGCCTCATACGCAGCTTTCCATTCATCAGAAACAGAATTGAAAATTTTGTCTCTAATGGACCTTCCTTTTTCCCAAAATGGAATAATGGTGTTTCTATAGATATCTCGGGTTTCTGCGCTGACTTTAAAAGAAATTTTTTCCCTTGAATTTAATATTTCAAGATCTTTTAAGCTGTGGACACATAATTCTGGATAACTAGGTGCAGCTTTTGGTTCTGACCCCTTCTCACCCACTATCAGCTCTTTCATTTTGTTTATATATAGCGTTTTGTTCTCTAATAGGTATTTAAAGGCTAAAGCGCGTCTTACGGGGATGGAAACGCGGTATGCGATCTCACTCTGGTAAAACCTTGTAAGTAAGATTGCTCTTTCCGGGTCTAGCCATGGTTTAGTCTCCAAGCTCTGTGCCCGTAACTGCTGAATACGCTCATTCATTGATTAACCACCTAGCTTGGTTATGAATCCGAGTCCTCTGAAGGTGTCTAATAATTGATTTAATCTTTCAGGTGATGGAGGGTTAAGGTCTAACAATACATTTTCACGGTTCAATTTTAAATATTTGCTATAACCAATTTTGTGAAACGGAAGAAGATTGATTTCCTTAATAGTTTCAAGTTTTGATAACCAATCTACTAACTGATTAACATTTTCCTCTGTGTCTGTAATTCCAGGAATAACTGGGAAACGGATAATTATGTTTTCTCCCTCCAGTCTCTTTAAATTTGATAGGATCGGTAAAACTGATACTCCAGTATATTTCTGATGGTTTTTATCATCAATCATCTTAAGATCGTATAAAAATAGATCCACTTTATCTTTTATTTTCTCGATAATCTCCCAGGATGAGTACCCGCAAGTATCGAGCGTTGTTGACAATTCTCGTGTTTGACAAGCAGTTAACAGGTGATCCAAGAAATCATGTTGCATCAACGGTTCTCCACCAGAAAAAGTTACCCCACCACCAGATTCATCGTAAAAAATCAGATCTTTTTCTATTTCAGCTATAACCTCTTCAACACTTACCTCTCTTCCAATTATCTCTTTTTGAGTATTTTGATTGCTCCAAATTCTTTCAGGTTCTGGATTTTGACCCTCTGGATTGTGACACCACCAACAATTTAAGGGGCATCCCTTAAGAAAAACAGTCGTACGGATACCAGGGCCATCATGAAGTGCATATTTCTTGATGTCAAAAATAACTCCTTTACTCTGCGTTTCCATCACTTCATGCCTTTTTGAGAGGATAAGGCCTTGTTTTGTACCTTAATATCGATTCTGATATAACTCATTCTTTACGCTTTCACTTTAAAATCAGTTTCATAATAACCTCACTAACGTAATTGGAAAATATAATTCTATAATTTTTGCAGTTTTATTAAATATGATTTTCGATTTAGGAACCAATTATCTGACCACTTAATTTTGCTACCGTTCTCTCATCATATCATCTATCAGAGCAATACGCTTTTGTAACTCATCATCAGGTTGAGGAGCTATTTCTTGTCTTTTCCTAAATCTTAACCCAATATTCCATCCAATGACAGCCAAAAAGATAAAGAAAAATACAATAATATTGGTATAAAAAAGAAATAACATAATAACACTAAATATGCCCACAGCAAAAATAAATAATATAGGATGTTCTTGCTTTTTAGACATTTAGTTTCATTCCTATAAAAACCGAATAACTTTAATTAATAATACTTTTAGATTATAGAACTCTATTTTATTGACACAATTTATGCTCGGGAAATAACCATTATCCCTGATCAATATCCTTGAGTTGTATTTATGAAAAAACCAGAAAGTACTATTGCTATATTTGATCCACAAACCACTTCTGATGAATTGTGGGAGAAGTATTATCATTTTTATTTAAAAATTTTCAAAGAAATGTTTCCCGACGACCCTCCACCATCGAAAGAAACTATCAAAAAAGAGATGAAAAATCCTCAGCCAGATACTATAGATTATCGTTGGATTCTGTCTGAAGAAAAGAATAGTAACGTCATCGGTTATGGGAGAGTTACAGTCGATAATGAATCATCTCCAGCTTATCAAGCGAATAAACACGTAGCATTTGGAAATCTATTTGTTGAAAAGGTGTTTCGACGACTTGGATGTGGTACAGATTTACTTAAAATCCTTGTAACCAAAGTGAAAGACGAAGGTAAAACAGTTTTTCAAGGAGGAAGTCTCTTGGAAAATGGAAAAGCATTTTGTGAGAAATTTGGGGGAAAAATTGCATTGACAGAAGAAGAAAGTAGATTGAAGCTGGAAGAAGTTGACTGGGAGATGTTAAATGAATGGGTAGACGAGGGAACACGTCGTGCAGAAGGAGTAACAATTGAGCGGTTTGAAGACATCCCGGAGAAAGATATAAATGATTATTGTCAGTTATTTACTGAAACATTAAACCAGGTTCCGAAAGGCGAGCTTGAATGGGAAGCTAAGGAGACTCCAGAAACACGAAGAATGCGAGAAAAACGTAATAAGTTAATAAATCGGATATGGACAACCCTAATAACTAGAGAAACTGATGGAACAATAAGTGGGTTAACAGAGACAGTCTACCAACCAGATCAAGCAACACTCCTATTTCAATGGTTAACAAGCGTTAAAAAGGAGTACCGAGGAAGAGGATTAGGAAAATGGTTGAAAGCCGAGATGTTAAAGTATTCTAAGAAAACTTTTCCAGAAGTGAAGTTTGTTGTTACAGATTTTGCGGTCACTAATGCTCCTATGATCGCTATTAACAAAAGATTAGGCTTTAAAAAGCATAAATTCTGGAGCGAATACAAGTTCAATGTGGATAAATTATCTCATTCTTTGGTACTTTAGTGATTAGAATTGATCAAAGTATTTTCACATTATCCTTCGAAGGACATAATGACTTACTAGATAGCAGAGGAGAACTGTTATAGGAAATACAATGGCTAGTTTAATAATAGGGAAAAGAGTTATTGATGCAAAAACAAGGGATACAGCAACAAGGATGGGACCATGAATGAGGTACATATAGAAGGCGCTTCCAGATAGGTTCTGGAGCAAAACACCTTGATCGTTAAATTTGGCATAAAAAATCGGTATTAAGATAAAGATCATTCCCATACAAATGACATTATCGACCAGTGAAAATATAAGGGCAGGTAGAGTGGGTCCGCCTAATAAAACACTAAAATCTGCATCTATTCCCAGAAATAGGAAAAAATACAGAAAAAATAATACAACTGTTAATGCGATAATACTCGCCCAGACTTTGACATGATTTTTAGACATCTTTTCAAACCAATCGTATCTAGCAGCAATGATACCAACACTGAACATCATAAGATACTGAGGGAAAAAACCGAATGGGAATCCTAAAGGAAATTTGTCTACGGGAGAAATAAACCGAATTAAAAAAGTAACACAGCCTAATAAAATAGCTATTAGGAGTAAATAATAATATTTTGGGATTGGAAGTTCTTTTGGGATGTATTGCTGTAAAGAGTCAAACTTGGTTATCTGACGCCATAGTGTATAAAGGAATGTGAATATGAGCAGGCCATAAAGGAACCACATAGGACCAGTGTAGGTTAGAAAATCTATTAATTGGTCCAGTGATTGAAATTGACTTAAATAAAAATCTAGAAGAGACCCTTGCAGGTTTGGGTTGGTGCTCCAGGGTTGAATTCCTAACAATGCCAGTATATAATGAATAATAGGATTAATTAGCAGAATATACAAAAGGAGAGGGATACCAAGGCGAAGAAGTCGTTCTTTCCAGAAGGGAAAGTCGCCTTTTCGATCATAACTTTTAGGAGTAAAAAAAGCACCCATTAAAAAGAACAATCCCATGAGTGAGGATTGAAAAAGACCTCCAATTGAAGTCAAACTTTGAAAGACAATAAAACTGAATAGATCAAGACCCCCTCCCTCAATATAGTACCATCCACCTATGCCTCCATAGGTGATCCTTGCGTGCTGGAAAATTACGATAATAGCAAATACGATCTTTATGTTATCAAGGAAGACGAGTCGTGGTTTCTTAGATTCTGTGTTCATGCGAATGATTCCACTCTAATTAACTTCCAGTAGAGAAGGTGATATCACCTGTTGATGCACTTATGGTAAAGTCATATTTTTGGGTTGCTGAATTGTAATTTGCTGAAGTATAAGATTCACCATCTCCAGGAATATCAACATTTCCAGTTGAGACAGATGTAGTGATTTTAAGTCCGTAATCTTGATGGAGATCAGCCGTGACGCTTAATACTCCAGTTGAGTCAGTAATATCAAATTCATGGGTCATAGAAACGTTACTGGGCGGCCCAGTATCATCAATATCCAGATACAAAGTTCCAGTGGATAAGGAAATGCTCCAAGCTGTTGAGGAAGTATATATAACATCTGATATAGTAATATCTTGGGTTCCAGTTGAAGTTTTAACCTTAGGTGACAGATCAGAGAATTGAACAACTCCTAGTGTCAATGATATTTCACCTGTTGAGGTTTCAAGATCTAATGAGTTAATGGTTATTGAGGGATCTGAAATGCTCATTGATATGTCTCCTGTAGCCGCTCGAAGATTTATTTTCAGTGTGATATTATTGGCTACTTTGATTGTAATAGCATAACTGTAATCCACCTGTATATCCACATCTTGCGAATCAAATTCTACTTTCATTGTTTCAAAATTAATTTCTGAATACGTAACTTCTTCTGCTTCCTCCAATGATCCACCAGATCCTTCTCTGATGGATACCTTATTTTCGACATCAACTAAGTAAGTTGCAGTAGGATTAACTTCTAATATTATTGATCCAACACCTAGTTGGAAATCTAAAATTACTGTGGTGTGAGTACTTTTTGGTACCGTGACTGGATCTTTATCTCCAGCATATTCAAAATTTCCTAGGTTAACTGTACATCCGCTTAAAAAGACAATACTCATCAATAGAATTACCGATAAAGTAAATTTTTTAGTCATTCGCCATTCTCCTATTATTCTATTATATTGTAAGCATCAAATTCTGAAAATTAGTTACTTTTAAATTCATTGCGATTTTTGTGACGTTTAATTGTGATCTACGTAAATAATACAAAAAAGACTCGATTGATCGACCTCTTCAATTGCTGCGTCAAGTTTCATTTCTGAAGTTAATCGGTAAAAATCTTCAGGTGTATATGTTGTGGCTTTGAAACCATCCTTACATACAATGATACCCTCTCTGGTTCTCTCCAAATCAATTTCTCCAAGTAAACCTTCTTTTGACTGTTGGATAAACCAATCAAGTCGTTCCTTCCAAATATTTTCTGAATAACTTGATAAGAGGATTTTCCCATCATCCTTGGTTACTCTAATACATTCTCTAATTAATTTGTTTGGATCTACATTAAATACTGAAATACTATTTTGAATTGCAATAACCATTTCAAACTTCTGTTCTTTGAAATTAAGAGATGAAGCATTCATTTTATACAATTCAAAATTAGTTTCATTACGTAAGAACTCTCGTGCAAACCTTAAACTCTCATCTGAAGTATCAATACCATGTACTTTTTCCGCTATTTGAGCCAATCTGGCCATTACTCTTCCATATCCACAACCAAGTTCTAAAACCACATCTGTTGACTTGATCTGATCCAAGACAAATTGAATTTCAGCCTCCAAGTATTGTTTGATTCTTGGAGACGCGATGTCATAGCATCGCTTTAATCGCAATGCAGAGAGCTTTTTAGAGTAGTATTCATTTTTTTCCATTTTAACTTCCTTTGAACGGTTGTTAGCTCGACCATTCCAATATTTTGGGCAAGAATCGAGCATTAAAGACACGACCAGAACTTTCTTTTCGAAAACGAGAGAAAATCATTTCATGGTCTTAATAATATCATCGACATCTCTTAAAATATTCTTCACCGAGGTAGTGACGTTTCCAGTGTTAGTGTTGATGTTTGTACTTAGAGTTTCAGTAGCAGTATCGATGGTATTACCTAATTCTTCAAATTTGATATCGAGATTCCTACGTTGATCATCTACTGCCTCGCGACGAGATCTGTTAACATCTATGAACGAATCTAGACTTTGTTGTTGATTGTCAAAGAAACTGGTGAATTTTTCTTGTAGAGTATTACGATATTCATCAAGCATTTCCGTGTTCCTATTCAATTCTTGAGTTGCATTTGATCGGTATCTCGCAATAGAACTTTTATGTTCATCTTCTAATCCTTCAATGAGCTCCTTAGTTCTTTGTTCACTATCTTTCACGTTTTGATCTAATTGATGATGTGTATTCTGAACAATACTTTGAATCGCACTTAATCCGTCCTGTTCAATATTTGTAACTTGTTTTCTAAGATCCTCAAACGCCGTACTACTCGTTCGAGTCACTTCTGCCTTCTTTTCCTCAGCAAATTCGCGATTCGATTCAATATGATCTTCAGCTGCAGGTGAAATGCTACTGATTGCAGTAATCAGTTCACTCTGCTTCATTCGTAATGTATTTCGAATATCTGTGAGCGTAGTTTCGATATTCTTCTCTTGTCCAGATTGTAATGTTCTGAATGATTCATTGACCGAGGTTCCAAGTTGATCAAGGGTTACATTGTTTTTATCAACTGTATCACTGACAGTAGTCTGCGTGGTGTCGAAAAAGTTCATCAGAGAAACATCGAGATCCGTTGAAGTTTTCTCTAATTTTGTGCTAGTTGTTTCTTTGTATTGATCTAATGATGTATTAATCGCATTAAATCTATCCTCAACAGCATTCATCAAATTTGAGTATGTACTTTCACGACTCTTCTTATATTCATCTGAAACTTGGGAGGATATGCTTGAAAGCTGATCTTCGAGTTGTTTTCCGATATCGCCAATTTTATTAAGATTACTAACGAGAAGTCCTTCTAAACTCCCTTTCATTTCATCTCGTGCGCTTGTTAATCGTGAAATGAGTGAATCTATTTGATTAATTATTGAATCCTGAAATTTCGTGAAAGAGAGGGTAATGTTGTCAATTTCGCTATATAAACTAACTTTTAATTGCTGTTCCAACTCTGTTAATAATTTGGCCTGGAAAGATTCATTTGTTTCCAAAGCACTTTGAAATGAACCTCCAGTTGTCTCCTTGATCGACGCAAGTGTACTCTTCTGTTCCTGGTCAATTGTGTTCCATTCTTCAACCAATTCTAGTCGTTGATTCTCGATCCGATCTTTAACGTCTGACTTTGTCTTACTAATCCCTTCCTGAATAGCTTTTTGCATTTCTTCATTGTCAGTTTTTTGTTTCGCAAGACTATCCTCAAGTTGATTCATAACACCGTCGATACTTGCCAATAAATCTTCCTTAGCCATCTCTAAGCGGCCAATCGATTCACTTACAGTCCCCGAAAAAATTGCATCCACATTAGTTTCTTTTGTATCACTGAGATCTCGAATTCTTGAACGAAAATCTTCAAGTGATTTTAAAAATGATGAGGCAATACTTTCAGTCATTTCTCGCTGATTCGCACTTTCTCCTTCAACTGTACTCACGATATCCCGATTAACTCTTTCTAACTGAGAAGAGATTTCATTTTCAAATTTAGTAATTTGGTCTCGTTGACTAGAATAAATATCGCTTAAACCAGTGTTCACTTTCCCAGCCATTTGAGAATAAATTCCTGATACATCTTCTTCTTGTTTAGAGGATAAATCAACAATAGAATTCTGTAATTTCTGTATTCCCGAATTAACTTGCCCTAGTAAATCATTTAAGCGGCTACCCAGAGCATCTTTTTCGGATACAAGAGTTTTATTCTTATATTCATTCAATTCAGTTGCTAATTTTTCAATACTGCTCATAACGGAATTAATATCAGAAAGAACAGAATTTTTGGATTGGTCAAGAGTGCTAGAAAAACTTCCCAACGATTTTTTACTCTCATCTTGGAAATCATTTATTCTTTGCTGAATAAGTGTATTTTCACTTTCAATCTTTGCTTTATGATCTTTAATTCGACTAATTTTATCTTGTTCTGTACTCATAATTCTCACCCGTGTTTAGTGTCAGGCGGAATCTCCGCCAATTTTGGCGAAGTACTCGCCAGAAGGTTTTCAAAAAATGCTGCTTGAGGTTTAGAGGGATACGTCTGAATCGCTTTATTAACAGCATCAGTGGCTGAATTAATATCATCTGCTCGTTCGAATAGTTTAATCGCATGATAGTATGACGAACGAGCCAATTCAGGTTGATTTTGTTTATCAAATTTCTCTGCATTTTGCAGATATATCATCGCGGTTCGCTGACTGATGTCCTTACGCTTTCTTTCATTTTTGGCGAGTCGATAAGCTTCCAAAGCCCTTCGATAAAGAGCGATAGTATATGGCACCTTATCCTGCTCATGAAATTCTTGGGCAACTTCCTCGAAAAAGACCCCACTACCCTCGACATCCTTTGCCATACGTAAAAAATTTCCTGTAAGTAGTGAAAGACGATAAGCTTCATAGAATTTCTTGGTTTCGAAAGCACTTTGATAAAGTGATTTCGTCCTATTAGGAATGGACTGATCATCCAAACCCTCAGTTGAGAATGAGGCCTGTTCTAATCGTTCCAGAGCTTTAGGATTAATCTCAAATCCCATCATCATGTCTGTTTCTAGAATCTGTAACAATAATCCTGCTTCAGCTTTTAAATCAACAACCGAACCAGACCCTAGTGTGGAAAAGAGTGCATAACTATTAAATTGATAATACTCCCCTCTCTTAGAGATTAGTCCTTTGGATTGCAAACTTGCCAGGACAGTTGGTGAGATCATTGCAGAATCAAATGCTTCTTGATGAACTGCATTTCGAGGTGATCCTAGCATAAGTTGGAGTGTTTTATTTTCTTCCTCGTCCATTTTATACAACTCTTGAAGAAAAGCTCGAATTGCAAAAGTTCTGATGTATGGCTGGGCCATTTCTTTTATTGTCCTTTCACTATCTTCCAGACCTTCTCTGTTAATTCGGTCTTCAACCCACCGAACTACATCTACCATGAACACAAGGTTGAATGGTGAACGATCACTCTGTTTTACCAGTTCTTCCCGTAAAGTTCCGCTACTCTGCAGTTTTCCACGAGCGATTTTTGAAAAGAGAAGCTTTGAGTCGGAAAAATCCAACCGATCAAGAATAAAGTGCTCACTAAGTTGAGCCAGCCCTTTGATTTCATCAAGGTTGTATTCTTGACAGGTACCGATAAATAATAATGGAAATTTCCCTTGAAGGGCTTTGATTAAACCTTGGAGACCATCCATAACATATTTTTGTCCAGAATCTAATATACGATCAAGAGGATCTAATGCAACGACAACTGGAGATTTAGGTGGACGAAATTTTAAATTATCGGTAAAATTGTTAATAATATCAGAAAGTTTGGTTTTAGGAGTAAAGGATTTTATCTCCACTTCTTTTGTTTTCTTTAGAAAG
Source organism: Candidatus Hodarchaeota archaeon (assembly GCA_016839625.1). Lineage (GTDB taxonomy): Archaea > Asgardarchaeota > Heimdallarchaeia > Hodarchaeales > Hodarchaeaceae > Hodarchaeum. The sequence goes on from JAEOTY010000428.1 coordinate 17,825, forward strand.
CCCTTTTTCTCTTCAGTTAGATTCGGGGAAATTGCTCTATAGATATCTCGAATCAAATCTCGATTCATTTTTCCCCCCATTCCAATTGATACAAAAGTAAAAGCCATCATTTCATTTTTAACAATTTCTGAAAAGACATGCAATAAGCTGGTTTTTCCAATGCCTGGAGATCCAGATATAAGAATGAAATTGTCCTTATAATCTTCTTCTTTGAAATTAGATAAGATTGTTTCAAATCGTTTCTCATGAGAACGACGCCCAACCACCAAGTGGGGCTCACATGGTTTCAAAAAGCTATCATATGGACTCATAGGGAGTTCCTCAGTAACAAAAAAATTTCACGATAAATTGAAATAAATAGTGATCAAAAAAAAATCCTATTGCAGCATCTATACGGAATGAATTCCTCACTAATTCGCAAGTAAAAACTCAAAAGCGAATAGGAGAAAAAATATCTAAAAAAAAAAAGAGATTCATATGTCGTCAAAGTTAAGTTTGGCGAAGTTAAGAACTATTTTTTGATATAATTTCGCTTAACCAAAGGTTAAAGTCCAAATACCATGAAAAATACCAATGTATTGTCATAAATCAATGGATTAGTGAATTTGGAATTTTCTATCTCCCTTCTACTACCCCCATTGCATGATATTTTGAAATCAAAAATCCGTCTTATGCTTTCTTTTCCAAACTGGCGCTCGAAAGTTCTCAAAAGATTATTTTCCCCGTTTTATTTTTTTACTAAGTCTAAGTGAAAATTCGCTATTTTACGTCACTAGATACAAGTAAAGAGAAAATGGGGCAATTGACCAAAAATTTTTTTTCTATTAACAGAGATGTGCAAAAATCTTTAATCTAGTTTTTTTCTATTAATTCGAATCTGTCGGGATTATTGATTAGTTAACTTCGACAAAAACCATAATTTTAATGAACAAGATTGAAGTTGTAATCAAGCGA
>JAEOTY010000429.1 GCA_016839625.1 Candidatus Hodarchaeota archaeon
AATTGAAAAAACTCAATTTTAGGCTGACCATTTATATACGTCTCAGACACTGTTTCACTCAACAGGCGGAGACGTCTTTATTTTGCCTATGCAAGTACCCCCATTCTCCTTTGCTTTAAAAACATTTGCTTTCGATTAGAAGTATTGATAAAAACCCATTTACAGTCTTTGAAAAAGGAGATTATTAGTAAAGAACCCGATATAAATATGTACGATAAAAAGAAACCTTAAGTTGGATGAATATGGTTCGAACGCACAAATTTTAGATTTAAAAACAAGGAACCAAGATTGAGTAATTGACGAAATATGAATTGAATGAAGTTTGAAAAGTCCAATTCATTGATTTCATTATTGGGCGGTGAAACGAACCATATTACTTTGATCTATATCTAATTCTTGTTGAAAGACCTTATCGATAACAATTGTCCCGACTTCGATTTCCTATAATTCATTATCTATTTTAATGATGAGTTGTAAGTCACTTTGCTCATTAATTATCTTAACGTTATAGTAAGAGCTATTAAATGAGTAATATGGGCTTTGTAAGGTTAGGAAACGAGAATTTGCCCTTAGCAACATCAGTCTTGCCATTAGAAAGTAAAAAAAAAGGAAAGAGTGGTTGTTTCAGAGGAAATAATCTATAACTAGGACTATGCCTCCAATTAATACAATTAATCCGCCTACGGTACCACCTATTAAGCCAATAACTATATAGATGATTCCCCACAAAATTAAGTTGCTCTTATCCTTAGATGCCAACTTCTGATATCCAAGGATTGCAACCAAACCACATATGAGAGTAATTGCGGCCGAGATAATCCAAGCAGTTGAACCTAAAGCTTGCCCAGCGATATTAATTGTAGCTAAATCTAGTATGTCACTAAATGCTTCCACCAAATCAGCAGCTACATTTGAGACTACCATAATAATAGCAAACACAACCATGATAATTCCCCCAAGAACTCCTAAGATACGTCCAATTCCTCTTAAATCAGCCATAATAATCCCAGCTCATATTTGATCACACTTTTCTTTAAAGACTTTTGGGTGTTGTTTTGAAAAGAGTTATTCATGATGAAAGTGACTGAATTCTTTCTAATTAATGCCTTCTTTCTTTCATTTAGGAATATAGAAGAATAATACACTTTGTAAAAGTGTAGATTCGATTGATTATGAGTTATAAAAGGTATTTAGTAGGATAATAATAAACGAATTTTTTTATATTATTAGATCGTTACATTATATACTGGATAGATTTCAGAAAATCCTAAACTCCGAATACATAACAATGATCCTCGTTGAGGATATGTGATCTCCCAATAATGAATAGACATTAAATAAGTCCGTTTGTGTTTACTGAGGCAATTTTGTTGATACTAGATGTGAATATCATCACTAAGTCAGGCCTTCTCGTTTTTAACCATACTTTTACAAATTCTACTTCAGATGATAAAGTGGATGTTGATATTCAAGCTGGTCTTATGACATCTATTCTAAATGTATTGAGGGATACACAACGTGAGACTGTTACTGCCATACGTTATCGTGAAAACTATGTGGTTATCTTGTACGAGGGAGTTCTTACATATGGCTTGTTACCATCAACTGAATACGACAATCGGTTATTTCGTTTCCTTAGGGAAGTTGTTTTAAAATTCGAGCTAATGTTCACGGAAGAACTTCACCGAGAGACTGTGCTGAATCGAAGTATGTTTGAACCATTTCGAAGCATCATCCAGAAATTATATTCTAACTACATTTACATTGATGTACATGCTCTTAATCATATTTTATCTGTTATGCAAGACTCAACAATCTTGAACTATATTGTATACGAGACTAGATTTTTCCATCCAGTATTTAGCGCAATAGATGAAGCAAGCATTGGAGAGAACAAAGACAGGATTACACAGATCTCTCGCGATATCCTTGATTTTGGAATAAATATCAATCAAAATTTCTTTGTTGGAGACCTTACCTTTGGAAGTATGTTAATTTCATTTATTAAAACGCCTAATCATCTAATAATTCTTTTTAATATTGGAAGCCACAAAAATAAAAGTCTTTTTAAATCAGAAGTGGCTAGAATTAGAAGTGATATATTATTCAGGCTTGAATTAGAAATAAAGGTTTAAAAGAAGTTTTCGATATACTTTTAGCTTCAGGAATAATGGGTGAGATTGAAATGTCATTACCAGGAATCACAAAAACACAAATGGTCGAAATTGATCGTATTATGATGGAAGAATATCATATTCCTGTTGAGTTGATGATAGAGCATGCTGGGTCAAACCTCGCGCGTCTTGCATTAATTTTATCTCCTGATGATTCTAATTACCAAGTAATTGTTGGATCAGGCAATAATGGGGGTGGAGGAGTAGTTGCTGCAAGACGATTGAAAAATTGGGGACTAAACGCAGAAATTTTCATTCCAAGGGGTTTTGAGCTTCTTCGTACAACTCCTAAAAAGCAACTTGATCGTGCTCAAAGATTAGGAGTAGAAATTTTTGAAGGACTACCTCAATTATCTTCAAGAAGGGACGAAAATCAAATGATTTTAGATTGTTACATTGGTTATGGGTTTAAACAACGTGTTGATAAAATCTCAGATAAAGTGTTTTCATTATTAAGTCACATGAATAACATAATTTCATTAGATGCACCTTCAGGTTTAGATGTGACTACAGGTGAAAACATTAGCAATATTCACCCTATTGCAACCCTGACAATTGCTTTTGTAAAAACAGGTTTTTTTAATGTCTCTCAAGAGGCTCTTGGGGAACTTTACATTGTTGATATAGGGGTACCCAGTGATATTTATCGTTTTAGAATTGGTATTGATTGGTCTCTCCCATATCAAATGGAGAGCTTAGAGAAATTACAGGAAAGCTTTAGAAAGTCTCCTTTACAAAAAGTTGTGATTCAACAGAAGTCAGAACGAGAGAACCCGAGTTGGGACATTGTTGCTGACTTCTCTTAATCAATCGTTCGCAGAATTCAATCGAACGCTCGAATCACTTCTTAGAAGGTTTTTTCCTTTATACCAGAAATATAGGATTACTAATCCAAGAACAAGCGTGAGAAAACCAAAATTACTTACGGAAAGTAAAGGAATTGGTACAGATTGAGCAAATGCTGCTTCTGCTGAGAGTAACTGGTAAGGAAGCTGATAATAGACTTGAGGTTGGAGATTCTTATAAGTTAGCCATACAAGGGTGGAAATAAAGGATATACGAAAGGCTAGAGCACCTGCTTGTTCCCGCGAGTGGGACCAATTCTCCTTTTCATAAACCAATGTTGAGACTATTATTCCGACAATGAATAATACAGTTACTTCAACTAGGTACATTATGTACAGAACATCAGTAAGAGAGGGGATAATTGGAAAAACAAAACTCGTTACACCGACTTTGATGAAATTCACTGCAGCTACCATAGTTAATACTTTTCCAATGAACTCTTCTTTCGGTACAAAAAACCAGATAAAAGCAATTTCAATGAAAGAAATCAATATAAAGTCAATTAATCCAATCTGCGGTAAATAATAAGTCCAATCTTTTGGAATCATCAAATTCTTCACCAACAAAGAATTGATATCAAAAGAATAAATGAAAATTTGAGGTAAAAAATACCTTTGTTGGTGTTCTTCATCACACAATTAGGATGCTACTACTGTAGAAATAAAAGAAGGAAGAAAACGGATTGTGTCTAATGGTTTTTATTGCTACTCTTGCTGGCTAGTGATTTTCACGACTATTCCTGCGGAAGTTGGATCAGGGTATCTAACGAATTCAGTAGTAATACCATGTAAGTCAAATTTCTTTTCATAAGGAGTTCCTTTATAATTCCAAGGAAGTGTACCACCCATCATAAGAGCGCGCATCATTCCATGTGCACTATCAAGCAACCAAGGACATACTTTGCCCATGTCCTCAGGGAACTTGAATTTGGCTCCTACTTTATGATAGGGACATCCGTCTCCTTCATAAACCTCAATTTCTAATTTATTTCCATATCGTTGTCTCCAATTACCCATCGAGTATCACCTGTAAAGAAAAGTATTAGTACACATTGAACATTGATTTATTAATACACTCTTTGTGGTAAATTCACTTTCTTTTCCAGAATTCCCAGTAATATATGTGAATGTAATGAATTTCTATCTTTGATAACTTCTTTTAATGAGGGTGTTTATTTCTTCAAGAGTAGGGACTTTAGGATGCACCGTATAATTCTTTAATTTCATTGTGTCATTTCCAATTCCTTTTAATTCACTTTTAGGTACATTTTTATCTCTCAAACTTATCCACAAACCTATTTCTTTCAGAAACATGGCCATTTCATTACATGATTCTTCCGCAGCGACTTTATCAGGTTCATTTTCTAAATCAGGATTAAAGAGTCTACCTACAGTTGCATATTTTTCTATTGCATACCTCCATGTCCAACGATTTACTTCGGGGTATAAAATCGCAAGCGCCTCTCCGTGCATAATATTGGAAACATGTCCTCCAATAGCCATACCAATTCCATGGGCTAGTGTTGTACCCGTGTTTGTAATACAAAGTCCTCCGAGGGTGCTGGCCCATGAAAGAGCTTCTCTTGATTCCCTATTTGACCCATCTTTCACAACGACTGGAAGATACTTAATCACCCGTCTCATTGCCTCAAAAGCGAGAAGGTCGGTATAATCTGACGCTCTTTTATGCAAGAAACTTTCAAATGAATGACAAAAAACGTCAAAACCTGTTGAAGCAGTGATATTCGATGGAAGGGACAAAGTAAGTTCAGGATCAACAATACTGACCCTTGGACATAGACCCCAATCAGCAAGCGCTGACTTGAATTTTTCATCAGGATTTTTTATTACTGCCATTGGTGTTACTTCGGATCCTGTACCTGCTGTGGTAGGTACTGCTACAATTGGAAGTACTTTTGTTTTTGTTACTCGCTTTTGGCCTAGACGATAATCCCACACTTCTCCGTGAGTAACACCTACCGCTATGGCTTTAGCAGTATCAATACTGGAACCACCACCTACTCCCAAAACAACATCAACTTTATTTTCAGCTGCCATTTCAGAACCCAATTTAATACAATTTGTGTCTGGATTGGGAATGACGTCGTCAAAATGAGTCACATCAACTCCTGCTACAGTGCATAATTTTTTCACTTTGTCAAATACAGGTTTTAAGGCTGGAAAGGATTTAACAGTGACCAAAAGACATTTCTTTCCTATACGTGAAATTTCTTTTCCAACTTCATTCATACGTTGCCAACCGAATAGTATCCGGGTAGGTTGATAATAATTGAATTTTCTCATGCTTTTTCCTCTTGAAATTCTTCATTTTTAAGCGGATATAATTTATCATTTTCAATGATCTCTCTCTGAATTAAAGTCATAAGAACGGACTAAGAGGGATGGTTTGTTGATGTTTATTGAAGAATTGTGGTGAATGGCAAATGGCCATTCATGGATTAGAAAAAATCCTTGGTTTCAAGGTGGATTGTCCCCGTTGTCGGTCCTGGCAGATCTTCTACAAGAATAATCAAAAAATTGTATTACTCAAGTGTTCTAACTGTGGTTTACAATTGAAGATTCTCAAACGGTCAATTATAATGCACTCAGAACCAAAGTTACCCATGCCAACGATAAATTTATCTTAAAGACATTAAATCTGAATCAATTTGAAGAGCTTAGTCTCTTACCTAGCTCGTATGCATCATTCATTAACTTCTGGTTTAGTTTTATTTGGCCAGCATCCATTGCACTTCCGTGAATGATGCCTTCAATTTTTGCGCCGATATAGGGAAACATGTCTTGGTAGGAGTTTAACGCATGAATACCTCCTGAAGCTTTCAGACTTGTGTCTCCATATGTCAAAATAATTCCAATTCTTTTACCTTTTAAGGCATGACCATTTGGGTTAATCAATCCATACAAACGATCAATGAATAATTTAGTTTGTGCACTAATATTAAACCAATATATCGGACTAGCAATTACAATTGAATCAGCAGAACGAAGAGAGGGATAGATGATTTGCATATCATCATCAATGACACAACCTTTTTTCGGAAGTTTTATACACACATCACACGCGTTACATGGTTTTATGTCCATATCATGAAGAAAGAATTCCTCAATAATAGCATCGTTATCTGTAGCACCTTTAATCAATGAATCTGCTAGTGTACAACTGTTACCTTTCTTTCGTGGGCTCCCCTTTATAATTACAATCTTTTGATTAATCATTAAAGAACCTCTGGACAATTATTAATAGTCAAATTGTCACTGATCAATCCATGTATCACAGTTAAATATTCATTTCATCAATTCTTTATTAAAATGAATCACTTCAACTTATTCTCAAACTTCCACGATTTTGATCTTCTATCTTTCGTTATGTGTTGAAAATAAAAACATATAAAAGTTAATTATTGGAAACAATTACTATCTAACCCCTCGAAATAGAAGTTTAAAAAGAAACATAGGATCAATCAAATAATTCTTTTTTTTAAAATTGAGGTTAATAAATTGACAGAAGAAACGAAAAAAAGTAAGTACGCTTTCGATTTGAGTGATGGATTTGGAAAAGATGACATTTTTGCCGTTTTCGGTGGTATTTGGCGTCTTATCAAAGGATTTCTTAAAATTATTTTTTGGCCTTACGTTTGGATCTTTCGAGTTTTTGGTCGCTGTATCCGTTTCATTCGTGCTAAAGCAACTGACAATCCATTGAACCCAGACGAACGAGCTTTTATCGAGAGTATTCCAGGATTTTTCATTATTACAGGAATTTTCTCTGGTGTCTTCTTGGTGGTCTTAGGAGTTGTTATCGATAAAAATCTGATGAATTTAGGCAGCCTTTTTAATAACATTGATATTAGTACCATTTTAGGAAGCTTGGGCGCCCTGCTCTTTGCGACGTATCCAGAGATTTCTATATTGGAAATCATTCTATTAATAATTGGATATGATGTGAGGGATTCTAGCGGTATCGTAACACACGATCGTTTTGGCGTCCTTGATATTATTGGATTTTTATTCGATCTAATAGCTGGTATTGTTGACATAATAACAACTGAACCCTTAATGCTTTTCGTTGGTATTGCAGTTATAGGTGTCGTTCTCGCAATCATTTGGATTATGATATCTGAAACTGGAGTCGTAGGAGGATTTCTTTCCATTCTTTCAAGAATTTTCGGGCTTCTCGTTTCTACTCCCCAGAAAGGTTTCGAGAAGGCCAATGGTGTCTATCTACGTTTTAATCGTGCTATAAGCAGTTTAATTATCGGAAGAAATCGACTAGAAGTGTATAGTGTTGGTTTTCACCGAAAACTTCTCCTATATACGTTTTTTTTAGGATTATACACCTTTTTCTCAGGATTTTTGGTGATAGTATCTGGGAGGATCCCCAGCGACAGTTTATATGGATTTATCCTCGTAATGTTATTCACGGTTGGGATAGGTGTTGGAGTTCTAGAAGTGTTTGTCATAGTTCGTTTCATGGATATCATTTCTCGAGGAAAATATTCTACAGAAAAAATAAAAGAAAAGAAAACGCTCTCTTAATAGTAAATTCTATAGAGAAGTTTTTTTCTTCTCCTATTTCTTTTTTATAAATTCCAAACTAAATTGGGATAAAACATATGAAATAAGGTGCTACTATGACTCTTTTCCAGTTTGAAGAAAGAATACCAGAAATAGGTGAAAAGACATATGTCGCATGTTCTGCTGAGGTCATTGGTGATGTTATTATTGGAGATAATTGTTATATTGGTCCTGGGGCAAAAATTCGGGGAGATTATACCTCAATACGAATAGGTAATCATACTTCTATCCAAGAAAATTGCATAATTCATGCAATGGGTGGTAGATTATGTACGATTGGCGATAACGTAACGATTGGCCATGGTGCAATTGTGCATGGATCAACAATCCTAAATAATTGTATTATTGGAATGGGTGCTATTCTTACTGATAATGTGTTAATTAAAGACTGGTGTTTAATTGGTGCAGGGGCTTTAGTACCTGAGGGCAAGGTTATAGAGGAGGAATCACTTGTGATTGGTGTTCCTGCTAAAGTTGTTAGAAAAATATCAGAATCCCAAAAAATGATTATTACGCATTCCGCTGATATCTACTCCCAATTGGCACCACGGTATCTTAAAGGCTTAAAAAAGGTCAAATAATAGTAAGTGATGATTAACATTAGAAACTCATATCATGATATTGGACGGCATCTCATGTGATAAATGAAGCGACTTCTAAGGAAGAAGTGGAAGATACAATAAGAATAAATCGTACAGCATTGATAGTGGGGATTTTAACGGTTTTATTTTTTATTGCCTCTGCCTATGGAGTTCAGAGAACTATTTTAGCAACATTTGCAGAAGAGAGGCTTGAATTTGCGAAATGGTTTGAAAATTGGGCATGGATCTCTATTGCATTAACTTTGTCAGGATTTGGTTTATTTAAAGCTCTGGCTGGCCTATTTACAGGAGCATATACTCATAAAGTTGGAACGAAAAGAGTAATCATTTTTGGAGCTGGGTTTTTTGTTCTAGGAGCTATTCCTCTTTTACTTTCAAAGGGCGATCCTTTGTTGTTAGGTGTTGGAAACTCTCTCCTTGGCGCAGGTGAGGGACTTCTTTATGCAGGTGCCATGAATTATCTTTCTGATGTAAGTACATCAACTCGACGTGCTCAATGGATGGGTGTTATGGAGCTTGCTGTGTATGGAGGATATTCCTTTGGAGCAATGATAGCTGGCTTGATTGCTGTTTCTGAAACATCGTTCGCTTTTTCTGCTATAGTTTCCCTCTTTGGACTAGGATTAGCTCTTGTATCTGTGAGATCCACTGTTAAATCTGAAGTGCAAGAAGAAATAGAGAAACTCCGCACTCCACTTGAGGAGCCAAAAACTCCTCCTCGATTTAGACATATCATAACCCGTCCAACTGTACTCATTACTTTTCTAAATGGGCATATTAGTAAGATGGTGGATAGCATTATCGTATTGTTCTTACCATTACTGCTAGTATTAGGATATGAACAATTAATAGGCGAAACTGGATTAATTACATCCTTTTTTACGTTGTTTTGGGCAATCACGATGCCTTTTGCAGGAAATATTAGTGACCGAATTGGGCGAAAAACACCTATGTTTATCGGTTTATGTTTAGAAGCGTCCGCTTTATATTTGTTACAGGCTGGAAAATCACCCCTGCTAGTCCTTATGATGTTTTCTGCGTTAGCAGGAGTTGGAGTGGGATTATATTATCCAATTTTACCTACTATTTCAGTTGATATTGCTCCAGAGACAGAAAAGGCAAAGATAATCGGTACATATCGTGCAGTCAAGGATCTTGGTTTCTTTACTGGTCCTATAGTGGCTTGTTTAGTTGCACAACTCTGGTATGACATAGGTCAACCTCTAGATCTTGTTTTACATGTACCTTTCATATTTGCGAGTTTAATACTTCTAGCTGGTGCAGTTAGTTTAGCCTTAGTACGGGAAACCCGCCCAGGATGGGCTCAATTTGATACAACTCTTCAACATGCCCAACTCGTCGAAGAATGTGTAATTCAGGCAACTAAAGGGTTGCTAGTTTATTTAGAGCAAGAAGCCATGGAAGAATCTAAATTCCAATCAAGGTTAACAAAATATTCATTACGAGCAAAAGAATTGGAGGTTCAAGCTGATAGTCAGCTTGAAGAAATTGCAGTACAAACTTATCAGAGTCTCCATAGATCCCCTGATGCTCAGACTTTCTTACGAATTGCCCGACGCTTGGATCGAGTAGCAGGGTTAACCTTAGGTGCATTATTTAGGATTCAATTAATTTCCATTGATGATATTCCACCTTTAATTCAGGAGAAATTGCATGATGCCTCTTATGCTCTCCGATCACTAGTTCGTACCACTGTTGACATTCTTCTAGTTCTTGAAATAAAGTTAGATGCCGTAACAGGGGTTTACCACACAGTTCGGGATCGTGAATCCGATCTTGATCTGTTATATCAAATAATGAATCGGCAACTCTTCATCTCCTCTCAACAAATTCACTATGGGACATGGTACGCTATAAAAGATGTTATAAACATGATTGAAGAGGCAGCGGATTCAGCGGAGGATGCAGCTGAAGTCATTAATATCCTAGCTATAAAATACAGAACTTAATGGTTTAATGAAATTAGATCATAGCAATTTGGACTATTTCGGTGTATTATACAGTGGACACCTCGATTGATTTCGTTCTTCTAGATGCCGATTATGAGATCCATATGCAAAATGGAATCGAAAGACCACTCCTTCGTCTTTGGGGGCGGTTTAATAGCAAGAGGGTTGAAGTTCGTGTCAGTAGTTTTCTTCCATATTTTTATGCTGAAGCAGGGGAGGCACAAATAAGGAAAATTCTGGCTAAGGAGAGAGATTATATTAGAAATTGGTTACATCAAACTGATAGTTGTGAAAAGCACATTTTTTTTGGTGGATCTTCTCGTAAATTAACAAAATTGGTTGGTAATGTTCCGTTTCGTGTTCCAGATATCAAAAAATGCCTATTACAAGCAGGAATTGAAGTGTATGAAGCTGATATTCCTTTCACAAGACGGTTCTTGATCGACAGAAATCTCCGCGCATTACATCCCATCACTGTAAAAGGGGTTGTAATAGAAGAACGGGATGATGCTCTGATAATAACATCCTCCTATGATAAAATATTTCAAAAATCAGAGGCTACGAGTGATTATCAACCGTTTCTACTTGCTTTTGACATTGAAGTTGATTATCAACCTGGAGAAACCATACACGAATTAATTCTAGCAAAGAAACGAAGGATAACCGCCATATCAATGGCCTGGGGGACAATAGAAACTGAAAAACCTCATTCAAAGGTGATTATTCTTGCTAATGATACTGACAACGCAGAAATCACACTGTTGAATGATTTTATGGAGACTGTCACACAAATAAAACCCGACATTTTTATCTCCTTCAATGGTACT
>JAEOTY010000430.1 GCA_016839625.1 Candidatus Hodarchaeota archaeon
AAATCATATCAAATTTCTTTGTTTCACTTCAATCCCAGTATTGCAACTTGTGTGTATTGCTTAAACCCTTTATCTGACTTACCCACTCCTTCTTCTAGAATTAAATGCAAGTGTGAATCATTATATTCGTATATCTCACGGAAGAAAGCGAATCAGGGTGTTTATCTCTATCAACTCTCGCAAGATCATTCTATCGGATGTGATATGGTGGTAATAGACCCTTATTTGTATAAACTTACAGAGTCCTCTAGTACAAAGAATTCAGCACAATTATTTGACATAAATTCCATCTTCGATCCTCTTCGCGATTCTGAATGTCTTAGAAGTTTAGTGAATAAAACCTCAGAGCATTTTAGAATTTTAGAGGAGGATAAAATTGCGTATTTAGATGAACAAAACCTCATTCGAATTAATAATGAACCCTATATTAATCTCAATAAGATAAACCTAATTGACACTGATAAATGGGATGAGGATTTTCTATTAATGGTAGAAAAGAACTCCCATATTAAGATTAATCATCGCACTTTGAATATCAATCTCTCACAAAATGAAAAAGCATCAATAGTTTATGACCAAAACGACATTCCATCTCTTCAAATTAAGCATCCTAAGAAGAAGCCTACAAAAAATTTCCCACTTTACCAAATAAGTACTGTGTATAACAGAGGAAAACCACGTTTGAATGAGGTTCTTGAATTGTGGGGAATACAAATTATTTATGAATCAACCAAGGGAATTCGCTCTCATCCAGATCTAGAAGTGATTGAAGCTATCGAACGTCCTGGGGTACGACAAACTCTTCGAAAACTCCATCTTCAAGGATTAGCCAAATCTATTCAAAATGCTACATTATATTTAATCGAAATAGCTCATCGAAACCGACAAGAAGAGATAGCGCAGCATATAGCTGATCGTTTTCAGAAACTATCAAGGAAAAAAAGACAATATTTTATTGAAGAAGCGCTTGCTCATTTGTCTTTTCAACAAGCGGGATTAATAGAAGCTTGGTGGTCACGACCATTTGCAGAAGGTATCAGACAAGTTGTGAAAAGGGTACAAAATCAATCAAATCCATTAATTCTACGAAATTATGGCCGCAATGTTGCAAAATGGGTGAAAAAAGACGATAAACAGGGAAAAGACTTTATGGGAGCATATACTCCATTTGATACAGCACTTAATTGCGTTCATCGTAATCTACGGTACCATCTAAGGAAAGAAAATGCTAAATTGGGCTTAGGATTTCAGACCATACCTTTATTCGTTCACACTACTCCTGATAAAAAGGGACGAGCAGGTCACCTTGATTTAGAGGAAGTATCTCGGTTAATTACACGCTTAATATTAATAAAAATTATACTAAGAGATGAAATTTCGGATTCTCAATTCGAAATGGATTATGATGATGAATATATCCCTTTTTACACTCCAACTAGGCAAACAATAATTAAATTACGAAAATTAGTAAAAAAAGAAGTTTTTCAAACCAGAGTCTTTTATGAAGGGAGTTGGCGTTCTTTGCTTGATGCTCATAAAAGACATGTGCGTCATTTATGCTATTGTTTACATCAATGTCATAAATTGGATGATGAAGAAGAAAGAAAAATGTATCTCGAGCAGTTCTATCAACCATTAGTTTTACATTTCTCCCAAAAGACAAATTTGCTTCCAAGTTTTGTATCATTTACAGAATAATTATTTTTTAATTTTCAAATGAACTTAACCGTAATCGTTAAAGCTAACATTCATTCTCTCTATATTTCTTATTATCCGAAATTGCACTTTTTTAGAGAGAAAGATAACCTTTTGGTTTTTCTATCGCAAGAAAAGGATCAAATGAATTATCTTCGGTACCAATACAAAACATACCCACACAACTGAGTTCATCCTGCAGTGGAGAGTTAAGGTAATTTTTCATAGCAGGAACACCCATAGAATTTGCCTCCCGATTTAGAAAACCGGTATGAGTATGACCAACTATCATATAATCATCTTTTCTGATTTGCTTTTTCATCACATAATGTTTTAGATTTGTCCGCCACTCCTCAACCTTTTCATGTGTCATATATTGATTCTTATACTGTTCAAGTTGCATATGACTTCCATGACACATAATAACATCTTGATAGGGGTGAAGAGCTATTCTAACCTCTGACCATACCTGAACTGGTTTTCGCCATACAAAGTAACGAGGGGAAGGATCATGGTTCCCTAACATATACCAAGTTTTTGGTAACATATTAAACTCGTCCAATGTTTCATTTAAGACGTTGTATTGAGCTAAAGCTTTTGAAAACTTCACATTTTTTAATTTATCTATTGTATCTCCAAGAAATACGAGATATGAGATTTCTTGAAGAGGTTCGATAAGCATTTGGCAAAAAGTATGAATGTCAACGTTCTCACCTCTAATTTGAATTGAATTTCCATTTAAATGAAGATCAGTAATGAATCCAAAAACAATATCATATATTGCCAAATATCCTTCAAATCGTGACGTCAACAGGTAGATCCTCGATT
>JAEOTY010000431.1 GCA_016839625.1 Candidatus Hodarchaeota archaeon
ATGCATTAGACGAACTACTTGGAACAGTAGGCGGCTGAGGAAAGCGGCTCAGCTAGATCGTAACGCTATATGACGAGCTTAATCCCAGAATTGAGGGGCCTAAACATAGTAAGGCTCCTTGGTTTGCACGATGAGAGGTCCTCCGTCTAGGTGGCCTTTTACTGAGATTCCTCTGGAGAGAGGAATAAGAATGCTAGGTCAAATCGGGTCAGGCATGGGAATGAACAGCCCTAAGACCGAGAGGTTATGCTTGACGGGCCTGGGTCTTGAGTGAGGCCAAGTTCAACCAAGCTATTGTGGAAGTTTCGAGGTTCTGGTCTGTTCCACTAATTCTAGTTTTTTCTTACAATTCCAGATTCCGATTTTCCATGACTTAAAATCAAAAATCAGCTTTTTTCCACTCTTATTTGAGGCCCTATCCCTTATTCTTTAAGTTAAGTTTGAATAATCTTGATTACAGAAAGTTACACTTAGAATTGCACTTGGGATAATACTTATAAACAATACCAACAACAACAACAACAGATGATAAACATCATCAGTAACAATAAAAAAGTTTGTAATTAGTAGGAATGGTTAAAAAATTTGTTACAGGTTCAAATTAGTGAAAAGAAATCAAAATTGGGAAATTTACCTCTAATTGGGTCAGTTCCTCAAAGCGTAAGAAGAATTTTTGAAATATTACGCCAAGAAGGACCTCTAACGTCAGGAGATCTTGAAAAAAGATGTACATATTCAGACCGTACAATACGGAACGCTTTGAATAGACTCATTCGCATTGGTTTAGTCAAAAAAGTTGCTAATTTTAAGGATATGAGAACATCACTGTTCCATGTAGAAGCATTAAACGCGGCATGATCGGGACTTTATCATCATCAAAATTACGAACTAAAGGTTAAAACAACCGCTTTCATTATTTATCATTTTTTGGGAATTCCATCCTGATCATTCTCCTTGTGTTGACAGAACCTCTATCAACTGTTCAACACCGAAATGGTTTAAGAGCGTTTGCCAGATCCAACTGATGGGCAATCCAACCACGTTAAAATAATCCCCTTGGATACTATCAATTAAAAAGGCACCTAGACCTTGAATAGCATAACTTCCTGCTCTCTTTTGCCATTCCCCTTTATTCAGGTAATATTCTATCTCTGTTTCTGTAAGTACCCGAAATTTCACGGTGGTAGAAACTATAGTTTGGTATTCAACTTGGTTAGGGGAAATGATAATAGTACAACCCGTTAGAACCGTGTGAGAGTGACCAGATAAGGTATGTAACATGGATTTTGCATCATATCGATTTCTAGGTTTTCCCATGACTTTTTGAAATGGATCAATAACAATAGTGTCGCAACCTATAACAATATATTGTTTACGTTCATTTTGGATTCGATAAATGATAGCTTGTGCTTTTTTTATCGAATTTTGCATCACTAATCGTTCGGGATCAGGATTTAACTGGTGTTCAGTTTCAGTTTCATTGATTTCACTGGGAATAGCAATGAACGGGATACGAATTTGTGTCATAATCTCAGCACGTGCTGGAGACTGTGAGGCAAGAATTATTTGTGGAAAAGAAGCCATCTCACATACAATCATTTTAAAATAAAAAAAGGTCTTAAGGACTATTCATTTTTTCTTATAAACAATAAACAACAGGATAACCTTAAAGTCTTTTCATTTTTTTTTACACAGAACCTTGTAATTTCAGAAAAGTTTAATGGAAAAGGCAAGTAGAATGTCTATAGAGAACAATAAAACTTACTCCAAACGAACTGCCTCTCGAATGTCTAAGATTAGACCATCGGGGTTAAGAAGATTATTTGATTTAGAACATGAGATTGGCAAATCCTCTTCCAACAGGATTCTATCTTTTGGCCTTGGAAACCTGAATATTCCGACTATGCCAGAAATCATTGATCAATTGAAAGGAGCTCTTGATGATCCCATTTCGCACCGTTATTCTCCGAATGCTGGTCTCTTAGAACTACGAGAAGCATTGGTTGCAAAATATAAGAGTGAATATCACCTCGACTATGAAATAGAACAAATTGTTGTCACTTCAGGTTGTTTAGAGGCTCTAATAGACACTTTTCTCGCTCTTATAGACCCTGGTGATGAAGTTCTTATTCAGGATCCAACTTTTGGATACTATGCTAGCCAGATCATACTCAGTGGGGGCAAAGTAAAACCAATTCCATTGAATGAAAAGTTTGAATTAGAACCAGAAGACGTAAAAGAAGCGATTACTTCTAAGACAAAAGCTTTAGTATTAAACTTCCCATGTAACCCTACTGGAAGTGTGATGAGTCGCGAAAAAATTAGAGCAGTTGTCGAAATTGCAGCAGACAAAGGAGTTATCATAATATCTGATGAGGCATATGAAGCCATCAATTATGATGGTCATAAGCACACATGTGCAGCAGAGATCGATAATGAAAACGTATTAATTATCTCATCCTTTTCCAAAACTTATTGTATGACTGGTTTTCGTGTAGGTTACGTTCTTGGTCCTCCTGAACTTCTCACCCCTATTTCTTTGGTCCATCAATATAATACAGCTTGTGCTAATACGCCCTCCCAAATTGCTGCCAAAATTGCCCTCCAATCTCCAGCTTCCATTCGTGAACCAATGATGAAAGAACTAACTGAAAGACGAGCTAAAACTATCAGGGCTTTTACTTCTGTAGAAGGAATAGAACTAAATTATCTCCCATTAGGAGCCTTCTACATTTATCCAAATGTCAGAGGGACTGGAATGGATGGACAAGATTTTTCAGATTTTGTGTTAAAAAATTGTCAACTAGTCGTTGTCCCAGGAAGAGAATTTGGAAACAGTACGAAAGATCATATACGTGTTTCTTACGGATTTTTAGATCAAGCAGACATCCGAGAGGCAGGATCACGAATGGAAGCTTGTTTTAACAAAAAATAATAGATAATTTGGATATAAATCTCCGTTCCAATCTGTTGTATTCTTTCAAAGCCAAAAGTATTTGAAAAACAATCAAAAATTTTACATCAATGAATTTCAAGGTGCAGAATATGAGATCTAGTAGACAGTTTATTCTAAAATCGGACGAATTACCGGATAAGTGGTATAATATCATACCGGATTTACCTGAACCTCTTCCTCCACCTAAGGATCCTCAAGAAGGATATTCAAGGGTTAATGATTTGCCGAACATGCTCTTAAAAGAGTGCTTAAAACAAGAAATGTCAGACCAGAGATGGATTACGATTCCCGAAGGAATCCGAGACTTATACCTGGCAGCAGGAAGACCACGGCCATTATTTAGAGCGATAAATCTTGAAAAAAAATTGGGAACACCTGCAAAATTATTTTTCAAATCAGAATTTTTTAGTCCAACTGGGAGTCATAAGGTCAATACTGCTCTAGCTCAAGCCTATTATG
>JAEOTY010000432.1 GCA_016839625.1 Candidatus Hodarchaeota archaeon
TAAACACGAAACTTTACTTTTTTTATTTCATTTTTCAGGATATGAATATTCTTATAATTCAGCTCTTATTTCAGATAGAATTAAGATGAACCAGTCTATTGCGCGAATCATTGAAATCCTCTCAATTGTTGTCATTCTAATTGGTCTTATCGTGATTGGAATCGGTTTTCTTTATATGGGCCAGTTTGAGAGGACAATTGAACAATACGAAGTCTTTGATACATCAGGTACCATTCAACCAAATAATGTGACGTTTACAATGGAATTGGGTCATGATTACAGAATATATGTCTCCCTTTCTGCTTCTGGATATGATCCTATAGTATCTGCTACAGTTGAGTTTTATGAAAACGGCGAATTATTTACTGAAAAGAGTATGTATCGGCGAATATATTCTGACGAAGACGAAACTGATTCTGTTGATACCCAAATCTTTGTTACCGTCTCTCCACAAGTAGATTCCGTATTAATTATAACATTTCAGGACATGGTGGCTGAGGAATGGAGCGTTTGGATCTATAAGGACTTACCTGAATCTTTAATTCCTGAATCTTTCTATGAGTCCCTTTTCCCTCTCTTCCTCATAGGAGGTGTAGCAGCTGTAACTGGGGTTATTGTTTTTGTTTCATTTCGAAATAGAAGAAAAAAGCGAGAGGACGAATATGCAAATAGAGTAGTAAGGGGGACTAAAGGGGACGTTAAACCATCGAAAACATTCTGGGATGCCCATTGGAGGAGTACTACAGTCATCACTATGGCTGGAGGGCTCCCAATGATGAGTTATGGATTGATTCTTTATGAATATACCGATGGTTTGGTTTCTCTTCTCATGGGATTCCTACTGGCAATGATCGGGTTATTAGCTTTATTACATGGTATAGGTATGGTAAATATAAACAAAGTAACATATTGATTACAGGGGATTTTTCACTTCGAGAATTGTCTTTAATATACGAACACCAGTATTTAAAGTCTTATTATTCTCATCTTTTGAAGGATTGTAAGCTGTAAGAGCAGCTGCTTCAATACTAAATCGTCCAGCAATCAATTTGATTATTGATTCGACTTCATTTAAAGATAGACCATTTGGCGCAGGATAATCGACTCCTGGTGCTTCTTGAGGATCGACAATATCAATATCAATGTGAAGATAGATTTTGGTAGTTTTTGATTGAAACTGTGTTAGTACAGGAAGAATACTTTCTTCTAACCCTTTCTTTTTAATATCTATAGTTTTAACAACTTGAATTTGAGTTTTTTCTAGATTTCCTTGTTCCTCTGGATCAAATTCCCGCCCACCGATATGAAGGGAACGAAACTCTTTGATCGGGGCGATATTAGCGATTTGTGACCAAAGATCTTCATAACACTGACCTGTAGCAATAGCGAAAGGCATTCCATCTAAAAAACCACTTGGAGTAGTTTCTGGTGTGTTAAAGTCTCCATGAGCATCAAACCAAATTATTCCAATGGTCGGATCATTCAACCCTGCGAGAGTACCTAGACAAGTGTTGCAATTACCTCCGAGAATAAGAGGAAAGTAACCGTCTTTCACTCCTTCTTGGACTTTGTTCCTGAGGAGAATATTTAAACGACTAATTGCCTTGATTTCATCTTTAAAAGGTTCATCAAGCGTAATACTCTCAAGTCTTAAGCTATGACCATGATCTAGAAGATTTTGAATTATATTAGTCTGCAAAAAACGAATGGGGCCAGCCCCCATTCCAACAGTTCTTTTTCCGAGATGATAGGGCACTTGAATAATCATGATTTTCATTTTATTATGACTCACTGACCTTTTTATACATTAAAAACAGATGTTAATGATTTTAAGAGGTATACTAAAAATATTTAACCTAAGCTTATTTCTTGAAACAAGAGTGAAAAGCTAATGGCGGTCTGTCCTAATTGTGGGGAACTTGTCATTGAAGGAGAAAACTTTTGCATAAAATGTGGATGGGTGCAAGAAGGAAGTGTAATACCAAAAAGTCATAGAAAGCGAAGGAAGAAGGAAAAGTTAGCTTTAGAAGATTGGGTTCTTCTTTGTATCTGTTTGACACCGCTTGGAGCGCTTATTTATTATCTTTTATTTCGGTGGGAATGACTACATCTGTGTCTTAAGAGCAAAAGAATTTAGGGAGTTCCTCTAAGATAGTCTTGCACTCACTAGATAAACTTATTTGTGAAAAAACTAATTTAGGATAATAATCTAGCGACTCAGCTTTCCCAAGTGTATTTTATGGTTGTTTTATCTCCTCCTTCCCAAGATTTTACAAGAATTTCTGAATTGATGTTTTTACCTTTTCCGATAATCAACTCGATCAATTTTTCTGTCCATCCACATACAGCATAATAGAAGAATTCGAAATTAGGGTCAAAATCGACATAAGATACAATGAAATGATTATCTGAAAGTTCTTCTGTTTCCATTCTACCAAAATTAAACAAAAGTTTGAATAATCGGACAAATACGTTCAAGGACTTCTTAGGATTTCCTTTTATGATAGCAGTTTTATATATCGACGTCATTATTTCCTCACTTTCGTTCCTACCCACTTGTTTAATTATGTCCTTCCTCCCATTTGCCTCAACTTTAACAAGTGCTTCCAAACAGTTCTTATAAACATCA
>JAEOTY010000433.1 GCA_016839625.1 Candidatus Hodarchaeota archaeon
ATTGAATCTATCATAACTAAGTATCTTGAAACCAATGGATTGGATATGGTTGATGACATCCTTGGATGGAGACCTGGTTTTGAAAAAGGTAAAGATCATTTCGACTTTGTTGCAAAGAAATATAAGTATACAAACGCTAATATTGCCTTCATTGGCGATTCATTAAATGATGCTAAACGAGCCAAAACGAATAGCATTTTTTTTATTGGTAGAAGCGGAATGTTCCAACTTGAGGATTTTCAGAAAATTAGTCAAAAAATCACAGTTATTTCATCCTTAACGGAAATCTTACCTTTTTTTCCATATTTGGATCGCGATTAAAATGAATCTCAACTCAAAATATCTGGCTGGCCTCAGTATAATAATAGTAATTGGCATTGGCTTCTTTTTCATTGGGGTACTCTTCGATGTTTCGCCCGCTCTTAGATTGTTAACGCTAGGAATAACTACTACAATAGTTGGATTGACCTTTATTGCTCTTCTATTCTCTCCAGAACGGATAAAAGGGTACAAAGCAGAATATGAAATTTCTCCTGATTTAAAAAAATTTGAAGTGAAAAAAACATTTCCAGGACAAGTCCTCGAACGGCCCACAATTCCTGAAGTTGCTTATTGCAGTTCTTGTGGGAAAAAAATATACCAACCATTTTATTGTCCGAAATGTGGACAATTTCTCTGTGGTGACCATTACCTTTCAGGGGATCATACGTGTAGGGAGGATGTGTAAATGGATCAAAAGTCTGATTGGCAGAAAGATTTCACAAAAAAGAATATACTCGATAGACTTCATTTATCTGTTCAAGAGATATCCGAGTTAGGAATCGGATGGTTGATTGTAAGTTTTGTTATTCTCTACTTAACAGGAACTCTTGGTATAATTATTCAAGAAGGGAGGATTCCAGATGAGTTATTGATTTATATTTTTGTCTTAGGCATAAGCTTCTTTGCCCATGAGTTGTCTCATAAGTTTATTGCGATCAAATATGGTGCAAGGGCATATTTCCGGCTCAGTAAAGAGGGTTTATTTCTTACTCTTATCAGCGTGATTATAGGATTCCCTATTTTGGCTGTGGGGGCTGTTTTTTGGTGGGGAGAGGCTACTGCATCTCAAGGTATTCGTGGTAGAGTTTCTGCTTCTGGTCCCGTTACTAATTTTATTCTAGCAGGGATTTTTCTTATTATTCAAGGAATAGGATGGTTAGTGGTGTACCAATCATTAGGTCTTGGTATCATGTTGATATTTATAGGAGTCACAGGCGTTTGGCTAAATGTCTTTCTGGGAGTGTTTAATCTTCTACCGATAGGAGTTCTTGATGGAGCTAAAGTACTTGCTTGGGATCCAAAAATTTGGATATCATTAATCGGTAGTCTACTCATAGTAGGATTTTTTGGGGGAGGTTTTATCCCTTTCCTATCCTAGAATAGGACACCCATCTTATAATTATTCGATTATTGAAGACCAAGGGTAACGATGACTGATCTCTTGCAATAATCTGTTAACTTTTTGTTCTTCAAAGGTCTCTTCATAGCATAAACATAACACCAATCCTCCACGCGTTCTCTTAAATCTCTGATACATCGTCTTTACAGTATTAACAACGTCATAAACGATTAGTAAATTTGCCTGCGGAATGTCGATGTCCCTCTCACCTACGCTTGTCATCACTAAAATCGCCTTTTTCGGCAATTCTTTGAATTTATTGAGAATGGTGATTTTATCCCGCACTTGTCCTGTAATTTTGAAGGTCGAAAACCCCAATTCCTGAATTTCTTCCTCAAGCTTCTGAGCAGTATCCAAAAAAGAACAAAGAACAACTGTTTTAGAATTTGTTGGTTGTTTACCAACGAGTTCAAGCACAGTGTTAATTTTGGTATTACGTTTAGGTAATGCATTGATGAGATCCTTAGTTATACCGAATTTCTTCAAGCGAAACAGAAATTTTCGAAATTTCTTTGATTGCATTGCCGTACAATATTTCCGGATTAGTAATAGACCTTGATACTTCTGAGTGTTTTCTGATTCTGTCTCTAGCATTCCAGAAACTAAAGCCAACTGAGAGGAGGGAATAGAATCGAGAAGCGTTGGATTCTGTTCCATAGCCTCATCAATAATTTCTCGACGTAAATTTTTAATGGCATGGTCTATCAGATCCAAAATTGTTTTTAATTCTGGACTTGCTATAACAGAATAACGTTGAATATATGTATCTTGAATATATTCCCCAATATCTGTTTGAGCTACAAGTGAGTCCATGCGAATAACGTGAAGGTCTGGAATACGCCTGTCAAGTGATACAATCTCATGTTGAATCTCAATTTGGTCTTTCAGTTGATTATAAAAAATATGAGAGTCTCGTATGGTTCCTGTCATTCCTACAATCCAAGCACCAGAATGTACAAAATATGGAATGAGATTATTATAAGGAAAGATCAATAACCGGGAGTCACCATGACGTCGAACTATTTTATCGATTTCATTAATTATAACAACATCGAACCTTGGTTTTGTTGTCAATCTATTAAAGGCATTTGCAAATGTTTGGGGTGTTGCAGCAACGACTCGTGCGTTGTCAAGAATCTTTTTTCTTAACCATCCTGCTGTTCTTGAGGAGAATGCTTGAAAATCTGAATCACTCTCAAATCCTCCATATTCTTTAGAGAAATAGTGTATCGTTTCCGAAAAGCTGATCGTTGAATGTAAAAGAAGAAGTACTCTTTGATCGGAGAGAGTTTCTTTGATCAATAAAAAAGTGAGAACACGCTTACCTAAACCTGTGTCCACTTCAGCAATAGTATGGTAGCCATTCTGATAGTTCTCTTTAAGCTTCATGAGAATTCTTTGCTGATATTGCCTTTGTTGAATTCCAATATCAGGAGATTTATCGTGCGACAAGTCAAAATTATTGATATCGGATGTGATTATAAGTTCACGTAAAACTATTTGATATCTTTTGAAAAATTACAATTCGTGAATAAAAGTATGTGTTTCTAAGCTCAACTACCAGAACATTCAATTAAAAAAAGGGATTATTGCAAAGATGAAATCTGACGAACTTTACGAACGATTGGGGCTTACACCAGAAGAAACTCGAGTTTATACACTTGTAGTATCCAAGTTTGTGCGAAATGCAGAAGAAATTGATATATTAGCTGAAGACTTATCTCCTGAAGCTATTCAAGAGGCTTTAGTCGAGTTAGAAAAGAAAAAATTTGTACGTATGATTCCAGGGAAGGTACCCCAATATATTGCGCTAGCTCCAGCAATTGCTGTTACCAGTGAGATTGATAAACAGATAGAGAAGGAATTACTTGATATTCAAGATGAAATCAAGAATCGGTGGGAGACAGGGAGGAATGATTTAGCTACAATGGTAAAAGATTTCCAAAAAGGGCATGAATTATACACTAATTCTGAGGAACAATTTAATTCTCTCATCCAGACTCATATGGATCAAATAAAAGATCAGAGCAATATAATTCGAAAACAGATCAAGGATAAAGTCTCAAATCAGAACCAAGAGAATATTTTACAACTTAAGAATTTAATTAGTCAATTCTCGTCTAATTTAGAGACTGAGGTTCAGAAGAGTATCACAGTACTAGAGTCAGGTCTTCAAA
>JAEOTY010000434.1 GCA_016839625.1 Candidatus Hodarchaeota archaeon
AATTCAATAAACCATATGATTGCACTAAATAACAGAGCAACTGCTATGATAAAAAGTCCATGAATTTCAAACTCCAAATATTTGTAAGTATCTTCTAGACTCCCAAGAATGTGTGGAATGATTAAGCTAAAATCTAAGATGCGGATTCTAATTTGGATTACAGAAGAATCTGCAATCCCATTTAGGGCTGGAGTTGTTATATAAATTGAAAAGGCCAATAGAAATAGAGTAATAGCACTAATTATGACAAGTCTAATTTTCTGATCAATACGTCGGCCAGTCTGATAAAGAAAACCTACTGTGAATCCTTCAAGTCCTTTAAAAATTAAAGTACCAGGTGCATATACTCCATACCCAAGGACCATGTCTGCCATTGCTGCTCCAATTCCACCTGCCAAGGCTCCTACTATAGGCCCTCCAATTAGTGCTGCAAGATAAATAAAGGCTTCACCTATGTTAAAGAATCCCGTGGAAGATATTAACGCAATATAGAACAATGAAGTTGAAAGAAAAACCATTGCAATGAAAGCTGCAGCCATTGCAATCTCTCTCATTGTCACGACTTCCTTAATAGAAAATTGTGAATCAACCAAGTAAAAACCTCCAAAAATTGGATTGAGTGCTAGAATGAAATTCTGTTATTAATAGCTTGTCATCATTTTTAAGCCGAATTAATATCGAATGTTTTACCAATGTGCAAACATATAAATTTATATGAATATTTATAGGTCTTAGAATTTATTAATTGCATGAAATTGCAAAATTTGAAGAAAGGATTGAAATTTGTTTTATAATCCAGTGTTTGAAAAAAATATGATTCTAGGTAGTCTTAGACTGATTTTAAAGAAGTTTAATTCAGCCCAAGAGTTATATAATGAAATTAGACCTTTTATTAGAGAAGAAAAAGAAGATTTCTCATATTCACAATTTACTCGTTATCTTAAAGGGGAAATTCCTATTCCCAATAAAAATGAGGATATTTTCGTACGATTTCTCCACAACAACTTTAATTTATCAACTGATCTTATTCAACCAAATATTGATATTGATATCAACTCAACACCCATTCAAGTAGATATAAATAGATTATTATCCTACCCAGATAATTTAAATTTACTTGCTTTTCATGTTATCCGTCAAGATCATCTGAAAGGAAAATTTGATGTTATCCTGACTCATCCTGAGGCAATTCCTTTAGCTATCGCGTTTTCTCAAAATCTTAGTATCCCTTGGTTGAGTGTAACTTTCCGTCCTCCTCCTGTACATCCTTCAAGGATTTCACGATACCCATATCTTATCGATCAAGAGTTAGTTGCCACTGCTTACTTTATAAATGGTCAAGAGCTCCGTAATAAACGATTATTTGTCATAAATGATTATATAAGAAGAGGAGGGTTTCTAGACATTCTCTTCAGAGTAATCGAAGACAATAATGTTGAAGTTCAATTCTTATTAGCGATTTTAGGAATAGGAAATGCCTGGAAACGGTTTTACGAAGAGCTAAATGGTAACATGAGAGTTATACATTTCGTTTGAGTTTAACAACCTTTTTTCGATGTAGAATGGTTAGAAAACCTATCCCTAATAGAGGGCTTAGAATAATCAGAGGAGTATTTTTCTCACTGATAACTTCTAACCAAACTTCAGCAGTGGCATTATCTCCTTCCATATCAACTACTAGGCAGGTAAAGTTCCAGATTCCTGGAGCGAGTTTTGTAGGTTGATATTGGATTAATTCAGTTGTCCAAGAATCATTCAATACTAAGCTATGATTCTGATATACTTCAAAATAATTAGGATTTGAAGAAATTGCTCTCCATTTAACATTGATTTGGTTTTTTGTGTTGAATTTTGATTGATTGGTCCAAGGAATAATTATAGGAATATCAACACTAGGTACTTCCGAAGAATTAATGGGGGAAGTTCCCACATATCTTTCTGCCCAATCAGAAAGACCGTCCTGGTCAGTATCGCCAATTAATGGATTAGTACCAAATTGAAATTCCTCCAAGTTTGTTAATCCATCATTATCAGAATCACTATGAGAATCATTCAATGTAGGGTTCAAATTATAGCGATACTCGTAATAATTCGGTAATCCATCCAGTTCAGCATCATTTAAGTCAAATCGGTATCTTGTTGCATTCATAATTGCGAAATTATGTTCGTCTACTGGTAAAGAATCCCAACCCAAATCATCAAGAGTTTTTAAGTCGTCATAGTCCATTATACTGTACTCTTCTTCCCCATACCAACTTAGGGAAACATTACCATCGCTATCGTGTTCTCCCCCGTATAAATGGCCAAGCTCATGAAGAAAAATAAGCTGTCTGTCGAAAACTGGTTGTTTGTGTGCGATAATGAACGCATTACCAAAAAGCGCATTCGCATGATTCTGGCCTCCTTGATAGTTTTCTTGATAAATAAATAACCAATCATAGCCATTTCCCTGAACACGGGAGTCATTAACACCCACAGCACGTGTCCAAGAGAGTTGTTGTGTTACTTTGTCCATACTAGTCCAGAGATCATCATCTGCGGAGGGAGTGAAAGTAGTAATGTTTTGTATATGAAAAGATAAACCAAATTTGGTTTCAAATGGAACCAACCAACGGTCAAAGAGTAATCGCGCATAAGTCTTATTTCCCCCAAATAGATTAGAGTCTAATGCGACTAATACTGAAACATTACCATTTGGACGATACTGATTATATTCAGACTCTATCCAAGTATTTGTTATCATCCTGAAACTTTGAGTTTTAGCAGGGGGAGAAAAAGAAGTGACAATTGAGATAGGATATGATGTTAGGGTCAGTAATAAGAATAGACCAGTAATGCAAAATTCATTCCTGAACATAGTATCCCGATTAAGAACCTATCTTAGTCCTCTTTATTAACATTCAGATCACTGACAAAAAAAAGGTATCCTACAAAATAATATTAACTAGTTTAGAAGCTTTCTTAAAGGTTGATGAGTATAACCCTTTTAACTTCAAATTCGAGATCAACTGACGAATCAGGTATTTGAATGACTAGACACAAATTAACAAACAAGAGTAGTGTAAAAGTGTATTCTTTATAAAACACAGAAAAAGTTTGTACTAATTAGTGTAAAATGAATGAAGAATCCTGTAAGATACTCGTATAATCCGAGGAATATTAATGTTTGACGCAGAGGACACAGAGGATTTCACTGATGAGGATGACGACAGGGAGGATGGGTGTGTGTGGTGACCCTAGCTATAATCTCAGATATTCATGCAAATCTAGATGCTCTAAGGGCTGTACTTACGGATATCCATTCTCAAGGAGTAACTAGGATCTTTTGTCTGGGAGATCTTGTTGGGTATTATACTCAACCAATTCCAG
>JAEOTY010000060.1 GCA_016839625.1 Candidatus Hodarchaeota archaeon
TCACATTAGAAGGCATTTTGACCTCTCGAGAAGCCAAACTCAACAATCCTATGATTGCTGATCCGTTACATCTGTATGATATGTGTCCTGTTACTGATGGGGCGGCTTCAATTATAATGTGTTCAATGGAAATGGCGCAAAAACTTGGTAAGAAACCTTTAATCAAATTTACAGGGACAGGCCAAGGGATGGATACCATGGCTGTTCACGAGCGCGAGGATCCAACTTTTCTCAAAGCAGTGAAAGATGCTTCAGATCAAGCTTTTTCAATGGCTGGATTAAGCAGAGAAGACATTGATTTTGCGGAGATTCATAATGCTTTCGAAATTTTAGAAATCGCCGAATTAGAGTCTGCTGGCTTTTTTGAACCAGGGAAAGCTCATCTCGCCATTCGTAATGGAGAAACTGAAATCAATGGACGATTCCCAGTCAATCCATCTGGAGGTTTGAAAGCTCGTGGTCACCCAGTGGGTGCCACTGGAGTCGCACAGCTGTGTGAGTTAGTTTGGCAGCTCAGAGGAAAAGCTGGTGAACGTCAAATCCCTAATAACCCAAGACATGGTTATGCTGTTAACTTTGGAGGGTTTGGTAATAATGTGGTCGTTACTATCCTTTCGAGGGTCTAAAGGTGAAAAAAATGAATGATAAAGTTCCAATTGGATATAAGTGTTTGACCTGCGGGAAAATTCATTATCCTAAGCATGGTAGATGTCTTCAATGCAAAAACCGGAAATTTGAGGAAGTAAAGCTTCCATCTGAAGGCTCTCTTGTCACATATACCATACTAAAGGCACCACCTTCAGGGATTGACAAGCATTCCCTTCTTTTGGGGATCATCGACCTTGGAAAAGTACGTTATACGGGTCAACTAGAGGTAGAATCCAATGATATCCAATTGGGAATGAAACTCAAAGCAGTTTGGAAAAAAGTACGTGTAATTGATAAGAAGCCTGTGTCAGGCTTTGTGTGGATCCAACCTTAAAAGGCCTATCATTTGGTTGATCTTTTTCTGAAAACATCGCCAAAAATTATCACAGAACTGATCAATGAGCCACTAATTATCGCAAGGATAACGATGGAAGGAACATCGAATGGGTTAATGACCTTTCCCTGTGATATTGTGTCCCACCCTATTATTTTGTCATTTTCGTGGGGCCATTGATTCGGTGCCATTTCAGATTTATCCCAATCTTTCGGCTGCTCAGAGTAATAAAGTATATACTGGAGTTGCCCTTTAGTTGATTCACCAAGATCTAATGGAAATTCGGCAGCAGATGGAATGTCTAATTGGAGTAAGGTTTGTTTTTGAGAACCAACATCTGCTAGTTTACCTAAATCAGTTTTAAGATTACTCTCTAATGTATATTCGGAATTGACAAACCTCAAGCGAGCAGCTATTGAATAAAATCCTTCTTGATCCGAACCCAAAGCTAGTGCTTCTAAGCTCATTTTGAAGGTATAGATTCTCTCAACTTGAAGATTGGTAGAATCAGGTGAGACAGAAATTTTCAATTTAGATCCATTAGACTGAGTCCAAGTTTTTGAGTATGTTATTGCGGATCGTACTGGAAATGGTGACAAAAGAATGAAAGAAAAAACAGTAGCTACTATTAAATGATATTTGGTTGTTTTAAACATCGCTCTCACAAAAATTGAGGGACAAAATAAATTATTCGGTAATAGCATTCAAGTATTTGAAAAAAGCATTATCACGAATTAAAACCACAGTGGCATTCAAAGGTGAGATAAAACTTCATAATATGACTGACTCTTAATCCGAATCTGCTTTAACTGTTCATTAGTGAGTCGAAGGCTTGAAAAAAAAGCTGAAGACGTTAATATCTCTTTAAACGTCCTTGACATCTCTTCCTCCTTCAGAAGAATGAATTGAGTGAGTTTTTCAGCAGATTGGTGAAAAATAACTAAGTATGCAGTACCTAATCCAGAAATTTGAAAAGCTTTCGTTAAGGCAAAAATCTCCACTTCATCCCAGACTATTGGTAGAAAACTCCATTCCACTTCCTCAAATTGTTCTTTATCTTTAATCGAAAGAATCGCTAACAAGAGATCCCAAGTATGGATCTCTGAATACCAAGTGGACGCCGACCAAATTATATTTGGAGTTAAATTATTGGGTTCTATGACTCCAAAAAACAGGCCAAAATTTTGAACAGGTGTAATATCCGACATTGTCACTCTTTTGAAACATTTTTGGGAGAATCAATTTTATTAAGAGGTCTGGAGTATTTTTTTGTTATTCCAAGGTAAGTTTCTGATAATACTTCAAAAACTATTTCTTTCCAAATTGAATATTGTTCAGAACCTTAGATATAATACGAAAACATTCAAAAAATGTACATGCTCTCAATAAAAAACACTCAAAAAGATAAATTTAATAAAAATCGTGATTGAAATGCCAGTACCACGTGATCTATACAAACAGAGTGCAATTCTTGCTGTTTCAATTGTAGCAATTGTACTCCTTATCATAGTATTATCCACCCCGATAATGGGAATGTTCGCTCTTGGACCAATCGTGTCTCCTGGTGGAATTTTCGATGCATCATATGGTTCAAGTTATTCTTCCAAGACAGTTTCACTTACAGGGATTGATGATACAGTAATTATTAAGCGGGACAATTGGGGTGTGCCCCATATCTATGCGAAGACTCAGAAAGACGCTGTGTTCGCGCTGGGGTACTGTCATGCGACAGATAGGCTTTTTCAAATGGAAATGACAATACGAACTGGAATGGGACGCATGGCAGAGATTATGGGGAATGACTCCCTAGAAGATGACATTTACTATGAGACGCTGGGTATTCGAAAAGCAGCCCAAGAAATGCTAGATCAGTTTGAAAATGAGCGTAGCTCAAACTCGGAATTGGACGAGATGTTAGATCTGCTCGATTCCTACGTACAAGGTGTCAATTACGAGATCCAACACAGAATTCGGACAAAAACCCTCCCTATTGAGTTTCAATTACTTGGTTTTAAACCTGCACCATGGAGCCCTCTTAAAACCTTTGTTTACAACCGTCTGATGAGTCTCATGCTCACATATTCCACATATGATTTGCATGCCACCATTTTACGAGATGAACTATTTAATGGTAATTTAACTGCTATGGAAGAGCTTTTTCCGCTCAATAATACTTACTATCAAGTACCTATTGTACCAAAATATGGGAACTATTCTCTGCCATCAGTTTCCCTAACAGTGGGAGCAGAAAACAGTCAGAGTGTAGGTATTGATACTGAAGCTCGCACGCTTGCTATAAAATCAATTCTAGATCGTACTCCTGAAAGTGTTCGTTTCTTCCAGCAGTCATGGATTGGATCAAATAATTGGGTAGCAAATGGAACAAAAACATCAACAGGGAAACCAATTCTTTGTAACGACATGCATTTAAGTATTGATCTCCCACATATCTGGTATGAAGCTCATATGGTTGCAACGGAAGAAGATTGGAATATTTTTGGTTATACATTGACTGGTACTCCTGTTGTAGTAGTTGGGTTTAATACACATGTTGCTTGGGGTTTTACAAATGTAGGGAATGATGCTGTCGATTGGTATGAGTATGTCTGGGACGCTGAGAAATCACAGTACTGGAGTGGTACAAAAAATTCTTGGGAGCCCTTAATCGAAAGACCTGTAAACATTCCAATAAAAGGTCATAAGAATTACACGGGGACAATCAAATATACTGAAGATGGAGTTGTGATGTCAGAAGAAATGGGTAAAACGATGATCGTGATGAGATGGACAGCAACAGAAAGTCCTACTTATGAAATACTCGCGATATCTGGAGTAAATAAAGCACGTAATTGGCAGGAGTTCAACGAATCCATGCAATACTTCAAAGATCCAACACAGAATGTTGTTTTCGCGGATAGCGATGGAAATATCGCTTTAAGACCAACTGGTAGGTTTATTAAGAGAAATTTCACTGAAGCTCTACAAGGACGATTTATCCAAAATGGGTCAGATCCAAGATTGGACAAAATTTGGGAGTACATTCCTTTTAGTGAGCTTCCATATGATTTAAATCCCGCTCAAGGTTATTTAGCTTCTGCAAATCAAAAGTCGACGGGTCCTGATTATCAATATTATATTAGTAGTGCTCAAGCACCAGGATATCGCGGTAGGAGCATCAACCGTCACTTGAGTGAAGCTGCAGATGGTTCTATAGATGTTGACTTCATGAAAGACGCTCAATGTGGTGAAATGGGAATTTTTGATATCAGTGCAGAGTCGTTTTCGCCATTCTTTGTGAATGCAGTAGAACAATCTGGTCAAATATCATCAGGAACCACTGCAGCAGCTGCTCTATCTGAATTGAAAGCATGGGAAAGCAGTAATGATCGTTATCTCATGAATAAAACACTCGTAGGCCCGACAATCTTTTACGCTACTATGTCACGATTCAAGCAGTATGTCTGGCAAGATGAATACGATGAAGCTGAAGTATCTGCTTCTAAACCCCAGGATAACACATTAGAATACTTAGTTAGGGAAAAACCAAACTCTTCATGGTTTGATAACATTTCGACCACTTCAACAGTTGAAGATCGGGATGATATAATAGTGAAAGCTTTTCTCAAAGCAGTGGATGATTTGGAAGAGGAATTTGGGTCAAATATTGCTGAAGATTGGAAGTGGGGAAAATATCATAAAATGGTCTTCGATCATCTGGCAGGAATACCAGCGTTCGGGAAAGGTTCACATGACCATGACGGTTCTGGTTACACTTTATTAGCTGCAGGCGGACGAAGAGTTGGAGGTGGCCCAAGCGAGCGAATGGTTGTTGATTTCAGCAATATTTCTAATAGTTGGAGTGTACTTCCCGCAGGAATTAGTGGTAATCCTGCTAATCCTCACTATGCCGACCAAGCCCTTGAATTATGGATGGAAGGTAAGTATCATTTGATGTTGATCCAATATGATACAGCAGAAGAGTTCCCAAAAGAGTATCTGGAGGCTACAGTGACTCTTAAACCAAAATGAGATAGGAGATGAATTGAAATGAGTGAAAAAAACAGAGATGATTTCTTTCAAACACTACTTCAATATCGAAAAATAATAGCATTTGGCTTGTGTCTTCTTGGACTAGCAATCCTTGATCTTCTAATAGGATCCTCCCTACCATTTTGGATGGCGCCATCAATTCTCGGAATAATCGCAGGTGTAATCGTTGGTCATGCTCAAGCTGGAATCTTTTCAGCTTTAGGATCCATGGTTGGACGTCTTTTATCTATAATAATCATGGTCCTCACCAAACCAGGATTACTGGAGACATCAGATTTGTTTTTAGCTGCAATAGGAGATGTACTTGGAGCACCATTACCTCCTGGTGCTTTGATAGTTGTTTTATTGTCAGTTCTAATCTGTGGTTTATTCGGGTTATTTGGAGGTCTTGCGGGCGGTTCTGCAACAAAAATTATCCTCAATTTTATGGAGAGTCAACAGGCCGAGATATAAGGTTTTCTATTTGGCCACATAATCTTAGATTTTCTCCACTCCTTTTTTCTTTTCTTCTGCAATGAGTAGTAAGTACTCACAATGCAAAAAATCATTAATACATTATACTCTAACTGAAATGAGTTAAAGGAGTAACAAAGATGTCAGAGACAAAAACTCAAATTCTCAAGAAAATGGAGAAGATTGGAGCTAAATACATATTACTTCAATTTACAGGGGCCGATGGTCATTTAAAAGGAGTGGAAATGTCAAAGCATTCTTTTGAAAAAGCTGATCAAATTGGAGTTGATGGATCATCAATCGGATTTCTTCGATCAAAACGATCAGATATGATTATAGTTCCTGATCCCTCTACTGTTACTCTCGTGCCTTGGCAAGAAAGAACTGCTTGCGTTTTTTGCGACTTGCGCAGTACTGAAACCCACGAAAGAATTTCGGCTGATCCCCGGGGAATTCTCGCAGAAGTAAACAAGCAGTTAATTGATGAGTTTCAGGCTTATTATTATGCGAGACCCGAAATGGAGTTTTACATCTTAGATTCTGACTTCCAACCTGTGGATTCTGCGACTTATATGGTTCTACCACCGACAGATAAAGGATATTTCCTTCGAAAAATGATTGTAGAAACACTAGATCAAGTGGGTCTTCCTTTTAAAACGTTCCATTCTGAAGTAGGACCAGGACAACATGAAATTGAATTTGAAGCTCAACATGCAATTCAGACTGCAGATAGTGTGCAATACTTCAAACAGATAGCAAAAATGGTAACATTGAACCGAAGTGAGTGGGTATTGTCATTTATGCCTAAACCATTTATCAACGAAGCTGGAAATGGGATGCATATACATCAAATGGTTAAATCATCTTCTGAAGATTTGTTCAAAGGAAGTGGGAAGGAATTATCAGAATTTGCTCTTCATTTCATAGCAGGTCAACTTGCTCATGCGAGTGAAATGACAGCAGTCACCAATCCCATTATCAACTCTTATCGGCGTCTTGTACCTGGAATAGAAGCTCCTGTATATATAACCTGGGGGATAGCTAATCGTACAGCTCTTGTACGTGTTCCTGGGTATGAAGCGGGTCGTTTAGAATATCGAGCAGCTGATGCTGCTACTAATATCTATTTCACATTAGCGCTGCTTCTTGGGGCGGGATTAGATGGCGTGAAAAAGAAGCTCGAACCACCTAAAGAAGCAACATTTGATGCGGATGCTTTAAGTCTCAAACAACTTGGAGAAAAAGGAGTAGAGTTGTTACCTCGCACGCTACATGATGCATTAAAAATTTTTAAGCAAAGCAAATTCGTTGAAAAAATTCTGGGTTCAGCACTCCACCAAGAATATTATGAGGCACGAATGCAGGAATGGGCTGATTTTACGAGTGAACATAGTTTTGAAAAACAGGAAGTCACACCTTGGGAAATTTCCCGTTATTATGATTGCTAATCCATTTTATTGTTAAAACAGCTCTTTACTTTTTTCTTCAATCTCCAGTAATATTTCTGCTTCATTGAGCGTTAATACTTCTCGATCATGCATTAACAAGTTGCCATTCACTATTAAAGAATGTACATCACTCCCATTGGCTGCATAAACAATATTCGATATCACATTATGGGTGGGTTGGAGATGTGGCTTATTAAAATCTAGAACCGCAAAATCCGCTTGATTCCCTTCTTCAATTAATGATTGAGGATGAAAATTCCGTCTGAAAGACCAATTAGTATCCTCAAGCACATGTTCAGCCGTATAAAGAGCGGGATCCCATCGTGCTGCAGATACTACATTAACCGCTTCTCGCATTTCTCGCCATAAATCTAAAGTGTTATTGGAGGCTGTTCCATCTGTGCCAAGAGCAACCATAGCCCCAGCAGCTCGTAATTCTGGCACTGGGGTGACTCCTCCGTAAGCTAGCTTCTGAGCAGAAACAGGGCACCATCCTATAGTCGCATGATATTTTCCGAGGATCTCAACCTCTCTTTGGGTGATCCAAGTGCAATGAGCTACTATTTCTTTAGTTCCTTCTCTAAAGAATCCTATCTGTTCGAGTCTTTCCACAGGAGGGACTCCGTATTTTTCTTCTGAATCCATAACCTCCTTCCGCGTTTCAGAGGCATGAATCATGATGGGGATCTGATGGGATTCAGCTAAATCTGCTGTTTTCAGAATATATTCTTCTGGTACAGTTATTTGACTGTGTGGTGCAATAGATGGAGTGAGGAGCGAAGATTTTTTTGTTAGATCTATCGTCCTTTCAAATTCTTCCAATTGGAACTCATAACCTCCCTGATCCACAAATGCACTAGGTAAGATTCCTGAACCAAGCCACCCTCGGATTCCCGCTTCTTCTAAAACTTTTGTGATTGTGCCCTCATGAAAGTAAAAATCAGCTGCTCCACCTGATCCTGCTTTTATCATTTCGAGACAAGCAAGTTTAGCTCCAAGGGCAATCCATTTTGCATTAAATTTACCTTCTATCTTCCAAACGTCTTCTAACCATGGAAGTAAAGGTTTATTGTCAGAATAACCTCTTAATAATGTCATAGGGAGATGAGTGTGACTATTAATTGGAGGGGGTAGAACAACAAAGGATTTTCCGCTGATAATATATTCTGGATCACGCATGCGGGCTTGTGGAGAGATTTCACTAATGATATTGTCTTCTATGATAATATTTGACCGAAAAATTGAAGAAACATCAGGTTTAGGGATGATTAACACATCTCTAAGCATTAAGTCCATAATAATTAGTCTCCTAGGTGAAGTGACTATCTGAATAATTATTCTCACCAAAATGTGTTAAATTTATAAGATTTTTATTCAAATGATAACCTCAGAACTATTAAATCCATGAAAAAAAAACATTTTTAAGAATAAATCGGGTAATATATCATCAGAATCTATGACTAAGACGGGTCTAGTGTCAACGGGTGAGAAACCTAGCTTTTCGCATTCGTCCCAATAGCAACGGGAAATGGTCAGGCGAGCAAACAATTTTGAGCTGGACATACAAACCGAATCACTGGGAGTCATGATTGAGAGTAAAGTCATAAACAAGCACTCCTGAAAGTTTGTTTGACAAATGGACAGGATAGAGGGTATAGGGTTATACCCAATATGATAGAGTCTAGCACCGGTAACGAGCTAGTTGATGACCTCATATGAATACAAATGACTAGATTTGATAGCGTTTGTAATAACTTAAAGAATTTTGATACGTAAAGATCTTTACACCTTTAGCTATTTCAACAAAAGCGATGTTTAA
Organism: Candidatus Hodarchaeota archaeon; assembly: GCA_016839625.1. GTDB lineage: Archaea > Asgardarchaeota > Heimdallarchaeia > Hodarchaeales > Hodarchaeaceae > Hodarchaeum. The sequence goes on from JAEOTY010000060.1 coordinate 8,753, forward strand.
GGCTTATTTTTACGTTTAAGGAGGAGAATTTGTAAGATTAATGTTTGAATGTAATAAAGCTATTTCACAAACGAAAATAAACAACCTTTAAATACAATAATCCATTTATATATCTACTACCAATATAGTGAGATTTTCAACTTTTATGTCGGTGAGATTATGACAGATATAGCTTTACAAGGTAAGCTTGTGGATTTACGAGAGGCTGATGTGGAAGCAGTCGAAGAGAAATGGCAGACTGATTCGCTGAAAAAGCAAATTTCAAAGGCTGGTTTACGTAAAAAAGGATTCATGATGCCTTTGGATGCTGTGGATGTAACAGAGAGAGATCATCAACTAGCTAAGAAATTTTTACCCGAAATGCAACTCTCGGGGATAGAATTACGATCAGAACGTAAAAGCAAAGCTTGGGGTGGTTCCTATTTCCGTGTATTAGAGAATCCAGAAGATAAGAACTCTCGTACAATTCAGTGGATATATGTGTGGACCAAACAACGTTTCTTCATTTCATTATGGATCACTGTAGTGCCTCTATTCTTTCTTGGAATGATAGGAACGTTAATCTATTCGTATCTTTCATTTCGTTCTGCAGCAGCATCTATTGTGATCATCGGGGGGATCTTCTTTATACTAGGAGCCAGAGAGTTGCTAGATGTGATTAAAGGATTGACTAAAGGAAAATATTATTATAATAACGGACAACTCTTCATAATTTTCGGAGCGTTGTTCTGGGCACTTCTAGCAGAGATTTATTTTAGTAAAGGTTCCCAAGAAGAAGAACTAATTGTAGGTGCTGAATCCTGGCACGAGTTACCGATCGGTCAAGAGATAATAGATAATATTTCGACGACTTATTTAGACCATTCACTCAAAATATCCTGGATTGGAGCTATATTTTTTGCACTGGGTATTCTTGCATTAATCTTCTGGAAATGGGAGCCACCATCGTTTACATCTGCAACACATGCAATGGATTGGGCTCCTTTCTTCATTTATATTAATAAGGATTCCAAGAATGAGTGGAAATTGGATAAAGTACGATATGATAGCTTCCATTACTATGCAGGAACATTAACTCATAATCAACTCAAGAAACGAAAAGCCTTGACGAAAGATCAAAGACCACGTTTTGAAATTCCAAATTTCTGGCACAGCTTCAGTCAGAATGGAGGATGGAATGATTGGTTTTCTGTTTTATTTGGTATTCTCATCTTAGTGATATCTGTACTATTGGGTGTGGTTTCATTCCTTGCTTCATCAGATACTCTGATGGGATCTAATGTTGTCCGTTTCGTGGTAATTCCCTTATTATTGTTTCTTGGAGCCTACCTGGTCTTTGCCTGTTGGCCCGCAAGTATTCTAGACAAGAAAGTCGATTTATCTGATCCGATCTATCATCTGACTGATAACCGTTTACGAATATTTTGGAATCTGCGTGGAGAGGAACCAGCTTTAAAAGTCCGTTCCAAGCTCCAAGATCCCTTCATGGATGATGAAGATTTCAGTACTTTCCGAGACGATCTTGACCAAATAGTGTTTTACAATTTACTGCCAAAACTTAGAGAACTCGAACAGAAAGAGTTTTTCAGGGGTTTATAAAGCAATTTTTGTTGCCTTATCTTCCTTCTCCTTTTTTCTAGCGAATTATTCGAAATTATGTTCAAAGTGAAACTTCAAAAAAACATCTATTGTTGGGTATTTTTGAGGTTATTTTGTGAGTTTTCTAAAAGATGAGCTTGAAAAATTTCTCCAAGACCGACCCCGTTCACGTGAGCTCTGGGAACGTTCAATTCAAGTACTTCCTGGTGGCATTTCTCATAATATTCGTGATCTTGGTCTCCCCTCGATAGAAGCATTTCCTGTGTTTATAAATTCAGCCCACGATGCATATCTAATCGATGTAGATGAAATTGAATATGTAGACTTTTGGATGGGTCATTTTGCTTTGATTTTAGGCCATAATCATCCTGAGATTAAACAGGTCATTCAGGAAGAGCTAGAAAAAGGCTGGCATTTCGGAACTGTAATCGAAAATCAGGTGAAATTAGCTGAAACCCTCATTCACGATAATTCAAGCCTTGAGGAGGTCAGATTTTGTACAAGTGGCACTGAATCGACGATGTATGCCACTCGACTAGCTCGCGCATTTACGAGGAAACGATTAGTAGCAAAAGTCAAAATGGGGTGGCATGGACCGAATGATACACTTTTTTACAATGTAAAATCTCCTTTTGTGGGCAGAGAGACCCCAGGAATTCTTAAAGAAGAAGAAGCAGGAATTTTAACATTTGAGATGAATGACAGTTCCGTTAAAGACTTAATTCGCGAAAATAAGCAAAATTTAGCAGCAGTGATCTTAGAACCTGTGTTAGGAGGGGGTGGGGGTTTTCCTGTTGATCATGAGTTTTTAAAAATGCTTAGAGAAGAGACTGAGAGGTTTAATATTCTTCTTATTTTTGACGAAGTCATAACAGGTTATAGGTTTAATTACGGACTATTTCAAAACCATGTCAAGGTTTTACCAGATTTAACGACTATGGGTAAAGTTATTGGAGGTGGAATGCCTGTTGGAGCCGTTGGAGGGAGAGAAGAGATTATTGAACAGGCGAATCCTCAAGTGAAAAATCGGGTCTGGATCGGTGGTGGAACTTTTTCTGCAAACCCTCTTAGTATGGTAGCTGGTCTAAAAACCCTAGAAATTCTAAAAGGATCTAATCAAGAGTATTTACGCAATAATCAAGCTGGAACCGAGCTTTTATCTAAGTTGAATAAATTTTTTCAGGAACAGAAGCTGAAATTAGTAGTGACTGGTTACAAATCCTTAATTCTACTCCATGTTCTCTCCCAATGGGTAGAGAATCCTAGTCCTAATGAAATTATAGCCTTAACAGATCATACAGGAGAAGCACTAGCTCAAATGGCACTATTAAATAGACATTGCACTGGTATGCATGGTATTGGAGCCCTCTCGTTTGTTCATACACCTAAGCATCTCCGTCTTGTACAAGAAGCGTTAGAAGAAATTGCTTTCCCTCTGTCTAAGACATAAACTCCATTAGTATAGTTCTTTTCATTTCCCTATAAGATTTCTAGGTGTTTTAGAGTCAAAGAAATTAATTCTCTTCGAGATATTAAGCTTATTTTCTTCTCCTCAGCGCTACGTAAAGCAGACTTCGAAAATCCCATTGAGGAGACAATTAACACCCCACCAAATTCAGGACAAGCCTGCATCAGCTCTTTAGCCTTATTTATCTGTCCAACACCCACAATACGTTTCCAATCGCACACCATGACACCAACATAATCCGTATTTGTACCTACCTGTTTTAATACGTAAGATAATCGGGCATCAGCCATTGGATGCTTTGATACTTGCATGGGGTGAAGAGTAATGAAGCCTAAATTTTCAAAAGAGATTTTAACAAGGTCGAGTAGGTTTTTCACAAGAAGATCATTAGACATGATTCGATCTCCAATCAGGATCAGTATGATAGGAACTAGGAATTGGAGTTTATAATTTCCCATAATACCCAAATAAGATAGATCTTGCTTGATAAACAGAAAATTAAAGCGACTTAAAGCGACAATTTGTTGAATCTACCGACAATATATAATTTTAATTCGTTTATATTACCTAAAGCTTCATTTAGTCAATTCGTTTGAGAAAAGCTGCTTAAAAACCCTCTAGACGCATTTCCATGGATTCGGTTTAAAGGTATTATTGAATGCTGACTTCTCCTACAAAACTTCAATCCGTTTCTGTAAGAGAGATACTAATTGGCCTCGCGACATTAAACCAATTCCCACTTTTTCTGCGAGACGTGAGGCTGAATAAGAAAAACCTAAAGAAGAGACAATCAACACCCGATTAAGGTCAGGACAGGCTTGGAGAAGCTCCTCAGCCTTATGAATCTGCCCAACACCTACAATTCGTTTCCAATCTCGAATAATGACGCCGATATATTCCGTTTTTTTCGAATTTGGGTCTACACGTGCTAGGACATATGATAATCGGGCGTCTGCCATTGGATGCTTGAGAACTTGCATTGGGTGCAGAATAATGAACTGTAGCGACTCAAAGACGTACTTGACTAAGTCAGAAAGTGACTGAGTAACAAATTCAGGAACCATGTTTTTAAACCACTATAATAATGAAAAAATAGGAGATAATTGTAACAGGATTTCTCCTTTCCACAATTCATATAAAAAATCTTCCACAGATAAGAATGTAGGTACTACTACGGTTAGACCTGTGACGAGAAAGGATAAGGCGACAAAAATCACCTTTTTTCGCAGGCTTCCGACATAAATCAATTCACGATGTGAAAATAAGAATTGGTCTAGCATTGGATTAAAAAGGATTCAGAACTTTTAGAAAGTGAATAAAAAAGATATCTTATTCCTAGAGTGCAAGAAATAAGTGATTAGCGATGTCAAAATAAAATTCTATCATTTAATACCATACCAACATGAGATAGAAGTAATAATAACTTTTACGTGAGAAATTAGGTTCTTTTCTCCCCCTGGGATTGTATTGAAAACTGGAATCATTGTTATGAAGACAATTTATCCACCTATATCATTAATAAGAGTGTGAACTACCCCTAGCTAAAGCAAGGGGCTTCCTGCGAGTCCACTGAACCCCGAAGGGAGACTTTCGTTTTGCCATTGGCTGTGTGTCGCAGAAAACCCTTCCACTTATGGAAGAAAGATTCCTCGTTCACAGAGGGTTCATGCAACAGAAAATCAAATTGGTCCTTTTCTTGTAAGAACTTACTCATAATATTAATAGCAGAGTTTAAGTCCCTATCCATTTGAATTCCACAATTGCATTTGATATACCTTTCAGATAATTTCCTATTTTTCTTTAGGCCACAAACACAACAGATTTTAGTAGTATTCTTCTCATCAATTTTAATTATTTTCTTACCTATCTTTTCTGCTTTATAGGTGAGAAATTGGACAAATCGGCTTATATGACCTGTATTTTGGAGTGAATAACTTAACGTCTTTTGATTCTTTAATTTCTTCTTCCTAGCCATGTGTTTGACGGCTAGGTCGCCAACAATGAGAGTGTTGGCCTTAGTATGAGTAACAACAACCTTAGAAATTTTGTGTTGAAAATCTTTCAACTGATTAGATTGTTTCCTTTTCATTTTGGCTAGTTTACGATTGTACCAGTGCCATTTACGACTTTTTCTCTTACAGTGGTCACGTTTGGTTTGTAATTCGGCTTGTTTCTCTCGCCAGTATTTATCAGGGCGTTTATTGGGGATTTGGATAAATTTAGATTCTAAATTAACTGCAGAAACAAGATTATTTATCCCTAAATCAAATGCTTGATAAAAACCATTGTCATAATATGTTTTAGGAGGAGATGTTTCACAATTAACTGCTAAAAACCATCGCTTTCTATAATCTTGGAAAATCTCTACTTGTTTAATCGTACCTTTAGGATCAAAACCCAAGTCGAAAGTAAGAGGTATTTTTGAGGGATGTTTATGGGAAAAATTTATGCTATTTTCATAGTATTTGAATCCGCTCTGATTATAAGATAGAGTAAAGAAATAGTTCTTCCCTCTGAATTTTGGCGGTCTAGCAGTGTTGTCACCATTCTTTTTTAACGCAAAGAATGATTTATAAGCACTGTCCAGTTTCTTAAGAGTCATTTGAAGGACTTTCGAGTAGACCTGCTTATATCTTGGAAAAAGCTTTTTTAGAAGCGGTAAGGCGTTTTGTTGGTCAATGTACGTGACAGAATAACCATAGCTCTCATATAAGAACTGTCGTTCCGCTAACGCATGATTGTATAATAATCGACACGTCTCTGCTAGCTCCCACAATATTTTCTGCTGTTTTTTTGTGGGATTGATTGTAAACTTCCGTGTCAAGAGTACCATACCAGCGACCTACGAATATTCATGCCTCAGATCCTTTATAAATCTTCAGAAGTGTCCTATCAAAGTAAAAAACTAATTTCTCCTTCCCTACCCTCTTATATTAGCTTTGTTTAACTCTTCCTGCTTTTAATATCCTTGAGAATATCTTTTCTTGCCATTCATCCCACACCTGAA
>JAEOTY010000435.1 GCA_016839625.1 Candidatus Hodarchaeota archaeon
ACAGCCTTTACATCGATTCTTTGGCTAATTGGTACAATAAAAATGTGTCTCCAGCCTTTAACAAATACAGGGAAAAAGCTATAGCACTTCTTCAAAAGGAAAAAGAATTACAAGAGATTGTGCAATTAATAGGACCCGATGCTTTACCTGAATCAGAAAAAATTATTCTTCAGGCTGCAAAAATGATTCGTGAAGACTTTTTGCAGCAAAATGCGTACTCTGATGACTCCTATTGTTCTTTAGAGAAGCAGTACAAAATGCTCGATATTATCATGCAATTTTACAAAAAAATGAACGAAAATCATAACGCAGGGGTTCCTCTAGGAAAAATGACTTCTCTTTCCGTTTTGACTGACATTGCACGCCTTAAATGGTCTTTCAAGACAAAATTCAACGAGTTATATGAGAATTCCTCGAATTTCATTCAAAATGAGATGGAACCAAGTAATTTTGGGATTGTTTGACAGATGGTACCACATGTGGACTTAGCACCTGGACATGAAAAGATAACTTTAGCTCTAATAACGCTTTCCTTGGTTTTTATATTCTATAGTTTAGCCTATCCTTTTTTAATAATTCTTACACCAATTACGTTACTGGGATTGGTTGCACACCTATTTTCCTTTAGGGATCCTAACCGCGAGATTAATAAAGACTCTCAATTCATTATTTCTCCCGCAGATGGCACAATCTATGAGAAAGATGCCTCACAGGGAACTATCAGGATTCGAATGTCCCTTTTCGATGTTCACGTAACTAGAACTCCCGTTTCAGGAAATATCACAGATATTAGCTTCCAGGAAGGAAAACATTGGCCATTTATATCGTTTGTACGACGTGGAACGGATGAAAATGCCCGTCAAAATATTCAGATTGTAAATTCAATAGGAAAATTCCGTGTAGTTCACATTGTAGGAATGCTCGCTCGACGTTGTACTAATTATCTTTCACCTGGTGATCAAATTCAACAAGGTGAACGACTTGGGATGATTTACTACGGCAGTGAAGTCGATGTACATTTTCCCCCAGAAAAGTACGCAATTTTAGTCAAACAAAAGGACAAAACGATTGCAGGCCAAACTCCGATAGCCAAATTGAAAAATATAAATCACTAGTACTTACCCACGGTGTAGAAAATGCCCTCACTCAACAAATTTATCCTTCTGGCCTTTTTGTTGACTTGTTTGAATGCGCTTTGTGGGATTGTAGGAATTATCGGTTCACTATTTTTTTCACCTGATTTTCCTCATTTACCAATGCAACTTCTGATTTTTGGTGCAATATTCGATTTCCTTGATGGATGGGTTGCTAAAAGATCTCCTAGTTCATCTACTCTAGGAGCGTATTTAGATTCTGTCGGAGATGTTATTACATTCGCTATTTTACCAGGAATTATGGTACTTAACTCTCCTCTCATTGGAAATGGAATTCTCGAGATTCAAGATATAACGGCACTTGTAATTGCAGGATTCTATTCGTTGTGTGGTTGGGCGCGTTTAATACGTTTTGCAGCACATCCTACAGAAATTCATTTCGAAGGACTTCCTTCTCCTGCAGCGGCACTTTTAGTTGGATCTAGTGCAGTACTAGCCACTCTCCCCGAGTTGAATTGGCTTTTTTGGTCTAATGGACTTTCACTCACTTTGATAACTGTAATAACTGGATTTTTGATGATATTAACAATTAATTATCCAACTCCAAAGCGGGGACAAACACCTGACATGGTAGCAATTAGTATTGCTGGGATCGTTGTATTATTCTTTGTTTTTGTCCCTAATTATATCACTCTTAGCGTCATTCTTTTTATTGCTCTCCTATACACAATATTAGGGCCTTTATACCTAAGACAGACAAGAAAAGATGAGCAAAAGCTTTGAAAATTCTTTAGCTTCACCTGGTAAGAATAGTATGAATTAATTACTTCGTAATAGATCTAAGACAATCCTCGTCAAAGTATCTTCTATTTCTGCTTGGTGGTAAAGAATCTTCAAGAAATCATTCAAGTCAGCTAAATTTAGATGTCGAGATTTAATTAAAAGAGAATATTCCTGGTTTGTTCTATAAACATCTATTACACGTTCATCCTGCAGACAGAAATCAATTATGGAATTGTATTTTCCTAATGGTGCTTTAACTTGGATGTAGGTGTGTATATATTTACTCTGCCAGTAGGGTGTGTTTATGGAGTAGCCTAGAATAATATTTTCGTTCTCCCATTTTCTCAATTTTCGATATATTGCTGGTTGACTATCTGGTAATTCTTCAGCTATCTTATAGGTGGAAGGAGGCAAATCGAATGTTCTTCCTAGCTTCTGAATAGCAAGCAGTATTTTCAGTTCATCAGATTTCAACTGCCTTGTTAACTGTGGTACTAGTAATCCCCGCTCTTTATGAACCTTGATAACTTCGATCATTTGGTATTTTTGAAACCCTGTCTCACCAATAAGCTCGTAAAGATGATCTAGAGAATCTAAGAACTCCGTTGCATCTGGAAAATGAAACCGACAAATCAGCGAAAATTCTCCTGTAATTCCTTCTAGACTACTCATTGAGTTCTGATCATAATTATCCAATAATTCATTAACTACTCGCGGTTCATTTGGATTTGTTTTCAAAAGAAGAAAGAATATTCGTCGTTGATGTGACAAAGGATTTACCACTAGCTGCCACGATTTTATTAAGCCTTTTCTTCTCATTTTCAGAATTTGTTTTCGTAACCAAGTCGAAGATATTCCAATCTCTGCTGCAATCCCCCGTAAGGAAGAACGTTGCCGTATACTTAGAGTATGCAAAATAAGTTCAGTCAAATCAATAGCTTTTTGATCATTCATGCGATTCACAAATTAATAATGAATTATTCTTACATCAATTTATATATTATTATGAGCTTTATATCACTTCTTCTACCGAATATGTATTAAATCAAAACTGACGTAAAATAAGATGGAGTATTTCTAATAAATATCTACAGAATGGTGGAATTTTTTTGACAATTGAAACAGTAAAAGGAGAAACATATGAAATTAGGGATCCTACTCTGAAAGAGGAAGGATTGAAAACCATGCAGTGGGCTGAAAGTCGAATGCCAGTCCTTCAGCTCATTAAAAAGCGTTTTGAAAAAGAAAAGCCGTTGAAAGGGGTACGAATTGGAGCTTGTCTTCATGTTACTAAGGAAACTTCGCAACTGTGCGAGGCATGGCTAGCTGGTGGAGCAGAGGTCTATCTCTGTGCGTCTAATCCACTGTCAACTCAAGACGAGATTACAGCTGCTTTAGCTGCGAAAGGAGTACATGTGTATGCTTGGAAGTTTATGGACGCAGAAGGTTATTACCGATCCATTGGGAATGTAATTAACTCTCGTCCAGAAATTACCATCGATGATGGAGCAGACCTTGTAAGTATTCTTCATAAATTGAAACGTGGAGAAGTAGATGAGGAAATCGAAATAGTAAAGCAAGTGATAGGTGAAGACACGGATTTTATCGAAAAAGTGATCGGTGGTGCAGAAGAAACTACCACAGGCATTATTCGTCTTCAAGCTATGGCTGATGACGGAGCCCTTTTGTACCCAATAATGGCAACCAACTCCTCACCCTGTAAGAACCTTTTTGATAATGTCTATGGAACTGGTCAATCAAGTATTGACGGAATCCTACGCGCGACAGCGGACTTGATTGCATCAAAGATATTTGTCGTGGCAGGATATGGACACTGTGGAAAAGGTGTCGCAATGCGAGCTAAAGGTATGGGGGCAAGAAGAGTAATTGTAACGGAGATAGAACCCCATGCTGCTTTACAAGCAGTAATGGAAGGAATGGAAGTTATGCCAATGAAAGAGGCGGTAAAAATAGCTGACATCATTATCACAGCAACAGGCTGTAAAAATGTGATTAGAAGAGAACATTTCGAAGTTATGAAGTCTGGGGTAACCGTTTCCAACACAGGACACTTTAATGTCGAAATCAACATCCCAGATCTGGAATCACTTGCGACAGAGAAAATATCAATTCGCCCTTTCGTAGAGCAATACATATTACCAGATGGTCGTCAAATTAATCTTCTTGGAGAAGGACGGTTGATCAATCTCGCGGCAGCAGAAGGTCACAGTCCTGAAATTATGGATATGTCCTTCTCTTTACAAGCATTAATCAGTGAATATATTGTTAAACATAAACAAGAATTAAAAGAACTCGGGGGAAAAGTGGTTCAGATTCCTAGTGAGATTGATGATATTGTAGCACATTCCAAATGTGAAGCTTTGGATGTTGAATTAGATACTTTAACTCCAGAACAAGAAAGATACCTCGCTAGCTGGCGTGTGGGTACTTAGTTTTTTCTTTACCTAAGTACTCCTTATTCCCTTTTTTGACATATCTCGATAATTTTCAATTGAGTCCTGTATTAGCAACATAATTAAATTTTGGAACAGAAGTTAAGATATCTTGAAGTGTCTGTTTTTGTAAGAATTGGATAGTTTCTATTGCCTGAAGATATTTTCTTTTCGAAAAAACATTCCGTGATCTTGAAGGAAGAACTTTAATATATAAATCACCCAAAAGTTCACCATGAAGTACTTCTTTCAATGATGGAGTGATTTCTATAAGATAAGTACCTTTTACATGTTTTCTAATTTTAGCAAGTGAAAATGTACGGCATATTCCGGCTTCTTTGAGGATTCTACAAATTGTAGTTTGAGGGAAACCTCTTTTTCTCACAATTGAGGAGATAGGATTAAGATGAAAATAGTCTTTGATGATCTTTTTTTTTGGATATTTCTTATGTTCTTTTCCTGCATTCGATTTTCTATTCATAAGGTTGTATTTTTTTAACCAATTTCTCACTGATGTTATTGAAATCCCTAATTTCTTTGCTATCTCCTTGTATAATAGCCTTTCCTCGATATATAGCTCTTTTAACCGTTTATGTTTTATTGAATGAGGAATTTTTGAGATTACAAGCTTTTTATCCATATTCAATTTAGTTGAGATATTTATTATTGGTACTTTGTCTAGAAACATGTTCGTAATTGTTTTTGTTTGATTATGAAGCAAATTTGCTTTCTTTGAATGCCGCTTAACCGTTATTCTAGCTATACCCAATTTCTTGCTTATATGAGAATAATTTTGTCCTTGATTTAACAATTCGCTAATCTTTTTATCAATCAATTCAGCTGGTATACAACTTAGGACCCGAGCTCGACTGATCTCAAGTTTCTTCGCAATTTCAGGAATTGATTTTCCTCTTTGAAACAGTGTTATTCCATATTGCTGTATTTTCTCATCCTTAGACTTTAATAGATTATAATTCTTAGAAATCAAGAATAATTTCTTCCTGAAAACATCATTATGAAAAATGATATCAAAACTCTAAATCTCCAAATAATCAAGTGCAATCACCCCCTTAAACTTCTTCGTATGAGACACCTTTTTACAATGAATCAGGTGTCTTTTTCGTAAAAAAATCAATTACACATTATATTTTGACCCTGTACTCATTATTCGGATCAAGAGAAACTGCACCAACGCTCATAACTGCATTCTCTCTTGAAAATGACTAGTCATAAAATCAAATAGCGCTGTTTTTGCTTTAGCTGCCAAAAAATGCTCTGTCAATGTGCGTTGAAATGATCGTAGAGCTTTTTGATCATAGTGAAACTGCACATCATTATACTGAACATTTTCTAAAATTAGATTCTCAGGTGGAGCTGCTTTTGGTTTGAACTTAACAGTCTTTGATTCTAGAAGAAATTGGGTATATTGAGAATCACATTTGCCATTATCTAGCTCACTTAGGTGACCAACAATCCTTCTAACCATTTGCCAGAGGAAAGATTTGGAGGATATTCGAATCTGGTAAGTATTAACCCCAACTGGAAAGATATCGGCCGCTTCGATTGTCTTAATGGTTTTTCCTTCCTTTTTAGGGTTTCTCTTAGCAAAATTACGAAAATTGTGGTCTCCAACCAAGATTATTAGCGTTTTACGAGCAAGAGAGAGATTAAACTCCTTTTCAGGAGCCAAAAAATAGGAGTATGTACGCATGACTGCGTCTCGTCTTGGGTGAAAATCGGAAGAAACACGCGACATTCCTATCGCACGAATCGATTCTGGTAGATATGAGTTGATTTCAGAGAGAATAGGTACTTGTTTGGAATATAACGCTACAACTTGGCTAAGCGCTCCTACACCACGATCAGTACGACTTGTAAACCGAATTTTGGGAATTATTTCAGAATCAACTAGTCGAGCGTTTTTCAATGCCGAAATAATAATTGTAAAAATGTTATTAGATAGATGTAATTGGCTGCTGAATCCCAAATAATCCTTCATGGGAAGATAACCAAAGCAAACTGCAAACTTCTTCATTAAACTTCTCCAGTTTTTCTTTTGTTCATGATCTTATGGATTTGAACCTGATTTTCTTTATAAAAATCAATTAGCAGTTTCTTAAGTTCTTCACTGTCGTTCATCGAAACCAAATGGAGATTATGCTGAGGGAAGTTATCCTGCCAGAATTCCAAAAGATCTTTTTTCTGGGTTTCATCAAATAAATCCTCTTTACCACATATTAAAAGAAGGGGAACTTCATGAAATTCACGAAAAACTTGATTAAAGAGGTTTACTTGATAAATCAAAGCCTTTTTTTGTGTGAAATCAAAAATAAACACGATAGAAGTTGCTAAATTTTTCAATGCTGCGATTGCCCGTAATTCGATCTCATTTCGTTCTTCCAATGTTCTATCTAAAATTCCAGGAGTGTCAACAATTTGACAAGGAATGTGAGTAATTGGTTGTTTGGATGTACCTGATGCATAAACAGGGATTTTTAAATGGCCAAGGGTCACTTCTTTAGTTGTAAAAGGATATACTCCTATTTCAGGTCTTGCTGATGTTACTGCATTTACTAACGAGCTTTTTCCGACATTTGGATATCCTGCTATACAGATTGTCGGTTGATCCAAGTCAATGCCAGGCATTATGCGTGTTTGAGCTCTTACAGTCTCCATAAACTCTAATCGCGTATCCAACTTAGTGATGACAGATCTCATTCTACCGAATGCTGCTCTTCGAATATCTTTTGCAGCTAATACCGATCTTGCGTGCCAAGCATCTCCGAGGTGCTCACGTTTGATTTTCCAAATGACATTAGCCGCACCAGAGAAAGATCCCAAAGTCTTTCGTATTTCATCTATTCCGTAACTCATATCAATGATTTCTACGTAGAATCCAGTTATAATTTCTGCATCCATTTGAGGAAATTCTTCTACAATTCGAAATAAACGACTTCGTAATTCTTTAGATAGAAGTTCAATACGAGTTGCTTCTTTCTTTCGAATTCTTTGTAAAGGGGGAACATTTTCGGATGTTCCCCTTATTGAGGTTCTCATAACGCTATTGTATGCTATTGAAAATAGTTTTTCTGCTCTAGGTATAGGAACAATAGAACGAAAAGGATTTTCAGATGGCATAAAGAAGCTTCCACTATTTACACGAGTTTTTACCTTGATAATTAATCAGTTTGATGGATAATATCCTGTATCCTATTCAATCCACCTATTGACTCTATGACTTGTAGAACGGCTTTAGGAACCATGTGACGCCATTCAGCTCCTTCCGCCATAAGTTTGCGAATTTGAGCTCCTTTCAGATCCTCACGATTGAAAGGGCCAGTAGATCTTACTTCTATTCCCG
>JAEOTY010000061.1 GCA_016839625.1 Candidatus Hodarchaeota archaeon
CTATTACTATAATTTTTGGTTAGAAATTCTATCAAGGAGTGATTGAATCCAATTATCACTTGGAAAACGATCTTTTAGTTCATTAACAAATCAAATTATAGTAAGTTTTTCCAAGGTGAATTTGATAATTAGAATAGTCACCAAGTCCGGCTAAATTCGATTCGATCAAGGAAGCTAATTGCTTTAATCTATCACGAGCTAGTTCCAAGATCCCTTCCTCCCCGAACGTTATTCTTTTCTTGAAAAGACATATTGGTTTACAGCACACGATCTTCGTAGAGCATTTACGACCAATTATCGAACTATTAAGATTAGGTTAAGATAAGTAGATACACTTAAAGATGCACCGTATCCGTGTAAATCCCTTTTGTGATGTGAAATTTCTTTAGGAGAAAGCTATTCTAATCCAAAAGTACTTCAAGAAGAGATTGGTGAACATTTTCAGTCGGTCCTTTTGCACATGAAGCTTTTTATACAATGAAATCAATAGAAATTTCTTGTAATTTCGATGAAATTTCAAAGAACGCACATATGTACAAGTAGCATTTTTGTTTTTATCTTAATTTTTACCTTAAGTTGCCCAGAGATACAACTTAATTCTGGTCTTGTACTTCCATCCGTAAATCATAAGCCTGAAACAAAAACGTCTTCCCTAATCTTTCATGAAAATTTCACTCTTCCAGATGGATTTCTCCTTAATACTTCTCTCTACACAATTATTGAGGGAGATTGGTTTATTAAAAATCAGAAACTAGAAGGAAATTGGTCTTTTGAAGAATGGAAAACATGTACAGCAAATGTAACTTTCCCCTTACAAGATATTACGATTCAATTTGAATATGAAGTTCTTGAATGGTATCCTGGGCTATCTTTATTATCGTTTGAGTTAACGTCTGATCCTAATGGAAGAAGATTCATAGATTTTTATGAAAATGGCGAAATCCGTTATAGTGTACGTGTACCAGAGCCTGAATATCAACTTGGTCAGTTTTTTTCTCCACTTCCAACTAGTGGTGAAGTAATGATCGTAATTGATGATAATACAAATTTTACGATTTATTTAAATGGAAAATTTGGAGGAGAATTTTCAATTCCACTAATACAGGCAGGAAATATCGGTTTTGGAGTTTATAATTCACATATAGCATTTGATAATTTGATCATCCGAAGAGGGTTAAATGGGACGGTCGAGGGGCGTACAGGTGTTTATGAAGAGAATTTTGATTCTGTCGATTTTATGGATAAATCTTCAACTGATGCAAGTGGTTGGGGATCGGGTTTAATTCAAAGTCCTCAAGGTGCAAATTTTAAGTATGAGGAGGATATCTATCCATGGGTTAGACCTTATAGTTCCTTTCAAGTAATAGATAACCTTGTATTTGGTGTCTTTCCATATGATTTAAGTCATGTAGAATTTCAGATTTTGGACACTTTTAATCCAAATGATATTGTTGAAAAAGGATCTTGTAAGCAAAAAATAGGTCTTCACACAAGTAGAATGGAAATCAAAATAATCGAAAATTTTGCATTTATATCAGGGATGGGTACTAATTCAAGTATGAAACTGCAAGCCTATATCTGGGTTGTTGATATTCAAAATCCTACTTCCCCTAATTCAGTATCTATTACTTATTTACCTTTTGATAAAATTAGAGGCTTTTACGATATGATTTGGGAAGGGGGTGAACAAGCTTATATCAGTACAGCCATTTGGAATCAAACCTTAATCATTTGTGTGAGTTCAGGGATGTACATGCAAGTTTTTAGGGTCAATATTTCCCATCCGACACAATCACTAGAACCAATAAAAATGACTGAAAGTTATTGGGGGGTAGACATGGTAGTTTGGGGGGAATTAGTTATTTGGAAGGATATCTTGTGTGCAATTAGTTATGCTCCCAGATCTCTCCTAACGACTAGAAATTATGATTATTTTAAGAGGGGTACAGGATTTCTTTATACATATAATTTGAGCGAGGGCTTCGATCAATTTTATCCATATGTAGAGGCATATTTTCCTGGCAAGCACCCACCTGAATGTTTTTGGACTTATGATAAAATTCTATTCGGTTATGGCTTATTTAGTCATGATTTTTTTGTCAGAGACGATTTTCTTTACATTACTCACGATTATTGTGCTTTACAAATCGTTGATTTACGTGGTTGGCCCAATATTTTTGTCATTAGCCAATATGAGATCCCAGATTTCCAATGGATGGCTGCTGACTGGATACGAGATGATTGGAATCTCTTTGTTGATCAAGATCTAGTTTTTATCATAACCTCAAATTTTGAAATCAAACAACGCTATGATATTGATCTCTTTATGGTTATTAACGTCCAAAATCCAAGTAATCCAGTCTATTGTGGAACATGTGAGTTTCCTTATGGTACGGAATTTAAAGATATATGGATACATGAGAACCACATTTACCTATCTTCAACGATTGGTTTGTTGTTAATTCCTATGAGTGATCCAATTCCACCAAGATCTATTGCCAATGTCTCACTAAATAACTCTTCAAAAGGGATTTTTATTAGATCAGATTTAGCTTATGTCGTGGACAGTATAACTGGGTTAAGTATAGTGAATATTACCAATCCTAATGATTTAAGAGTTATTGGAAGTTGTAATACGGTTGGAACTGCTCATGAAATTGACTTAGTTGGTAATTATGCTTTAGTTGCTGACGGGTCCAGTGGAGTCGCTATCATTGATATCAGTAATCCTTATGATCCATTTTATGCCACTAATTATCCCGCATTTGATTATACAACTGATATTTTTGTGAAGGGTGATTTTGCATATATTTCGGATAACGCATCTGGAATTTATATTCTAAACATCACTGATCCATTAAATCCATTATTTATAGGATCTGCTTCCACACCAGGGTTAGCTTGGGGTATTTATGTTTCCAAGTCTCTTGCTTACATTGCAGATCGAGATGCTGGACTCCAAATTTATAACATTAGTGATCCATCTATTCCAACGAATATTGGATCTATAGCTACATATCATTATGGAAATGATGTGGTGGTGAAAGATACCTATGCTTATGTTGCTACTGATTACTTGGGTGGATTAGAAATCATCAATGTCAGTGATCCCACCTTACCCAAACGAATTGGTTCATACAATACATCTCATCAAGCTATAAGTTTGTTTTTAGTAGAAAATACAGTTTATGTTGCTGATGGAAACGATGGATTGCATATTATAAATGCAACCGATCGTACGAATCCCTCTTTACTCTATTCTCACAATTCTACTGGTTTTACTTATGATATTTTTGTTTCAGGTGATCATGCTTTCTTTACTGATGATATAATGGGATTAGAGGTTATTGAAGTAAATGTGAACCGAGCACGGCAATTTCGGCAGGTTTCAATAGTTCAGTCATTACCAATAATAGTTGGTTCTAGGTTAATGACAATAATTAACATGACCCTTTCTCCTATACATTCTGTACTAGAAAACACTTCTATCGAATATTTTATTTCCACGGATAATGGATCTCATTGGGAATCAATCAATCCAAATATTAACCACTTTCTTCTCTATCCCAACCGTTTGTTATCTTGGAAGGCCATATTAAGAACTTCTAATAAACTCCTCTCTCCTCAAATCTCACATATTTCAATTCTTTATTTTTACAACTTATCTTCATTCTCATTACACTCTCCTGATACAGATTGGAAAACCTCAAATCCTAGGCCAATATTTACATGGGAAGATGTAGAAGGAGCTAGCAATTACTTATTTCAAATTGATAAAGACCCATTGTTTGGAACTTCTATGGATAAAATAATAGAATTTGAAAGTTATTCACATAATGTTTCATTAACAGATGGATCTTGGTACTGGAGAGTTGCCACATTAAACTCTTTGGGAGAAATAGAAGTATTCACATTGAAACGCGTATTCCTTCTTGATACCACCCCACCAACAATTGAACATCAAAATAATGTTGAATATGAACAAGAAACGACAGGACATACTATTATATGGAATTGTTATGATCAAAATCCTGCTTATTACATAATTATGCGAGATTGTCGTTTTATTGAAAACAAGACATGGAATGGTGAATCAATTACTCTCAATATTGATGGATTATTTTGGGGTAATTTTTCGTTTACATGTACTGTTTTTGATGAATTAGGACATTACGCCAGTGATTCGGTTCTTGTTAGCGTATCGTCCCCCCAAATATCAGGAAGAACCCCCCTAGCACCTTTTCTGTTTTTGGTACTTGCCCTGAGTTTTGCAGTATATCATAGAAGGAGATAGATATCTCCCTACACACGCTTATATGAATTTGTCTGATTCCAAAGTCCCCGATGCTCAAGCTGGTTTCGAAGGAGGTATGGGAGCCCTGTTAGCTGGGCTTGCTGGAATTAATATGATAGCTGGACCAGGTATGCTAGATTTTGAATCAACACAGAGTTTTGAAAAACTCATTATTGATAATGAAATTGCAGGGATGGTTAAACGCTTCACACAAGGAATAACTGATTAAGGTGAACCTTTTGCCCAATCTATCCTCAAAGATTACGACAGTAGTGTTTCTCTTTTGTCTCACCCTACAACATTAGACTTATTTCGAAAGGAGCTCTATCTTCCATTCATCGTTGATGGGTTCCAAGTGATAAATAGAGAAACCCGTGACTTGTGGAAATTAAGCGGTGAA
>JAEOTY010000436.1 GCA_016839625.1 Candidatus Hodarchaeota archaeon
ATTCTGCAAATGCTATTCTTGTTAGTACTCCAACAGGCTCTACCGCAATGAGTTTTAATCTAGGTGGAGCACTGATTAACCCTCAATCCTCAGTATTCCAAATTATTTCCATAGCTTCAAGGAATATTACAACCCATCATCAAATTGTTCCTCAAGAATCAACAATAGAAGTTGAAATAACTGAATCAATTCTCCCCCTTGTCATTAATGTGGATAATCACCAATTCAAAACAAGTGAGAAATTATTTTTGTTAAGCAAAGCCCCAGATAAAGTCGCTTTCATCGCATTTATTGAGAAGAGGAATAATACGCATCCTCAAAATAAATTAAAGGCTAAATTATCTTTTGAAGATACTCGCTCATTAACTTCAACAGCAAAATTCATTCTTTATGTCTTAAAAGATAATGAGAAACCCTTTACTATTAATGAATTGATAAATATTACCCATATTCAAAATCAAAAGACAATAAGAAGTGCTCTAAATCTTTTAATAAGTAAAGGCCTTATTAAAAGGCGTGAAAATTATATTGATATGCGTGAGTACCTCTACTATTATAGTTTAGCTGAAAATGATTCTTAATTAACATTTTCCCAATTTCTTTAGAGTTCCCCTCTAGGTATTTTTTACCCATAATTAAGTGAGCCATAGTAATTTTTATCGCCTTCTGAACGTTTTTAAGTGTTAGAAAGTAGATTAAACATGGAGTAACTCATAAAATACTAAGAAATAAAAGATGGTGATTTATGATTGTTGAGATTCTTTAAAGGTGATCCTTCAAAGTATATAATCAAATTTGTATCAGGAAAAATAAAGAAAAAGGGTTTAGGAATATCTTTTTATTATTTCGATCATAATAGTAGCATTTTTAAAATTCCTGCGACTACAATAGATTCTAATTTCATCTTTAATGAGGTAACAAAAAATTTTCAATCAATCTGCATCCAAGGACACTTAACATACAGAATTAAAGATCCATTAAAGATGGCATCATTATTAGACTTTAAAATATATCCGAAAGATGGTGAATACATATCAGAAGATCCTGAAAAGCTTGAATTACGGATTAAAAATGTTATTCAGATGATCACTAGAAAAGAAATAAAGGTGCTAGATTTAGAAGAAGTACTTGCCCTTAATACCGTTTTAGCTGATAAAGTGTTTGAAAATACTCCTGAGTCCAATCTTTTACAGGAGATGGGTATTGAGATTTTATCTATAACATTTAATTCGGTAACTCCTACTCCAGAGATATCAAAGGCTCTAGAAGCAGATTATCGTGAGAGTTTACACCGGAAATCAGATGAAGCCATCTATGCTAGAAGAGCAGCTGCAGTTGAACAGGAACGAAAGATACGAGAAAATGAACTCAATACTCAAATCACTTTAGAAGAAAAGAAAAAGACATTGATTGATTTACATGGAAACAATACAATAGAAGAAGCGGAATATCTAGCTAAAGCCAAATCATTAGAACTAGGTGTTTATGCGGATCTGGATCCCCGACTTGTTCTTGCATTAGCTTTGAAAGAGCTATCAGGGAACGCTCAAAAAATCGGATCCCTCACAATAACTTCCGAGATATTATCATCGTTACTTAAGAATTAAGGTGAGAATTTGGAAGAAATTGGAAAAATCATCATTGTCACACAAAAAACCTGGTTAGACCAGTTAATTGAACGATTCAATACAAAAGAACAAGCTAAATTCTACTTGGAACATCAAGGAATAAATTTTTCAGAGTATCAAACGAGTCACGATGTCTATCATTCTTCCCTAAGAGAAGTAAAACGTTTAATGCCTAAAACTCAGAAATATCAGGTGATAGATAAATCTTTTCTTTCAAATTTTCTTTTTAACAAAGATAACTTGGTTGTAGTTTTAGGAAGAGATGGGTTGGTAGTCAACACAGCGAAATACTTAGACGAACAACCAATCCTTGCATTAAATCCCGATAAATCTCGTATCGAAGGGATCTTACTTCCCTTTGAAGCATCCGAATTCAAACAGCAACTTAACATGATAAAAAATGGTGACGCTTCTTTCAACCAAATTTCTTTAGCTAAGACGAGCCTGAATACTGGACAGTCAATTATTGGAATTAATGATATTTTTATTGGTCATCAATCACATCAATCAGCTAGATATGTGATAAGATTTAGAGATTTTGAAGAACAACATAGTTCAAGCGGAATTATTGTATCAACTGGTCTAGGATCAACTGGATGGTATAAATCTATAATAACAGGAGCGTTAGGAATTGCTAATAGCTTTCGTTCCTTAAACTTGGAACCACTGTTAGAACATGAATTTACATCACCTTGGAATTCTGATTATCTACATTTTTGTGTACGTGAACCATGGTCAAGCAAGATTTCAGGAAGCAATGTGATATATGGAAGGATTAATTCAAATGAAACTTTAGAGGTCGAATCTCAAATGCCTGAACGTGGAATAATTTTTAGTGATGGAATTGAACAGGATTTTTTGGAATTTCGATCAGGAACAGTAGCTAGAATATTTCTATCTGAGAAGAAAGCAACACTCGTTGTTAAATCCTGAGATAACATCTTTCAAAGATTATCTAGTAGAATCCCCTTGCTAAAAGGAAAAAATATCCTACAATATGAGATAACCTTAGAATTTGAGTTTGAAGGGTAAAATAGAGTTTACCTATGTTGCTTACAAAAATTCAAAAAACAGCATTCTACTGCTATATTCGCGGTTAGTTGAAAATAATTCTTTACCTATCCAAAGGAGATGCTTTGTAGGGTAGAAAACTCTTATTTACCTGCTATTTATAAATATTATAATTAAAAATCAGTAATTGGTGTCAAACGATGTCACTAAAAATAGAAAATTTATCAAAAGACTATAAAATGGGAGAATTAACAGTCTCAGCTCTCAATGGAGTCACCATTTCTATCGAACAAGGACAATTTATCGCTGTTTTAGGACCATCAGGTTCGGGAAAGACTACATTACTGAACCTCGTTGGGGCTATTGATCGTTCAACAGATGGAATGATCCATTTCGATGGTTTGGAATTGTCTTCTCTCTCGGAGAAGAAGTTGACTCAATATCGAAGAAATAATATTGGTTTTATTTTTCAATTTTACAATCTTGTAGCATCTCTGACGGCCGTTGAGAATGTAGAACTAGCAGCCAAACTCACCAACTCCTCGGATGAAGCACGAAAAATAGCGAAAGAATTACTAATGGAAGTTGGATTAGAAGATAAAATGCACAAATTCCCCGCACAGCTTAGTGGTGGAGAACAACAAAGAGTAGCCATAGCTAGAGCGTTAGCAAAAAATCCTAAGATCTTGTTAGCTGACGAACCGACAGGGAACATTGACAGCGAGACAACAGGAAAAATATTGAAATTACTCAAGAAGATCAATAAAAATCACAATGTTACAATGATACTCATCACACACAATGTTGGGATTTCGTATCTGGCAGATAAAGTCATATATTTACGTGATGGAAAAATTTTCGGAACCTCCCAATATGATCCTGCAAAAGAAGAAGAATTCTGGGAAACGCTGACCGCTGCTCCTGCTATTGAAAAAGTGTAACTTCAGGAGGTAGACAAATGAAGTTATTTTTTCTAAAAGCTTGGAGAGATCTTAAACGCAAGAAAATTCGATCTATACCTATACTCATTGTCATCATTATTGGTGGCATTGCATCTATCATGTATAGCAATATTTATCTTACATGGCTTGAAGCAACAAACGTTTCTTGGGGAGATTATAAATATCATCATCTTCTTGTAACTGTTAATCCTATGGATGCATCAAATCTAACAAGACTCGTAGATCAAACCAAGACGAATTCCGGATTGAATCCTGATTTTGAAGTTCGATCCTTCCTTGAGGTAAAAGTTAGTGAAGAAGCTGGAGATTCATGGATTACTACTCGACTCTACGGAGTAAACAGTTCTCGACCTTTGAGTGTAGACTCGTTCTATTACCATACAGGTGCTATTGAAACATTGTTCGAATCTAGTACTCCCAATGTGTCAGTAGTAGACCAATACACAGCCAAACTTAATGATTGGCAAGTGGATGATACTCTTACAATCTCTGTTGAGGCTGAGGAAGATCCTTTTATAGTAAATACTGTTGCGCACGTAGATTCACCAGAGTATATAGTGGCGCCAGGAGCAGCCGCATCAGAATTCTTTGATTTTTGGTCTGGTCCTGTTATTTGGATGCGGTACACTGATTTATTGGGTGCCACAAATAACGAAGCACAAGCTAATCAATTGACATTCCATTTTGATGATCCATCAAAGAAGAATGAGTTTTTAATCGAACTACTCACAGTGTTAGGAGAAGAAAATGTATTAAATATCGAGGGACGAAATTGGTACGTCGAAGTAATAGGTTTCGAAATGTTAGGTATGGGAGTTATGATGGCCATCACTTTTTCAGGAATAGCAGCGATCTTACTATTCATAGTTTTAAAACGAATCATAGAAGAAGAATTTCCTACTTTGGGTCTTTTCAAATCCTTAGGATTCACAAATCGAGAGTTAGCAATAAGTGCAATTTTCTATTCTTTGATCATTAGCTTAATTGGTGGGATTATCGGATCTTTATGTGGCGCCATCGTCGGTATTGGTTCAAGTGATTACATGATTTTTCAGTTGGCAGGAATAAAAAAATTACCAGTGGTTCAAGCAATCTCTCTGATTTCATTATTACCTGCAGTGGGATATTTTCTTCTGACATGTATCTTGACTACAATTGGTTCGTTATTCGCTGTTAGGAAAATCTACAAGATGCGGCCTTTAGATGCCATGAAACCGAAAGCCAAGATTGAACCTGGTAAGACGACATTTTTCGAACAAATTGCATCAAGGGTTCGCCCTCTTTCACCTTTGACAAAATTCTCAATACGCTCTCTTTTTCAAGATAAACGAAAATCATTCTTTGTTCTCGCAGGGATCTTTTTAGCCACATTTATCTCGTTTTTTGGATCAACAGTTGCCTTTAATTATCTAACAGGTTTCGATCAACAAATCAACTATTACCAGAATTGGGATGTTCAGGTCATTTTTCGAAATTATCAAAATGAGAGCCAGATTTCGGCTTTAGTTCAAGAAAATTCAGGACACATAGACGTAAGTGAGCCAGCTGTACTAGTTCCTATACGTTTTTCACAGGATTTGTCACGTATTTATGGTTTAACAGGGTTGGTTCCTGATTCTAATATGCGGCGTTTTGATAACGATATATTCCCAACAGAAGGAGAACTTGCTATAACCAAAGATTTAGCTCTTAAGTTTAAGGTTCAAATAGGAGACAATATTTCTATAAAAGTTTCTAATGTAACCCATACTTTATTAATTGGAAATATATTAAATGAGCTATCAGGATCAGGGATTTACAGTACAATCGACACAGCACGTATTTTAGCTGGGATAGATAACACAAATGATTCGAATGCACTTTTCTTCAAAACTTCGGATCCAGATCCACTTTCGGAAACGCTTGTGGTAGAATCCGAAGTATACAAAGTTGTCAATAAGAATGATCTCATCGAAACGATTAGCCTTGTTAACGATCTAACAATGTTACTAGTTTGGCTCGCTTTGTTTGCTGGATTAGTAGTTGGTGTTTCAATTACTGTCACAATAGTTTCGATTTCTATTTCTGAACGGAAATATGACTTCGTAAATTTTAGAGCAATTGGAGTTTCGAACAGGGAAATATTCACAACAATCCTATGGGAACTTGTGATCACTGGGATCGGTGGTGTAGTTTTAGGCTTCCTTGGTAGTTTATTGTTGATAAATGCCCTATTTGATTGGGTATCAACACTCGGTATGACCTTAATTTTTGAGTTATCACCTGTTAGTATTGTCATAACAATTGCAAATGTGTGCCTTGGAATCGTTATAGCAACGTATTTTTCACTCAGATCGCTTTTCCGTGCATCCATATCGGAAGAAACTGTGAGCAGAATTATAGGCTAAAGAAGTTCCTTAATTCTCCTTTTTCCTTTTTACTCTTTTTTTTTTAAAATCTTTTCAAGCAGAAACATCTCGTAGACGGATTCGTTTTCTAGTGGGACAAGCTATAAAGGTATCACCGTGACGCAAAAGATGATGGATGATTCGCAATATTTTGGCCATAATAGCCGTTCTGACGACATTGAATGGTTTAGTTTTTCGTAATCGTTGATAAAACTGATAAAGTTCAGTATTTTTACGTCTTAAGGAGGGTAAAACACAGTTAAACAAAATATACCGAATATGACGGTTACCTTGCTTAGTAATTCGGCCATTGTAGTACTTACTCGCTGATTGGTAGACCGAAGGAGCTAACCCACTCCAAGCTACCAAATTACGAGGAGTTGGGAATTTTATAACTTCTCCTATTTCTGCGTACAGTGTAATGGCAGATTGTTTCCCAATCCCAGGAATTGAGGTTAATTGTTCAATTTTATGACCCCAATGCAATTCAGAAGAAAGCTGTTCGATTTCCTGTTCTAACCTATCAATTTCTTGCCAAAGTGTCTTTTGGATATTCCGTAAGGAGGCTCGGGCAGCTTGAAATAAGATCCGACGGACATGAACATTACCTCGTTTCGTAATATGACCACGGGAAGTTATTCCGCCAGAACTATAGATTCGAGGACATAAACCTGCCCAAGAGACAATTTGTCTTTTGGAGGGGAATCTATCAATTCGTCCAATTTCAAACAGCAAATGCAGAGCACTAACGCCTGAAATTCCAGAGATAGAGCTCAAAATACCCAGAGATTCCTGAATTGACGGTTCTTTTAGTTTTTGAGCAAGTTGGGAGTCAATTTTCGAGCACGCCTGAGCGCGTTCTAACAACCCACGTAACGCAAGTTCAAGGGTTAACCTAGCTTCTGAGGGTAAAGGAGGAGATAAAAAAATTTTCAGAGATTTTTGTTTCTTCATAACAGAGTTCTTCAAGCGGGTCGTATGACAATTTTCTTTCAAATCCTCTATTGTGCCTCCCTGAGCTAGTACAGTCACAGCATGTAAAGCCAAGTGCGTGTTTAGACTAGAGCTAAAGGTACTGGGTTTACGCTGATATTCATCTAAGATCTTGTGAATACAATTTTTTTTACGGGTAATTTCTTCCACAATGCTATTGCGAAGACGACACAGCTCTTTAATCTCTGTTGCTTTGCCTAGCTCAATGTTAGAGGGGGAAATAAATCCTGCTCTCAAGCAACGGGCAATCCACATCGCATCTTTGACATCCGAACAGCAGTTGATACAGATTTTATCAAATCAGAGTCAATAGCTTGTAATGGAGCTAATAAGTTATCTTCTGAGTTTTTACATTATTTTCCTTGCACACATCGAAAAATTATTATTAAATAGATTTGTTTTCAATTTGTTTAAAGAATTGGTTTTCTATGGAAGAAAAAAATGAGGGAAAAATATGAAAATAGTCTCCTGCAAATTTTTTAATACAGAAGCAAAAAGCAAAATTAATCTTAATGAATTTATAAAGAGTAATTTTGAACAAACTGATGCAGTAATAAAGTATTTCAATGAATTAAAATCTGATAAATTAAACGAATACTTACAGACTTTTGAAAAAAGATTAGGTAATGTGATAAAGGAATTCAGATATAATAATGGATTATTTGATCTTGGATTAATAGATCAAAATCTAAAAATATTGAATAAATATCCTGAACTTAAAAAAGTAATTATCAATTTTATGTGTAAGCTACTTGAACTCCCAGAAGGTTTGAACTCTATAGAAGAAATAGAAATACGCTATTTTAATATTCGAAGGGCTTCAAGTCATCTTTCCTACTATAGAGTTAAAACTATTGAAGATATATTTGGAAAAGACGAAGCAACTAAATTATACCAAGAAATTGTTAAATATTTAATTAAAGAACGGAAAGAACAAAATCCACCAGAAATGCACGAAGACCCTAAAAAAGTAACAAGAATTGATTCGAGAGAACGTGTCATGAAGCAATATCTAGAGTTAGGAGTTGGAGATTTTACAATTGTTATTTATGATGATTATAAAGAGTTATACAAATTTGATAGATGTATTGTTCATGAAGTTCTAAAAGATCTAAACGACCCAGATATTGCTTATCTAAGCTCCTGTTATACTAATGACCATCCTAGCAACAATGAGGGACACACTATTCACGCGAGAAAAACACAAAGTCTCCATCACAGTGATTTTTGCGATGAGTTTTACTGGAATAATGCTGTATATCCTGATGCTAAACAACCTTCTTTGGAGTTTACAAAAAAATTGGGAAAAGAAGACCCAAATAAACTCACTAAGGAATTCTTTTAATGCAGTTAGGTATTTTTTGGGGAATAATATATTCGTGGATATATCTATGAACTTATATAAAAGCAGAAGAAAAATAGTATGAATCAATAAAAAAGTGTTCATCAACACTGGGAATATTTTTTGCCTCAGGTATTCTTAATTACGTTTTTGTCTTAAAAGAGTAATCAGAGACATTATTTGGGTAAAAATCTAGACATTCAAGATTTTGAGTCAAATTGGGCCTAACATATTAAGACTTCACATTTTTTTCTCCCTATCCATAAAATATCGAATGCTGCAAAAATAGATTTGACTTAAATGATAAATGTCATTTCTGTCTATAAAAAACGTATTGTTCTGAAAATAAGTTGATATAGGAACAAATACAAAAAGGCTATTAATCTAAAGAATCATCTTTTCTAAAGTAACTTAGTAGATGAAGTAGTATCTTTCAGAATTTTAAGTCATGTTGTAAACATTAGGAAATAATTATTAAACTAGTGTGATTAATATTCCCGAACTGTGGAGAACAGCAATGAATAAAGATACAAAACCAGAATGGGATCTCAGTTTTTGTGGACTAAATTGTGCTGCATGTGATATTTATCGTGCGTCACATGGTGATAATGAACTACATGACGGACTAGTTAAATACTTCAAAGAAAATATTGATTCAAACATTACTTCTGTATCTTGTGAAAAGTGTAGAGGTATGACAGATAAGTGTTGGACTTCTGATTGCCACTTCCGAACCTGTGCCACTGAACAAGGATTGACCTACTGCTTTGAATGTAAAGATTTTGTTTGTGAAAAGTTAGTTGAATTTGGGAAACAAGCTCCAAATCATGCAAAGACTATAGATCATATGAAAAAGATGAAAGAAATTGGAGTAGATGAATGGATTGCCTCACAAGGAGAAGTTAAATTCTGCCCTTAATAATAAAGAATTGAATAGATAAAGCATTAATGAGAATGGTTGAATTTTTAATAAATGGCTGAGAAAATGACGCGAAATACAAATGATATTATCCAAATAGAGAATTTAAAAAAGCATTATGGGAAAGTACGAGCAGTAGATGGTATATCTCTCTGTGTTAGAAAAGGAGAAATATACGGTTTTTTGGGACTTAATGGCGCTGGAAAAACAACAACCATTCGAATGCTCCTAGGAATGGTTAGACCTACCTCGGGTAGTTGTTATTTAAACGGTAAAAAAATTCATTCTGGCGTTCATGATCTTTGGAATAATGTCGGATATCTGGTGGAGATACCTTACTCTTACCCAGATCTGACTGTACATGAAAATCTGGAAATTATCAACCGGATGCGTTTTATTTCTAATCCCAGAGCTCTCGATTCTATTGTTGAGACATTTCGGCTTGGTCCTTACCAAGATGTTTTAGCAAAAAATCTTTCTCATGGGAACAAACAGCGATTAGGACTCGCAAAAGCTATGATACATAATCCAGACATACTAATCCTAGATGAACCTGCCAACGGGTTGGATCCTGCCGGTATTGTTGAAATTCGGGAGCTATTACGAGACCTCGCTTTTAATAAGGGTGTAACTATATTTATTTCCAGTCATATTCTAGGTGAAATATCTAAACTGGCTACTCGTATAGGCATTATCCATCAAGGTTGTCTCGTGCGAGAAATAACCGCCCATCAATTCGATCATTTTCTCCAGAAAAAACTTATCATAGGTGCCTGGGATAATAAAGCGGTTCAGAAAAGACTTAGTGATGAAGGTTATACAGCTAATTTTACTGAAAAGGGAGATCTTGAAATAAAAGACGAAGAAGCAATAAATCATCCCGAAAATATTGTCCGTATGTTAGTACATTCCAACTTACCGCCAACATTATTGAAAGTGGAAGAAGAAGATCTGGAGACTTATTTTTTAAGGACTATCAAGAACAATGGTAATGTAAAATGAAAGGATTAACAGCAGCTTGCTGGGCTGAAACCTTAAAAATTCGCCGTTCTAAGATGTTGTTGATAACCATTTTAGCTTGTTTATTTATGACAATGATGATGGGATTGATGATGTTTATTTCAAAAAATCCAGATCTTGCTCGAAAATTTGGCTTGTTAGGTACTAAGGCATCATTATTGGATATAAATGCTGATTGGATAACCTACTTTGGATTATTCAACATGGTAATTGCTATGGCGGGATTAATAGGGTTTGCATTTATAACAAGCTGGGTTTTTGGTCGTGAGTATTCTGATCGTACTATAACAGATTTACTAGCACTACCTGTTTCACGAATATCTATTGTTCTATCAAAGTTCATAGTTATAGTAATTTGGTGCGTTTTACTCTCATTACTTTCAATTATTTTAGGACTCTTAAGTGGAGGAATGATTAATCTTGCTGGATGGTCAAATGAGACAATTTTTCAAGGTATTTATACATTTATGATAACCGCACTTCTTACAATATTATTGTGTACACCTGTAGCATTTGTTGCCAGTTATAGTCGTGGATATCTAGCTCCTATAAGTTTTGTTATCTTTACTGTATTAATAGCGCAATTCATAAGCATATTAGGCTTTGCACCATATTTTCCATGGGCGATTCCAGCATTATACAGTGGTGCAGCTGGAGAAAGCGTACAACTAGGAGCTATTAGTTATATTATTCTTTTTCTTACTAGTATCTCGGGATTGATTGGTACTATCGCATGGTGGAATCTCGCGGATCATACTTAGGAAGCTGGACTAAAGCCTCAGGTATTCTTAATTACATTTTTGTCTTAACGCCTGATACTTTTCAATGAATTATCAGTTACTCTTATAGTGGAAAAAATTCACTAGATTGGTATTTTAATTATATAATCTAATTTTATTGCTTTTTACCATTCACAGAGGTGGTTTTTATAAGGTAAACAATACTTGTTTTCCTGCCAGACATTAATATCCAATCTCATTACAACAACTCGGTGTTATTATGTCACTTAGAATCGAAGATTTGACGAAAGATTATATTATGGGAGAATTATCAGTCCCAGCTCTTCGTGGAATAGATCTTTTACTAGATCAGGGGCAGTTTGTTGCTACATTGGGACCATCGGGGTGTGGAAAAACAACACTCCTGAATCTCATTGGTGGGATTGACAGGCCTACTTCTGGGAAGATTCACTTTGAAGATTTAGAATTGTCATCCCTTTCTGAAAAAGAATTAACCCAATATCGAAGAAAGAATGTGGGGTTCATATTCCAATTTTACAATCTAGTAGCTTCGCTTACAGCATTTGAGAATGTGGAATTAGCTTCGAAGCTTGTTATCTCTTCAGCTGACGCTCGTGAGATTACACATAATTTACTGGTAGAAGTTGGTTTGGAAGATAAGATGGATAAATTTCCAGCACAGCTTAGTGGAGGCGAACAACAACGAGTCGCAATTGCCCGAGCATTGGCGAAACAACCTAAGATTTTATTGGCTGATGAACCGACAGGCAATATAGATTCAGAAACAACTGGCACAATATTGAAACT
Source organism: Candidatus Hodarchaeota archaeon (assembly GCA_016839625.1). GTDB lineage: Archaea > Asgardarchaeota > Heimdallarchaeia > Hodarchaeales > Hodarchaeaceae > Hodarchaeum. The sequence goes on from JAEOTY010000436.1 coordinate 11,810, forward strand.
ACTGAAACGTATCAATAAGAGTCACGGTGTTACCATCTTACTGGTCACTCACAATGTTGGCATTTCTCATTTAGCAGATCAAGTCTTATATTTACGAGATGGAAAAGTATTCGGAACATCGAAATACGATCCTGCGAAAGAAGAAGAATTTTGGGAGCAACTCACTGTCGCTCCTGCGATTGATAAAGTATAGTTTGGGTGATTACATGAGATTGTTCTTACGTAAAGCTTGGCGCGATCTAAAAAGTAAGAAACTCCGCTCTATACCGATCATCATAGTTATCACTATTGGAGGAATTATTGCGGTCCTATATTCTTCTTTGTATTATAACTGGGTTGAAGTTGAGAATGCATCTTGGATTGACCATCGTTATCATCATCTTTTGTTAACAATAAAGCCAATGGACAAAACAAATCTGACACAATTAGTTGAACAGGTGAAAGCAGATTTAGATATCAATTTAGATTATGAACTTCGAAATAATCACGAGGTACAAGTTGCTAAGTCAGGCTCTTTATCACAGGTTGCGACATATCTCTATACGGTTAGAAATGAAGAATTAGTTGTGGATAAGTTATATTATCACGAAGGATATACCAATACTCTCCATGAATCTTCCGATTCTAATGTCGCAGTAGTTGAAAAACTCACAGCTGAACTTCAAGATTGGAAAATCAATGACGAATTGAAAGTAAACACCTCATCGGGGATTTTGAATCTTACAATCATTGCAATGGTTGATTCACCAGAATTTATGCTATCCCCTGGTATTGTGACAGAGTTCTATGGATCATCTTGGGATGGACCAGTCATTTGGATGAAAGAACAAGATTGGAATGTTCATGTGAATAGCTCTGGTCAGGTGAATCAGATTGCATTTTATTTCGCGGATCCTTCGAGGAAGAACCAATTCTTGGAGGAATTCTTAACAGCAATAGGAACTGAGTCTGTACTTCAGAGGACTGGTCGGGATCCTTTCTTACTAAGTATTGCGCCGACATTCTCAGTAATGCCAGTCATGTTATCTTTTCTTTTTGCAGGAATCACTGCAGTTATGATTTTCATTATCCTTAAGCGGGTGGTTGAAGAAGAAATCACTACTTTAGGAATTTTTAAAGCATTAGGATTCACTAATCGCGAAGTAGTAACGAGTGCTTTATTTTACGCTTGGTTAATAGGTTTAATAGGAGTTGTTGTCGGAATAATACTTGGGGTAATTATAGGTTTTGGCATGGGGGATTTCTACATAGATTTAGCTGGTATCAAACGCTTACCGAATATTCCTCAAATTTCTTCTTTTCTCTTAGTGTTCCCAGCACTCGGATTTTTTTGTTTAATTTTTCTCTTTACAACAACTGGCTCTCTCCTAGCATGTCGGAGAATTATTAGAATGAATCCAATCGAGGCAATGCGACCTCAGGCAACCCTCAAACCAGCTCGCTCATCTTATCTAGAAGGATTTTTATTAAAACTTATGCCCAACTTATCCCCATTAACAAAATTCTCGATCAGATCAGTCTTTCAAGACAAACGAAAAGCATTATTCATAATTTTTGGAATTATTTTAGCAACAACCATCTCTTTCTTTGGTTCGACAACAGGTACAAGTTTTACAGCTGGAATTGATAAACAGTTCC
>JAEOTY010000437.1 GCA_016839625.1 Candidatus Hodarchaeota archaeon
CCATTGATATGAGAACTAGGGATTAAGTCGGCGTTAGCTTATAAAAAAGTTTCTCTGCGCTCCCCGCGCCACTAGAAAATGAAAAAACGAAAAATTGTTAGTTTAGTCTGTACGTAGTGAAAAAAAAGACATTTTTTGCAGTATTCCTTTTTTCAGGGACAATTGTAAGAATTATTTGACGAAAGTTGTTAGTCATTTTCTTGGTTATCTGCCCATTTTCTCTTTATTCGTGCCTAGTGACGTAAAATAACGAAATCTCACCTGTATTTAGAAAAAATATAAAACGGGGGAAATGACTTTTTGTGAAAATCAATATGCTAATTTGGAAAAGAGAGTACAAGACGGATTTTTGATTACAGAGCTGATAGCAATGAAGGTAGCAGAACCGAGATAGAACGATGTCAATTAACTACTGTTAAACGACATTCAGGGTATATAAATAAAACATAAAGATTTTCTTGACTACAACCAAAGATAAGCAACAATTCGAAGAAATCAATAAAGTATTCATATTAGGAAGTGAAATCCTTTTTAGTACTTATCTTTTATTTTATGATTTACCAAAAAGAGGTAGGTATAAGGGTGAGACTTTATTTTGAAAGGTAGAGGTACATTATTTTTGATTAATTTGATGGGTCTGATAATTATTACAACAAGTTTGCTTACTGGAATTGTCCTTGGTGGTACTGGAGCTATTACATCCACGGGGGAATGGACTTGGATGTCGGGGAGCGATATTATTGACCAATCGGGAACGTATGGGACTAAAGGAACACCTGCAGCTGCCAACATACCGGGAGCTAGAAGTGCGAGTATTTCTTGGGTAGACACGGATGGTGATTTTTGGTTATTCGGGGGAGCCATAAGTAACACTTCTTTTTCTTTTGCGAATATAGAATAAACCTAATGAACTGATAACCAACGTTTCTTCAGAACTGTTCTTTAACTCTTGTAAGAAAATTAAAATAATGATTGAGGTGGTTTGGTTGGGTTACCAATGAAATCTTTATTAGTCTTATTTTCATACCATCACAAAAATACCGAGAAAATTGCTAAGGTCTTCGCAAAAGTTCTTGATGCACAGATAAAAACGCCAGAACAAATAAATCCTGATGAGCTTCAAGATTATAATCTAGTCGGCTTCGGTTCAGGAATATATAGCGATAAACACCATAAATCTCTGCTTAACCTTGCTGATAAAATACCACAAGTCACTAACAGGAAAGCATTCATTTTCTCCACTAGTGCAATGATGGGAGAAGATAAAGTCGCTAAAGATCACTCAATGCTTAGGGAAAAACTACAATTTAAAGGTTACATGATCGTAGATGAATTTGCCTGTAAAGGTTTTAACACTAATAGTTTCCTGAAATATTTGGGAGGAATGAATAAAGGCAGACCTAATGCTGAAGACCTCAAACATGCAGAAGAGTTTGCTCAGAGCCTGAAGCAGAACCTATAAACGAAAATGTGAATAATACAAGGAAGATGAATTATAAAAGCCCACACAGAAAAGAGATTAAGGATATATGAATTAACAGCAAAGAGATTATCTAAAGGAAGGATAAGAAAATGACAGAAAAAAAAAGACTTGACCCCATAAGTGATTTGATAACATTATCATTAATGGAAGATGAATTTGCTTTTATCTATTTTGGCTGGGCAGGAATTCTTTTGAAAGCCAAACAGAGAATAATAGCATTTGATTTATGTGAATATATCTTAAAGAAAAAGAATGTAGAGAAGATTACAACCCTTGATCTTCAATTAAATAGTCATATACATGGAGACCATTTTGATATAGGGAGTACAAAACTATTTTTCCAACAAACAGGAGCTAAAATGATCGTGGATCCACAAATTTTCGAAGAATTGAAGAATGAGGTTCCAAATGAAGCATTATTCAGTGCAAGTCCTAGTAAACCAATAAATGTCGATGATTTTACTGTTAATTCTATCAAAGGCATCCATCCATCTCCTATTAGTGTTTTTCACGTCAAATGGGACAGTTTGAGCGTTTTTCATGGGGGTGATTCAGATTACGTGCCCTTAGAGAATTATCAAGCAGATTTAGCATTTATCCCCACAGGTTCCCCCTCACCGAGCTGTTCACCAGAGAAAGGACTGAAAATGGCTTTAGATATCAAACCCACGATTGCAGTGGCCACACATGGAACGACAACACAAATGGAGAAGTTCAAAGCACTTGTTACAAAAGAATTACCTGACACAGCAGTCGTAATCCCAGAAAAAAATGAGTTAATCAAGTTGACAATTTGAACTTCAGCTGTTGAAAGATTGGTTAGAATAATGACTATCAAGTGATTACTTCTATTTATTGTTTGATATTCTATCGCTGATTGAGGGCTTTTAATGGATGTTGTTGACGTTTTAATCATTGGAGCGGGGCCCGCAGGGGTTATTTCTGCAATTACCTGTGCTAAAATGGGTTTAGAAGTAATACTAGTTGATTCTAAATCTTTTGACCAGATTGGTAACAAAGTGTGTGGTGATGGGTTATTCAAATCATTTACATCTTTTCTTGAGAAAGAAGTGGGTATTATACAACCTCATGGTTCGGAGGTGTCTGATACCTTCGAATCGATGGTTTTAAGAGCGGTAGGGGTAGAACTACCTATTGAAGGTCATGGTTTCATGGTTGATCGTTTTCTTTACGGTCAAAGGCTATTAAAAGAAGCTATTGACTTGGGAGTCAATGTTCGGGTGGAAACCAAAGGTATTAAGGCTCAGGTTGATGGGAATTGTGTAATAGGGGCCATCGTTGAAGAAAAAAATGGGAGTCAGTATTTCATTAAGGCGAAAATAACTATTGATTCTAGTGGGCGTAATTACCAGATTAGAAAAACCCTACCACAAAATCTTTTTCCAAATATCGAAACCAGAATGA
>JAEOTY010000438.1 GCA_016839625.1 Candidatus Hodarchaeota archaeon
ATCCACAGCAGGTCAAATAGCACGGCAAGACCAAAGAATAACAATCTTAGTTGAGGGCTGGTACTATTCGTTACAGCTTTAAATGTGCCAATACAGCGAATATCAGTCTCAATTATCCATCTTTTACAATAAAACTTGACAATATAACGAGGGGAGACACGACAATTGGTTATATACAGATATAAGGAATATGTCCAACGTTTCGTTGGATCTCGATTATGAGTCTTAACCCTGACAAACGCCGCTACAAGAGTGGTCGGTGTTCCCCCTTTTCTTAGAGTTATGTGCTTTACTGTGAACGTATCTAGCCCACGCTTACGAACCCATTTCCCCAGCTCTCTCTTATCCTCGAAATTTATGCCTGAAAAGCCAGCTAACTGTTTCAGACATTCCTGAATTGTTGTGAGGGATTTTTTTACCGCTAAAACTCTTCTGGTTGCCATAACGTATTTAAGGCGTCTTTCTTCAGAAATTCAATGATGGGGTCATCACTAAACCACCGGTCAAGAAAAACTCTTTTAATGACAAGATTCAATGGTAATTTCGACCAAATCGTTGTAAATAGACCTACTTTATCACTGTATTCCTTTTTCGTTACTAACTTCACATAAAGTGGACAACGAATCTTATTGGTCGTAATCGTGACTAAAGCGAAGCAAATACAATAGTTTGTCCCTTTTTTCCGTTTCATTCCAATAACCCAGTCAGGGGAAGGATCACCATAATAAGATTGTTGATAAAAATCAATAGAAATAGTCAAGCAAGTGTTTTTATGGAATCGTAGTCGATATATTTGTTCATTCATCCAACCATTCAGTAATTGGTCGATTTGGTCTAATTCCAATTCATTTATCCGATCTTGCACTCGGTCGGCGGAGGGGGTTTCTTTCGATTCACAGACATCTTCTAGGGATGTTTTTTGTAAACACGCTTCAATTACTGTTCCAATAATATCTTTAGGTTGCCATGTACTTTTAGGGGAATATTCACCAATTATTTCTTTTGTGACCTCTCCGTCACAAACTTTATAAATATCACGAGTTAATGTTTTATTGGTAGTTCTTTCAAAATGCATATAGTGGGATCACCATTCTCTATATGCAGAACTACCACTATTTAAACCTTTTTGTCGGCAAATTACAGTCAAAAAAGGAAGAATCTAGACACGGGAAAACTGAAAGATTGTCATATCTTTGATCCAAATGGCTAAGAAATGTTTTCTCGTTCGGTTCAAAAAAAGATTTAAATAACTGGAGCACAGATGTTTTCTTATGTCTGAGAGAGGAACTCCTCAAACACACAACTCTTGGAAAATTTCCATTCTAATGTATATTTATACACCTCTAATGATTTTACCAATCATCTTGGTCTTCATATCCTTTAATTATTTGGGTCTCGACTTTTTGATGTATCTTGGATGGATTCTCTTGATATTTAGTGTTATTATTATTTTTCTGGCTGGGCACGAATTCCAAGAGAAAGGTGGGGTGCCAAAGGGAAAACACCTTGTCCACACAACTATTCTCGTCGACAGCGGGATTTACTCCGTTATTCGGCATCCACAATATTTGGGGTTCATACTAGTGGTCCTTGGCTTAGTTCTAATGTCTCAACATTGGTTGAGCGTGATTTCTGGAGTTCTGGGATCAGTATTATTTTATATAGACGTGCAAAAGGAAGAACAGACAAATATTGAGAAGTTTGGCGATGAATACAAACTCTATATGCAAAAAGTACCAAGAATGAATTTCTTAATTGGCATAATACGGCTGTTACGATATAGAAAGAGAGAATGAAATTTTATTACTGCTCTCCAAATATCGCCCTTCTTCAATTGTGAGGACATCCGTTGTTTCTTCTCCTGTTTCGAACTCTGATCCTGCATCATCGGGAGAAATCAGTCTAACAGAAAGAGAATAGTCCCCACTTATATCGAACCAATTGATGTTCATATAAGCTTTGATATAATAGTCAGCGTCTTTGGTTCAAGTCTTGAATTCATTAAGCTCATTTCTCTCTTCTCCCCCTATTGACTGAATTAGACTATCCTCCTCCCAGATGTAAAAAATAACTCATAACCTTTCACTTGGGGAAATCATTAAACTAAATAAACATATATAAGGAATTATTACCCCAATTGAAATGGAAAAAAGCCTATAATGACGCCTGTAAGAGTTCATGCATTATTGAATGAAAATCGAGTTAGGAAGTGAGATTATGAAGATGCTAAAGAAAAATATTCTTATGATCATGAGAACGAAGATTAAAATGATCCTATAGACACAGATTTTCAAATTAGGAGTCCTTTCTTCTCTTTATAGTCATAAATATTGTGACTATCAACAGTGAGATCAGTGTGTAATTCCAATTATATGGAGATTCAAGTTGAGGACCAGATGTACTTGTACTAGTAGCGCTCGTGCTTGTAGTTACACTAGAAGGTTGGGTAGTTGTAGATGCAGTTGCAGTTGTAGTTGTGATTGTAGTAGTAGTTGCAGTTGTAGTTGTTGAAATTATATTTTGAACAGAAAAAGGTGAATCTGAGGTATCAATCTTGGATAATCCTGTTGAACAGTTGGCTTCAACTTTAATGAAATAATTGGCCCCATTGGTTACCGAGGTTGTGTCCCAGTTGAAATTATGACTTGTGAGATCCGCAGAAATTAAATTCCATGTAGTTCCGCCATCAGAGGAATAATAAACTTCATACGTAACAGGATGATCTTTTGAATCGATGGCAGCGTACCAATGAATTGTTATTGCGCCTGAAAGAGTCTCTCCACCGTTTGGTGACAATACAACGGGGGTTGTTAAGTAATGAAGGTATAATATTGGGAGAACAGGTGTAATTAAAGGATAAAGATCTTTGTTATCAGTTGTTCCCCAAAGGCCATAATAACCATCTACAAAACCATCTGTATTGGTATCAGGAATACGCCATTCATTCCAGTAATTTTTAGTAACTGTGTTTGAGGTTCCAGAGTCACTGGCTTGTTTTCCTCCAACATTATTTTCAAGAAAGTTATTCCATTGGATTTTATTATTCGAGCCAGAAATGATAATAATTCCATTTTGGATACTTAAATGAATTGTATTATTGGTAAATATATTATCATTAGAATTTGCTAAACTGATGCCATTATGATTATGATTTTTAATCGTATTTCCAAAGATATTATTGTACTCTGAACATTCAGTAAAATGAATCCCAGTTTGTGAATTACCAACGATTTCATTGAATGAAATATTATTGTACGACGATTTGTAAAAATAGATTCCATCAACCTGATTGAATGAAATTGAATTGTTTGATATTGAATTGTTTGATGTTTGGTCATAAAGGTAAATGCCATATTCAGAGTTTCTTGTGAAGTTATTGTACCAAATATCATTAGAATACGATTTGTTCCATAAATGAATTCCCATTTTTTCATTGTCATGAATATTATTAAACTTCAATGTATTGTATGATGAATCGTAAATATAGAATCCATTGATTTCATTATCAAAGATTTCATTATGCTGTACATCAGTATATTGACAGTTCGTAAGCCAAATTCCACTATGGCTGTGATTAGAAATATTGTTACCATAGATTTTGCTATATTTGTCTTGGGAGATATGAAATCCAGTGCCCGTATTATTAAAAATGATATTATCACGAATATAATTATGATTGCAGTATGAAGAGCTAATGCCTTGATTATTATTGTAACAAATAGTATTTGCTTGAATGTTTGTCAAATTAGTAGAATCTATACAAATACCAACATAAGATCGATGAATGAGATTATTTGATATGTTCTCATCTGCCACATTTTGAAGCCAAAGACCATTATGAATATCCCCCCCAGTTATAACATTATTCCTGATAATGAAATACTTCGTTGTGTCTTTGATAAAAATCGCTCCTCTAATGGTAGACTCATTGAAATAATAGTTTTCAATGAGATAGGGCTCTTCAGATGTTCCTTGGCCAGGGATCCTAAGTGTTTCAAAATCACTATCCTGCCAAATTTCTATTGGGCCATGTTTCCTGTAAGGATACGCCCGAGGACAAGAATCATTGTTATACGTTGAACCTCTGAGAGGATAAGGATTGGTAAACCCATCATAATCACTATCATTTGTCCATTCATTCCAATAATTGAAACAGAAAGTATTGTTTTCTCCATGATCCTCGGCTTGACGTGACCCAAGATAATTGTAGTAGAACTCATTCCAAGTTACTCTTGTATTATTAGCGTTACTTTCCAAATAAAGGCCACAAAAAGTGCTATTACTGATGGAATTATTACTTATGGTATGATTAATGCAATAGCCCTCCAATTTAATCCCATATCGATTGTTAGAAAGCGTATTATCCACGAAAGTGCAGTTGGACATATAAGATACGGATATACCTGGCATTGAAGTATGGTATAGAATCGTATTTCTTGTGATGGTATTGTTTTCACCATAACGTAGATTAATTCCAAATTTAGAATTGTGAGAAATAGTATTATTAGTAATAATTGTGTCATTACCATGCTGTACGTTGATACCATAATCAGTATGGTTAGTTATCGTATTATTGATTACTCTGTTAAGATTTAAATAAGCACCATCTCCATCTAGGTAAACCCCATACCGATTGTTTGTAATTGTATTATTAATAATAGTGTTATTTTCAGAATCCAATAACAGCAGACCATCGTTATCATTATGTCGGATAGTATTATTCTGAATGGTATTGTTATCTGAACCACCCAAATTTACTCCATAATTTGTATTGTATTCACACGTATTATTCTTAATTGTAATATTGGAGTTAGCAAAATCTAATTTTATACCATCAGAACAGTTATTGATAATATTATTTTCAATAATCGCGTGTTTGATGTTTCTCAAGCGGATCCCAATGAAATTATTGCCACGCAACCAACAATTAGAGATCTTGAAATAAACAGTTGTGTCTTGGATGTCTATTAGATTTGAAGCCTTTTCGGTAATGTTGAAGTCTTCGATTCTATAAGGGTCATTAATTGTACCACTTCCATTAAAATCATAGACTGAGGGGCCAAAATCACTATCTAGATCGATGTCAATCGTTGGGTGAGGTGTATATGACGTTAAACTTTTAACAGAGGCAATGGGATTCAGGTGGAGAATAGAATTGGTTTGATCTGTTGAGAACTCAGATAAAAAGAATTTTTGACTGCAGAATGAAGATGTTATTAGAAAAAGAGTCATTAAAAATATTATACGTATGAAATTCTTGTGTAATTTCATATAGAGTCCCCTTGAATCTGGAATGATTCTGCTATACATTTTGAGCAATAGCTTAAAAGTATTCTGCATGTTTATGCAAAATACTGTAATAACCTTTCACTCCAAAAATACTAGTTATAACTATTTTCTACATAAGAAAACAGAAGAAGCTGTTCCACCCGTAGAGAGGCTCTACTCTTAAATTCTTCTTTTGTGGTTGATGTTGTTACTGGAGAATCATTCTCAATCATCTTGGTTAAGAGCGAGAAGAGAAGAAGGAAGAACATTAAATAGATTATAAAGTCTCTTTGTTGAATCATTTTATACACTATTTCACTCTTCGTCTGTTATGTTAAGATAGAATATTTTTGGTATTCTTCCTATTTATGAGTTATTTTCAGTGAAGTGACATTCACTAAAAAATTCGGAATCTTGTTTCCAAAAGAATAGATCCTGATTTCTGATATGGAAAGGCCATAGTCTTCAATTATGAATAGTTGGAATCTTTGATATACTAAAAATGTGGGAAGTGACAACTTAAGTATCTGTTTTCCTATTTTTCTCTGTTTTTATTCTTTTCTTCTTTTTTGAGTGTGTTAGTAATTGTTTCTCAATCATAATGTAATCATAGAGTGTCCAAACATTGAACATTCGGAAAAGTTTTTAGTTATAATTTGACCATATGGACAATATTTATAAATCAAATTAACCATTTGGTCATTGGATAGTTTTTCCCCTTATATGTCACCGATCCTCATTAAGATCATCATAATTACACGTTAATTATGGACACACCGAACACAAAAAAACTTTCACTCAGAGGGGAAATCTATTCACATTAAACAATGAAAAAAACTAAAATTTGCCAAATAATCCTTGTTTGTATTATCAATTAGGAAGAATGCATAAATGTCTGAAGTAAACAAAACGTTAGACGCACGGAATTTATCCTGTCCTATGCCTGTTTTGAAATCAAAAAAGGCATTGAAAGAACTTGAAATCAATCAAATTCTTGAAATCTTAGCTACTGATCCCGGTAGTATGGCTGATATTCCTGCCTGGGCTCGCACCACGGGTCAGGAAATGGTATCCGCTGAAGAGCGTGGTCCAAAGGATTTTCGTTTTCTTGTTAGAAGACTGAATTAGAAGTAGAATGGTGATAGTATGACTGAATCTATATCAGAAAGTATGACTCTACCAAGTGTAGATAAACCTAAAAAAATGGCGATTATCGCTTCTAAAGGTACTCTCGACGCAGCATATCCCCCAGCAATTCTCGCTTCAACAGCGGTTGCAATGGATATGGAAGTTGCGATCTTCTTCACATTTTATGGATTGAATCTTATTCATAAAAAGAAGAGCAAAAAACTCAAAGTTAGTCCCATTGCTAATCCAGCTGCTCCGATGCCTGTACCTAATATTGTGGGTATGATTCCAGGAATGACTGGTATGGCCACTTGGATGATGAATCGTTGGATGAAGAAAGCTAATGTTGCCAAATTCTTAGAGCTTCGTGATATATGCCTTGAGTCTGGAGTCAGGATGATTGGTTGTCAGATGACTATGGACGTAATGGGAATTAAAGAAGAAGAGCTTATCGAAGGTTGCGAACTTGGTGGCGCTGCTTCATTCTTAGAGTTTGCCAAAGACGCTGATATTACCTTATTCATGTAATTCCCCTTTTTCCTTTTTCCAAGGAAGAGAAAAAAATGTCAAGATTATTATTAGTATGTGATTCTGGAGCAACAGACAAACTTCAGACTGTTGCTCTACTTGCTTCAGGTGCTGTCACAAGTGATTATGAAGTCATGATCTTCTTTATGCATGACGCAGTGTATGCCCTGAAAAAAGACGCTTCTCCAGAACCTGATGTTACGAGTGTATTTCCAGAGGTTTCTGAAAAAATTAATCAAGCCAGAAATGAAGGAAAGCTTGTTCATTGGAAAGAATTACTGGAGGATTTGAAGGATCTCGGTGAACTGCGAATTGTGGCTTGTGTCCAAATCACCGAAATTCTAGGGTTGGAGAAAGATGATCTGTTGCCTTTTGTGGATGATATTGCTGGTGTAAATACCTTAGCAGAGGAAGCCATGAAAGCTGATCGAGTTATTTCAATTTAGAGGTGAAAAGAAAATGAGTTTAGAAATTAGTGCTGATCAAGTAATTGATGCTCGTGGAAGTTATTGTCCTGGCCCCTTGATGGAATTAATCAAAGCTATCAAGAGAGGCGAAGTAGGAAAAATCTACGAAGTATGGAGTAAAGATGCAGGATCCATTCGGGATATTCCCAAATGGGTGGCTAAAGCGAAACACGAGATGGTTGGAGTTATCGAGGAAAACGGCCATACTCGATTTG
>JAEOTY010000439.1 GCA_016839625.1 Candidatus Hodarchaeota archaeon
ATGAGTATAATCCTGATAGCTTGTGGTGGCAACATGAAAGAGTGCATCGAGCCATTCTGTTAGATTATCCTGCTAGAATGCGAATCATACAACCTGATATCCAACATTATGAAGAGAAATGGATTAAGCAGGTTTCGGAAACGACTTTAAAAGCAAAATCACAGTCACCTGAGCAACGAGTTGAGATCCTTCGAGGATTGACTGAAGAAGCTTTTGAAGAAGCACAAGAAATAGAAAAGAATTGGACTTCTGATCTTCAGAAGATTCCAATCAATAAGAAGTCAGGAGGGATACATTATCGGAAATTATGGAGAAAAGAAAATACCAAAGCAGGTATGGAACTTTGATAGAGAAGAATTTTGAGAAATTATTCTTCTCTAAATGTTATTTTCTAAACCTAATAGAACTGGCCTCTTACTCTATTGATCCATTTAGTTATTTCAAGAACAAATAATGGAATAAGAGCAGCTATGATACATAATAGCCAATCACTAGGATCTAGAGCAATAATGTCTACATAAACACCGAGACCAGCGACAATTTCCTGAAAGATTGGAATATACATTAGGATTAGATGTATAGGTAAAATAGAAAACGCTAAAACATATGTATACCAATAAGAATCTTCTTTGATTGATCGAAAGAGAGACTTATCAATCCGACGAATTGAGAGAATAATCAGAGGGATAGCAAGGTAGAGTATAGTATGCATGTACGTCCGTGCTTTGGCATGATTCCAATGTTGTGGTCTTAAATTAGGGAGAGGTATATCATTCTGAAAAACAGGAATGAAGAATGCTTGGTTGGTATCATTTATAGGAACAAATTCAAAATAAGTTGCGAAATAGACAACATAGATAACAGTTGCTAAACTAATTGAAGTTAATAATAACGTTATAGCTAATTTTTTATTAAATATACCAGCTGTGTCAATTGGACTTCTCTCCATGATATCTTTGGGAATGCCATCGACGATTAAGGCAAGAGGAGGAAAAGTATGAGCAATACCAAAAATATAAGCTCGCTGAAGGTGATCCATTAATTCAAAACCAGGAATAAAACCAGAAATAAATGAGGCACCAATATAACAACCAGCTTCCGCTAAATTAGCACAAATATAGAAAAAGATAATGACACGAATCCTTTGAAAAAGAGCACGACCCTCTCTAATTCCTGTTACAATGGAATTAAAACTATCATCTGCAATAACAAGATCAGCAGCTTGCTTACTGACTTCTGTCCCTGCGATCCCCATAGCTATTCCTGCATCTGCCATGCTTAACGCTAATGCATCATTGACCCCATCACCAGTCATTGCAACGACTCTACTTTGTTGTTGATAACGTGCAACAATGATCTGCTTATCTTGAGGTGCCACACGTGCAAAAACTCGTGTGTTTACAAATTCTTTATCAGCTAGCTGGGAAGCCATCTTTCCTTCATGAGTCTGATGATCATCATGATAAACCATTCCTACATTATTAGCAATGGATGATGCAGTCACAGGTGAATCACCTGTAATCATAATGGGTACGATCCCAGCTCGTAAGGTTTCGGTTACGGATTCATCAACACGGTCCCTTGGAGGATCTAGTACAGCAACAAAACCTAAATAAGAAAGGTCGCTTTCCATTTCTTTCCGCTCTTCTTCTCCCTTCTGCGGAAGTTTCTCTATTCTTTTATACGCTAAAGATAATATTCTATAACCTTCACCAGCATAGTTCTCAACGTAATTCATTATTTTTTTCTTACCATCATCTTTCAATGCTTCTTCTGTCTTCGTCCCAAATCCAATGAAGTTACATTTTGGTAAGAGCACTTCTGTGGCACCTTTACAGAAAACGAAATGTTCAGATTCTTTGGTTTTGAATATTTTACTCATTCGTTTCAAGGATGAATCAAAAGGATATTCTCTCAAAAGCTCATAATGTTCTTTGATTTTATCTCTTTCCATCCCTGTCTTGTTAAATAATGCTAAAAGTGCTGACTCGGTTGGGCTTCCTGTTGCATCATAAGCTTTTTTCCCTGTTGCCTCAATAAACTCTTCAATGATTTCAGAATCGTTATTTAGCATACCAGATATAATCATCATTCCTAAAGAAGAGTTAGGATCTATTGGTTCTGCGGTAAAAGTTTTCGCTTTTTTCTCGTCAATCCTTTCGGTTTTTTCAGATTTGACTATTTTTCCTTCTGGCGAGTACCCCAGACCTGTAACATAGTAGTGTGTATCCGTTGTAGCATCCCAAGCTCTCTTCACAGTCATTTGACCAGCAGTGATGGTACCTGTCTTATCAGAGCATAAAACAGAGATTCTTCCTAAACTTTCAATCGAAGCTAAATTTCGAATGATTACTTTATGTTTTGCCATGGCAAGGACGCCAGTAATCAATATAATCGTTGTTAACAAGGGAATATTAATCGGAACAACACTCATTGCCTTGATAATGATATTACTTAATGAGAAAATGATTACACCGATAAGAATGATTGGCTCATCAGTAGGGATCACCCCTTCTTCAATTTCATTAAGAATCACCGCTCCTTGATAAATAAGAAGCATAGCAAAGATAACTAACATTCCAAATGCCAAATAATTACCAATAACGTTTACCTTTTGGCGGATAGGAATTTCTCCTGTGTTTAATTCTTCTAATTCGAGACTAATTTTACCAAATTCTGTGTTACCACCTGTATTTACAACTAGCGCCCTACCAGAACCCATTGTAGTAAAAGTTCCATTGAAAAGCATATTTTTTCTGTCACCTATAGGAGTATCAGTATCAAAAGCTGCTTCACCTGATTCTACTTTCGTGGCTGGAACACTTTCACCCGTCAATGAAGATTCGTTTACACGTAAAGAGCTTGATTTTATTATACGGGAATCTGCAGGAATTTTATCTCCTTGAGTAATTCGAATAAGATCACCAGGGACAACGTTGTCGGTAGGAATCTCCATTTCTTTACCATCTCTAAAGACCCTGGCTTCTGGTGCGGCCATCTTATGAAGAGCCTCAATCTTTTTCTGAGCTCTTGCTTGTTGGATGATTGCAATACCGAAGTTTACACCAACAATGATTATCCATTGCAACGCGGTAAACCAAATAGAAGTATCTTCTGGATTAATAAACAGATAAACAAGCGCTAACAGAAGTATGAAAGCTGTCATGATTAAATAAATAACTATTAACGTGTTTAACAACGGAGCTAAGTACACTTGCCAAAAGCTTTGCTTAGGTTTTGGAATAACGTTTATCCCATATTTTTCAAGCCTCTTTGCAGCTTCTTCTTGTGATAATCCTTTTTCAAGATTTGAATCGAGCTGTAAGACAAGTTTATCTAACTCAATTGAGTGACCGCTAATAGCAGCTGGTTTCTTATCTACTTCTATAGTTGCCATGAAGATCCTTCCTACAGTGAGAAATCTGGTGACAATGTCTATATTTATTACTTGTTTAAATAATATTTTCTACTCATCACAATAAAATTAATTGATTTTTTGGTTTACTTTTTCTCATTAAGTTATGTTCTCTTTGTAAAAAAAAGTCTGTTCTATTAGCATTATAACAATTACTATAATGCTGCCGATACTGTACAATACTATTAGCCAATCCAATATATCCAATACTATCGAAAAACCAATAACATAAACATGACCCATTCCTATTGGTGCTGGGGCTTTCATTATCTTACTGGCTGACTGAGCCATAATCGTCACCGTTGATCCTGCAGCAAGTACTATAGCCACCATAAACCATGTGTTAAAGGATAACATAAATTCAGCGATCTGTAAAGTAAAATTTCCCTCGCTATCCTGAATATATAATCCAACAGCAAGCAGAATTGCTACTGCCTTTAAGTATTCTAAGTTATCGTCTAACCACGCTCCATTTAAACTAGTTGATTTCCTTTTTCTGGCTAATTCTCCATCAATTACATCAAGAATTGCCGAACACCAGTATAAAACTACAACAATGAAGCGAAACAAAAGATTTCCACCTGAAAAAATTAAGATAATACATGCAAGAAAAACAAAGAAGAATCCTGACCAGGTGACCCGATTTGGAGTAATGAATTTTATAGGGTAAATTAAATCCACAATAGGAGTAGCCAATTTTCTTGCCAATGTAAAAGTTATATCTTCTTTTTTGAGACTTAATGCTTCGCCTTTAGCCTTGTTTGTCCTTCCACCAAAGATTTTAATCACTAAATCTTGCAGAAACACAGTCTTCACCATTTTTTTGAAATATCTTACGAGTCAATTAGTTTTGTCTGAAATGGTTCATTTACAAATGAAAGACTAATAGCCATATTAGTTTACTCAAAATTCGGATTACTGTAGTTTAGTAACTATAAACGGTTTTCTTCGAGCTGTGAGACAAGTTTTTCTAACTCAATTGAGTGACCATTAATAGCAGCTGGTTTTTTCTCAACGTTTATAGTTACCATGAAGATCCTTCCTACAGTGAGAAATCTGGTGACAATGTCTATATTTATCACTTGTTTAAATAACATTTTTATCATCATGAACTGAATTGATTTTTTGGAAAACATTCAGATTGGACTTTGTTAAGATATCAAGACATAAATAAGACAAAATTTGACATCATATTGAAGACAAATTGGCGTAAGAAGGTATTTAATTACCTCAATGCTTCAAACACGTTGATTAACAGATTCAATAGCAGTTTAAGTGAAAATCAACCGATATTTCACTAAAAAAGGGGAAGAAATCAGGGAATTCTTTCATTGAGTAACTTTTGGATTATTACGATTACCGCGATATATGACTATATATACTCATGTATTCACTTATAGGTGTAGTTATATACGGATATCCGGAAAGCTTCCATTGGAGCTGATTTGCTTGTCTAACGATTTACTCCTTCAGAAGTGGGAAACTGAGTATAAAAAAGGCTTTTCTAAGCCTTTGATTTTGTTTACACTCGCAGAAGTTGGACGAAGTTATCCATATCTTCTTACAAAAAAAATTATGGAATTTACAAGCGGTCTGATTTCCATTGCTGGATCGAACATTTATCCTATTCTCACTCAACTTGAGAAGGATGATTTAATTGTTAGTCAACCAGACGAAAACAATCGCAAATTTTACAAAATTTCTGCTAATGGAAAGGAGTTTTTAAGACGATTAGATATGTCTATCAAAGAATTCACTGAAATGATGCTTGAGATTGCTAATAAAGATTCAAATCGAGGAGGTCAATTTGAAAATGTCTAAACATCTGGTATTAGATCCAATTGACGGATACATCAAGGAAATTAGTGATCTACTTCCTTATCCAGAGAAAATCAAAGCACCAGTATTAGCAGAGCTGCGAAGTGATGTTCTAGATGCCGTGGGATCTGATAAACGACCACCATCTATCGTGTTCGGTTCTCCTGTTGAAGTAGCTAAGAATATCAGCGTTGCTCACGACTGGAAAACGCACCTGGCGGGATGGGGAACACGATTACTGGCAGCTTTTATTGATCTCGTAGTGATCAGTGGAGTACTCTTCTTTTACAGTATAATAAGACATCTCTTGATAGACTTTAATTTTGACGATATATCATTAGATTATAGTATCCGTTTTTCGTTTGGCTTTTTATTCATAGGTATTCCATTCATTCTGTTTATCTTGTTCTATTTTATTGTTTTAGAAAAAACCTACTCTACTACTCCTGGAAAACGACTGCTAGGATTAAGGGTTGTCCACGAATCAGGCATTAAAATTACTTGGACCCAATCAGTCATTCGTAATATCACAAAGGTTCCCGTGGCAGGTGGATTTCTACCATTTGATATTCTATTTGGTATATTATCTGAAAAGACAAGGGGTAGGAAACAAAGGGTTTTGGATTTTGTAGCAGGCACAATTGTTGTCCAACAAACAAAGAATTTTGACCAATAAGGTGTTTTTATGGGATTCACAGCTAGTTTAAAGATTGCAAAACGATCACTGACGAGAAGGAAAACAAAGAACCTGAGCGCAATCCTTGCAATTACGTTAGGTGTTACATTAATGGTAGGTATTCAAATTACTACGGATACCTTGGAGAAAGCTTTCCTCACAAGTCTCCTCGTACGGGAAGGGGAGATTGACATACGCATTTCAAACGCCACAGGAGGATATTTGACTGCAGCAGATGAAGAAAATATTTCTGCACTAGTACGACAATCGACTGACACATTCTGGATTATGCCTGATTTAACATCAAGTGGACCAGTTATGGTCAGTTCTCAGTTTGAACCAGCAGCCATAATGAAAGGCATTCCCGTTGATTATCCTGCTGAGTTCGGATCTTTCTACGATTGGCAATCAGGAGAAGAAATGAATATCAAAACTTACTTAGATGATAATACTAGCGTTTTGATTTCGAGTGGTCTAGCTGAAGATCTAGGACTAAATAAAAGCTCAGAACTACCAGTTACTTTGACTACAGAATTCAACAACCTCACACTCAAGATGATGGTGAATTCAACGACTGGTCTTCCCATAATTAACTCTACTACTGGTCTTCCGATTTTTACTGTTGAATTTAGCATCGAAAGGGTTGAACTCTCAATTGTTGGAATTTATGATTCTAAAATACCTGGAATTGGAGCTGCGAATCAAGGTGTTGTTTTTTCATTAGAGGGATTGCAAGAGTGGTTAAGTCTACAAGACATTTCTCGGAATAAAGATATTATTGATTCTTATTTGATAGCGTTTCAAACTGATCATTTTTCCTCTCCAATTGATGAAAATTATCTTCAAGAACGATTTGATGCCTTAGAAGAAGTATTACCTCAAAAAACAGTAAATGATAAACTATTTGATGTCTTTGCTATAGATTCTACCCGATTAACATTCATTGGTATTCTCGATTTTATGTTTAATATGATGTCAGCCTTTCTGAATGTATTAGGGCTCCTTATCATTATAACGGGTGTCCTTCTTATCACAAATGTACAATTAATGTCTGTTGAGGATCGAGAGTTCCAGACAGGGGTATTGAGAGCAGTTGGTGAGAAAAGAAGAGGAATTTTTCTTTCTATGCTCTTTGAGACGCTTTTTCAAGGATTTTTTGGAGGTATATTGGGTTTACTTGGAGGATTAATCTTCGGGCAGATAGTAGCGCTATATTTAGTAGGTTTATTTGGAACTGGGAGTGCTAGTGTACAACCTGTTATTAAAGAAAGTGTAGTAGTTTTTTCAGTCATAATAGGGGTAGTACTAGGTATCCTTACGGGACTTCTCCCTGCTTTAAGAGCTTCTCGCGTAAATATTGTGGAAGCCCTGAGAGGGATAAAAATAGTCTTTGAAGAAAAATCAGGTCGAAGTTTGGTTTTATTAGGGGTACTTCTAAGCATCCTAGGAATTGTATTCCTCTTAAATAATAATCCAAACATCAACGAGGATTTGGATTATATCTGGCTAATAGCTGGCTGGGATAGCATTGCTGAATGGGAAAACATTCTTCTTGGTGCTGGTTTCCTATTTTCAGGTCTTGGTATTATTTTATCACGCTTCATTGATCGCACTAAGGCATTTAACCTCACAGCTATTGTTCTTTGGGCTACTCCAGTTTTCTTGTTTGTTGTTGCAATGGGTGAAGGATGGATATCAGACATGTCAGGAGCAGCACTGGATATTTTAATTTTCAGTATTGTTGAAATCATTATAGGATCTGTATTGATTGTTGGAATGAATCTTCCACTGTTGATGCGATTTTTAAGGGGTAGCTTGATCAAGATCAGTGGTGTTAAAGGGGTGGCTCAAGTTGCTCCTGCACTCATCTCCTCTCATAAAACACGTTCCACTCTCACGTTTGCAATTTTTGCAGTGGTTTTGACACTAAATGTTACTGTTGCTTCTCTGGTAGCAACCAATATTGATAGTTCAATTGGACAATCTGAAGAAGATTCACGTGGTATTGATTTATTCGTGACTTTGAGTAAACCTGAAGCAGTCCTTGATGATACGTCATATACAGAAGAATTATATAACCTCGATTCTAGTATAACCGACGTTATTGGATTGAAAACCTTTTCGACAACAACTGATTTTACAAAATTTGTGACAACAAAGGATCCGTTTAGTCCAGAGTTTAATCCCCAATCTCATCTTCTTCCCATTGGTTTTACTGAACTACGTTCAGATCAAATACGAGGTAGTGCAACAAATGCTTCTGATGATGATTGGCGATATGATTTCTACCTCGGAGGTCTTCCTGATGACATTAGGCTCGAAGGAATGTCGACCACAGGTTTTGGCTTTTCTGGCTCTGATATGACTGACGAAGAGCTTTTAGACCTTTCTAAAGAAGCGTGGGATGCTTTTTTTGATCCCTCTTATGAAATGTCAGCCTATAACGTTTCATTTGATCTGGAACTTCTAGCTGGCTCAGATACCATCGATTTTGAAAGTTTTTTCCAAGATCTAGATGAGGCAGAAGTCTTAGAAGATGTAAATGGAACTGTTATCAAAAGGCCAATCGTTTTCACAGATTCATTTATTCTACCACTTGGGATGCAAATTTGGGTTCCTATGAATACTTCAATTTATGGGTTTTCCAATTATCAACCGTTTGTCATAGGTGGTCGTTTCGATAATCAGCGCGCTGGTGGATTTCCTCTCTCATCTTCTGGTTTTGGTGGAGCTTTTGGTGGCGGAGATATGTCTAGTGATAGTATGTCAAGTAGTTTAGGTTCTATCTATATACCTGAGCGATTTTCGGAGTTTACGAATTTCTTTGGGAAAGCAGATGGCGTCACACCAATATCAAGAGCCCCTGACCAATTTGATACTTATCTTATTAAAACAAAATATGCTATTGATAATCCAGCGGTCGAAACAATCGTTAAGGATATAGAGGAATTTACTAACACAGAGAACAGCGGATATCGGGTAATAATTAATGACAGTTTCATCGTCGCAACAGCCACATCCCTTTATTCAAAACTCGAATCATCTTTAGAGATGATAGAACAAATGACAAATTTCCTTCAGATCTACGTCAACTTCGGATTAATAATCGGTGCCGTTGGGATGGCTGTAATCTCAGTTAGAAATGTAGCTGAAAGAAAACGTGAAATTGGAATGATGCGGGCAATAGGCTTCCCACGACTCCAGGTAATGTTAGCAGCCCTGTTGGAACTATTAGTTCTTGGTTTCATTGGATTAGTGATTGGAGTGGTTAATGGGTTGTTCATCAATGTCGGATTTGCTAATATGCTAGATGTTCCAGTCGTTATTCCTTGGGGGACAATTGGTGCGTATTTGTCATTTATTACGTTTATTGGATTACTAGCAGGCGCAATACCAGGATGGGTTGCATCAAGGATTCCTGCAGCGGAGGCTCTTAGATACGTCGGATAGGATAATTTGGAGGAATAAAAAATGTCACACGGTGAATTATTGATTATTGATGGGATTCGTTTCCAAGTTTATGATGAAACTCTACCCATTTTGAAAATACAGGGATTGCATAAACGATACAACGAAGGAAAATCGAATGAAGTCCACGCCCTCCGAGGTATTGATCTCGAAGTCAAACGAGGAGATATGATGGCTATAATGGGGCCTTCTGGGTGTGGAAAAACTACCTTGCTGAATATGATCGGACATTTGGATCATAATTCTGGAGGAGAAATTATTATCAACAATATTGATACTAATCAGCTCTCTGATGACGAAATGACGGCGTTTAGACGAGATAATATCGGCTTCATCTTTCAACTCTTCAATTTATTCTCATTTCTTACTGCTGTGGAGAACGTTGAGACTCCATTACTCTTGAAAGGATTAAACTCTGCTGTTGCTAGAGAGCAAGCTAAAATGCTCTTACGAGACCTAGGTATGGGTGATAGACTATACCATGACCCTCTGGAACTTTCGGGAGGACAACAACAGCGTGTAGCTGTTGCTAGAGCATTAATTAACGAACCAGCTATAATATTAGGTGATGAGCCAACTGGTGACCTCGATTCCACTACTAGTGCAGAAGTGATGACCATGTTTCGGCGAATAAATCAAATTAACAATCAAACCTTCGTTCTAGTAACCCATAATCGCTGGATTGCTGAAAAATGTGATTATATTGTTCACATGATTGATGGTAAGATATCTAGTGTTGAATATGGCCCCTTTACGGAGGAATAACCATGAAAGTATATACTGCGGCATTCATAAATAAACCCCTAAGATCTATCAATCTCGACTTACGTAACAAGATCGCCTCTGATCTGAAAAAGGCATTGCATACTCATAAAGATGCCATAGCGAGTCAGGAGTTAAATTCATTCATTTTTGTTTCAGGAGAAAAAGATAATGGAACGTATAACCCAAGTTTGATTGAGAGAGTTGAGAAAAAAACCTTGTACAAGCGTTTAGAGAAGTACAATAAGAACAATGAATCTCGGTTCAGAAATTATTTGCAAAATAATCAGGAATTGCATGAAACTTCTCAGATTGTTAAGAATTTTATTAAAGAAATCGATTCTAACCTACCCAAAAAACTTGATTCACAGTTAAAGAAAATCAATATTGATTTACCAAGGATTTTTTGTGAATTAAGCACAAAGAGCTTTGTAACTCTTTGGGACATTAATGAAACTCAACAATATCGTTTTTATCTATCTGGTTTTGATTTTCCTGTTTTTAATGGAAATACTGCTGAAACTCCAATGAATATTGGGGGGATAGTAGACCAACTATTGATTGTTAATTTCTTTGTAACATTCTTAAAACCAACTATCCAGCGGTTGGATGAAATGAATGTAGTTCTTCACAGATTAGAACAGGAAATCTTGAAACAACATTTTAGAACTGATGATCAGAAGTTACAAACAAAATTTGAGCTGTTCTTGCGCATTTTAGTGGCAAAATTAAGCGCATTACAAGACCTAGAGAATTTGATCTATCGGATTTTTAATTTATACGAAATTCCTCATATGTCATTGACACAATACAACTTAAAGAGTGATTTACTTGACTTTAATACAGCACTTGCAAGAATCTCCGAAGAGATTCAGACAGGGAAATCAAAACTCAATGAAGTTGGCGAGTTAATCCAACGGTGTCAGTTATGTATTCGGGACTACCTCGATGTAGGAGTAAACGGGGTTATGACTGCTGACTCAGTTGTTGATTTTAAACAAGCCTTGACAGATGTCAGCGAAATAAGTATCGATCTTTTTGTTGAAGCGGAAATGTTGAAAATTTGGTCTGACTACTTTGGTTCAGATCTACCTTTCTTTAGCTTTAATGCACAATTACTCGATGCTGCTGTAGACACTGAACGAGTAGAAATCGATAGAGATACAATTCTTGCAGTAAGAGGACTATTCAAAAACTATAATTTGGGTCGTACAACCGTTTATGCAATACGAGGGGTGAATCTTGATATTAAAGAAGGAGAATTCGTAGCTATCGTTGGTAGTTCGGGCGCAGGGAAAACGACGTTATTAAACTGCATGGCAAGTCTTGATTCCCCTGACCACGGTGCAGTTTATTTCCGTGGAAAGGATCTCCATAGAATGAAAGACTCTAAAAAGTCAGAACTCCGATTAAAAGAAATGGGATTCATTTTTCAGAGTTATGCGTTATTACCCCACTTTAATACGCAAGAAAATGTAGCCCTACCTGCAGACTTAGCTGGATTGAGTAAAGAATTGAAAAAACGAATAAAAAGCCTACTCAAAGGTGTCGGTATCGATCAACAAGCAAAACAATTTCCAGCACAATTAAGCGGGGGCCAGATGCAACGTGTTGCGATTGCACGAGCTCTTACTAATCAACCTGCAATAATTTTCGCTGATGAACCTACAGGAGATCTTGATTCGATGACAGGCAAACAGGTTATGGATTTACTCAAGAAATTCCATGAGGAAACGAAAACTACAATAGTTGTAATCACCCATGAAGCCGACATTGCTGCGTATGCTCAAAGGCAAATTGTCATGGAAGACGGAGTAATTAGTTCTCGTGGTTGATTGTGTATTGAGGAGAGAATGGTTCTGTCCACTGTTGAAGTCAAGAATTTGTATAAAACCTTTAAAATTCCCCGTGCTGAGGATATTGAGGTTTTAAAGGGAATTAACCTTGATGTTGAACCTGGGGAATTTGTATCAATAATGGGGCCTTCAGGAAGCGGAAAGTCAACACTTCTAAACATTCTTGCTAGTATAGAAGAATTTGACACAGGTCTAGTGAATATAGCCGGAAAAAATCTAAAGAAATCAAATTTAGTTGAGACAAGACGCTTTACTACATCAATTATTTATCAAGATTTCAATTTACTTCCATATTTAACAGCCTTGGAGAACGTAATGTTTCCAATGATGGCTTCTAGGGTAAGGGAAAGGGATGCCAAGGAACGGGCCCTAAAATTGTTAAAAAAAGTTGGTCTAATGCACAGAATTTCCCATTTACCAGATGACCTTTCAGGAGGAGAGCAACAACGTGTTGCTATTGCACGATCGTTAGCTAATAATCCCAAGGTATTGTTAGCTGATGAACCTACTGGTAATTTGGATACAAAAACAGGGGACACAATTACGGAATTATTTAAAGAGATAATAAGGGATTACCAAATTTCTATTATCTTGGTGACCCATGATTTGAGTATTGCAAAAAAAACAGACAGGATTCTGATACTACGGAAAGGAAAACTTCAGCATGAGGAGGAAGGATTTCAAGAGGCTTGAAAATGAGTGATAACACAATTAGACAGATTGATTTTCCTAAACCTGGACGTTTCCGAATTCTAGCTCGTTTCGTTTACTTCTTAGATTCAATCACTTCCATTTTAAGAAATAAAAGAAGATCTGTATCAATGATTGCAGGGTTAATTCTTGGGATGTCTATTCTTTCGGGGATATTACTCTATACAACTGTTGTGATGAATAATGTTTACGATACAGTCATTGCAGGTTCTCCCTATGAAATAAGATTTGATTTCAACGGTGATTCTTTTGAAGATTCTGACCTAGAAGCGTACCGAGAACAATTTTTAAATAATCCCCAAATTCTTGATGCGCAACTCTTGTATGGTAACGCTAGAACTGCTACAGAATCACATTTTGGAGGAGGGGGGCCAGGGGGATCAGATGGAGGTTTTCGTCCTCTTGCTTATCTAGAAGCTCAACTTCTTGTTGAATATAGTAATCAAACAGTTGGTTCTGCTCAAGGAATTTTATTTTCTCAATCTTTCTTTAATTCAGATGAGATAGGACAGAGATTTAAAGATAAATTGATTTCTGGAAAAGATGTAAAAATATATTCAAATTTTAGTTCCTATTTTCATGGTGCATTCATTACAGAGGAATTGGCAGAAACAGCTCGATTAAGACAAGGTAACGAACTGAAACAGGTTACCCTTACAATTCTTAAACAAGATTCATATGATTCCTTTAAACAAATTGTTGTATCTGAAATCACTCTAGAAAATGTAACCGTTGCTGGAATTCTTTCCTCTGATATTGGTGCTACCGCAGGTGTATTTTCTGATGCATTTAATAGAGGTACAACTGGTATGATTTATTTACCAGAAGATTTAGTTAATGAACAGAATCAAACAGCATTTTTAACCTCGTTAAAAGAGAATGAAATGAGATTTTCAGTGTTAAAGATAAATGAAGATGAATTCAATTTAGCTGACCCTGTTGCGGTAAGCAGCCAAATAAATCGATTGATCAATGGATATGAAAAAGAAAGTGAAATCTTCATTGGTACAAATCTCGTAGAAGCGCAATTATTGCCTTTTCAGATGCTAAGCATTTTTATATTCGTTTTTGATGGGATATTAACTATTCCTGTTGCTATTCTTTCAATTTATCTGCTATCATTTGGAATTGATCTATCATTACATGAACGGAAATTCCAAGTTGGAATGTTAAAAATCCAAGGAGCTTCACCTAGTCAAATTAAACGTGACATACTATTTGATACATTACTTCTAGCTATAATTGGCCTGATAATAGGCTATATTATTTCTATTTTTGGAGCTTGGGGAATTAGCACAGCAACAGGATTTATGAAATGGAATTGGGATTATGCGTTCCAACAAATTCCCGATTTCATTTATTTTGATGAGTTTGCTTTCTTCGTTGTAGGGGGGTTTATTTGTTTAATTTTATTTTTCATGGTTAATGGGAAAGCTAATGCTTTCATTGAATTGGAAATTGTTGAATCAGTCAGAAGAACTGAAAAGAAACAAAAAAACTTTCTGAGACGAAATAATTTAGATCTCATCTTTTTTGCTACAGGCTTACTAACTTTAGTTTTAGTCTTACTTATTGATTTTTTTGGTGTTAACATTGATCTTGAGATAGTAGGAATTTTGCTTGCGTTACTAGGGCCTCCATTATTTTGGATAGGAGGAGCTGCTGTTGTTGCGCGGTTGGCTGTTTGGTTGCCCCCTAAAACGGACTCATTAATCAAAAGAATTGGCATTCTAAAAGATGTTTCAATCTTGATCAAAGGCAATATATTTCGTAAAGCTGGTAATATGCCTCGTTTGGCATTAATTATTGCACTAACTATGTCCTTTAGTGTTTTAGCTGCCATTCAAGGTGCTACAGGAGAATATCATAATCAACGCCTTATAACATTTGATGTGGGAGCGGATTTGAGTGTTAATACAAACTTAAACATTTCTACTTCTGTGATTGCTAGCATAAAGAATAGTTCTTCAAATGTTGAGGATGTAATGGCGCTAAGTTCCACTGCTGGAATACTCTTCAACGATCCAGTTGAATTGACTGGAATTGATAGTGAAATCTATGCAAAAGTAGGAAAATGGCAGCAAGATTCAGTTCCTGATTCTAATGAACTTGAACTAATGAATTCTCTAAAAGCTGACCCAAATGGTGTTCTATTGGGAAGAAATATTCTCAAAGAACAAGCCCTTGAAATTGGTGAGCCTTTTAAATTAGAAATTCTAACTTATCATTGGAATGGGACCTCTGTTAATTATGAATTCATTCCTCGCACTGTTACAGTTCGTGGTACTTTTGATCATAGTCCAGGTGGAATAGATGCAACTGGTATATTGATTGATCATTTTCTTCTTAATTCTATCAGCAATATCTCTGCTTTAGTTGAAATTTATGATACACTTTCTAACACAACCCAAGCACAAATACCAACGATAGTGCAGGATCAGATTGATAAATATACAGGAGATCCAAAAGAAGTTATAGCTTCTCGATTTCTGATACAAATAAAAGATGGAGCTGATGTAGATCAAGTAAAACAGAAAATTGCAACGACAGAAAATTCATGGGTAATTTCAGTAAAGACTCTTCCTGGGGAACTTCAAAAATCTGAAGAAATTCAAAATGTAGATTTTGGGATACCTGGGCTTCTCACAGCTGACTTTCTAATATCATTAGTCGCTGCTACTTTGGCTACATTTATCTTTATGAGTATTTTAATGGAACAACGGAAACGAGAATTCGCAATACTTCGTAGTTATGGTGTGTCAAATCGTCAAATTTATAAAATCGTGTTTAGCGAATCAATAGTACTTCTTTTAATGTCGATTATTTGGGGATTAATACTAGGAATCGGTTTATCGGTTCTATTTAATGGTTTCTTTGAATTCATCGCAATATTTACTGCACCCATGAGTGCAATTTTCTCAGGAGCCACATTAAATCGTATAATAGTGTTCGATTTCGCTGGATTAATTGGAACATTGTTAATAACTTTTTTTGCCATGTTATTTGCAACATTTCTCTCTGTAAGAGGAGCAGCAAATGCAAAGATATCTACGGTTGTAAGAGAGTTATAGAGGTGATTACTTGGGAACACTATTATCAGCTAAAAATTTGTATCATATTTATCGAAGTAGAACAGAACAGGCATCAGTAGTTGCATTAAAAGGAGTAAGTCTTGATATAGACAAAGGTGAGTATATCGTCATAGTAGGACCGTCGGGATCGGGAAAAACTACTCTTCTCCGAATTTTAGGAGGATTAATGCGTCCTACTGCAGGAACGGTTTTATTTGATAATCAAGATATCACTAAAACGCCTGAAGAAGATTTAACAATGTTCCGAAGGAAGACGGTAGGCTTTGTTTTTCAAGAGGGGAACTTGCAACCTGATTTATCTGCTTTTAAAAACGTTGCAAAAAGTCTTAGTTTAAATGAAGTACCTTATCAATTTAGGAAAAGACGGACTTTGGAACTATTAAAAACGATGGGAGTAGCACAACGTAAAAATCAACTTGCTGTTCGTTTAAGTGGAGGAGAACGCCAAAGAGTGGCACTTGCAAGAGCAATGGCCAATTATCCAGAGCTAATATTAGCTGATGAACCCACAGGCAACGTTGACTACGAAACTAGTGTCCGTTTGCTTGAGTTGTTTCGCCAATTGAACAAAGATCTTGGAATGACATTCCTGTTTGCCACACATTCTAATCATGTGGCAGGATATGCTGATAGAAGTGTTGAATTACGGGATGGGTTATTTCTCGGACAACACGGGCGGGATATTGATTTAACTAGGTTAGATATGACTAGAATGGTTGTTATGGATAATGACAATCGAGTAACATTTCCAGAGAGTATTATACAACAGATAGAAACTAAAATTGGTACTTTATGGAATGTTGAAGTTTTAGAGAAAAAACGGATCGTTTTATCACCAATCGAAGAATGGTCAGAAGTGGAAATAGAAACTAAGGAGACAATTGAAATTAAAGAGTGTCCAGTTTGTCGTGAAAAAAATGCATCAAATGCAAAATCTTGCGTTAAATGTGGAGCAAAATTTTAAACAAGAAATCACGAATTATTTTCGTGTTTTTAAAGTACTGTGGTGGTTTATTTAGACGAGTGTAATTCTTTACCTGAGGATCTTTACTATTAAATGTTCACTTGAATTTCTGTATTTATATCAGGATAACTACAAGTGACAATAAATATAAATATCGGTCTTTTTAACATTGATAAGCTTTTATTTCCGTTCAAACTAACCACTACTTAATCCTTGGAGGTACCAATAATGTTTTTCTTTTCTCTGTGAAAACAGAAAAATACAAAAAAATTCATAGTTCAAATTTTTTTTGAACAATTATGGTATACGATTTAAAAGAAACAATTGAAATATTATCTCGAACTCCTAAAGTACTACGAGAGTTATTGGGAGGACTGGATGATAAATGGTTAAATTTTCGAAAACATGACAAAGCGTTTTCTCCATCTGATGTCATTGGACACCTAATTTCTGGTGAACAAACTGATTGGATTCCCAGAATGAAAATAATGCTTTCAAAAGATGGTTCAAAAGAATTTCTTCCTTTTGATCGCGAAGGGTTTGATAAGAACTTAGGAATTGAGGAACGATTGTCTCAATTTGAAGATCTTCGAGCAAAAAACATTGAAATTTTAAAAGATTCTGTTACTGTTAATGACCTTAACAAAACCGGTATTCATCCTGAATTTGGGAAAGTCACTTTACAACAACATTTAGCCACATGGGTTGTTCATGATTTAACCCATTTATTCCAGATCATTGAAACTTTAGCATTACGTTACAAAGAATCCGTAGGTCCGTGGATAGAGTATTTAAGAATTCTAAAAGTTTAATTCACTTTTGAACCAATTCTTTTTGGAAGAATTTCAATTGAAGGTTTAGTGGATAGATTAACAGGACCGATCCAAACAAAGTTCAATTGACACTATCTCGCGATACTCAGACTCTTGGGGACATTTCTCTTTGGAGCTCTTGCGTGGACATTGCATAATAAATGTATAACATCAGCTATAACAGGATCTAGGGACTATGTTGACAGACTGGATCAAAACAAGGTATCTCTTTTTCTACTTTCCCGATTTTTTATTATATTTTCGAAAATTTGTTGAATCTTTTCTAAAAAAGTGGATTCCTATTAAATTTCAATCTCTATCTATCTCCATCTATCTCTATTTCTCGATCATTCAGATGAAATTGTATTTTTAATCTAGCTACTTCCTCCTGAATTTCTTGGATCAATTGATCATATGAGCAAAGAAGGCACAAATCAATATTATCGATCTCCTGTAGGTCATCAATATTGAAACGAGACCTTTCATCGACTAATTGAGGTAATCCTTTGGGAACATATACAACACCCTCACGAATGAGTCGAAAAATTTCTTGTAGAACCTTCTGCTTCTCATCCCAGGTACGAGTGCCGAGGAGGTTCAATATAAACCTCAAGTTTTGGGTATCAGTATCCTTAAATGACAAGAGAATAAGAGCACGATTGGCTAACTGATTGATGTCTGGTCCTTGCACCATACCGTGAATACCTCTTGAGGAAACTCAAACGCTTCATGTTAATACGTTCCCTGTTTCATACTACAACACAAAAGATGCTAAGTTCCTCTATTCTTTGTATTGCTCAAATTTTTCGAATTGACTGACTAATATGATTACATTATCATAATAAAAACCATTACCCTCCTTATGCGGGTATAACGCTAATAAGACTTCTTCATGCTTCACTGATTGTAGGGAAAACTCACTCCACACTAGCAGTCATAATTCTATATTCCTCTTTAAATTTGGGGAGTGATTTCTCTACAATTAATACTGAAAAATCTAAAGATATTATCCCACCGAGGAATTTATGGAGAGATAAACAAAAGCATAAGCAAATTTAACAAATGAAGTACTGACCAAATTCAAGAAATTTATCGTCAGCGCCATGGGTTTGAGATATTTAGTCATCAGCGGGACGCATTTTTCAACTCAGTATTAAAACGGTTTTGAAGATGTCTTTGGAAGAGAAAGATTTGAAATTAAAGCTAATTGTTGAGAAAACACTATCCTGTAACGCTCACAACTTGGATTATGTTATGAGAGTCTATAGTCTATGCTTAAATTTGGCAATAAACGAGACATCGGTTGGCCTAGACGTTTTAAGGGCTGCAGCATTGCTCCATGATATTGCAAAAACCAATGAAGACAAAGACCCTTTTGGTACTACCAATACTGGCTCAGAAATGGTTAAATATATTTTGCGAAACTTAGAGTATCCTAAAGAAAAGATTGACGCTATTTGTAATTGTATTGCTACCTATAGATGTGGAGAGGATAATAAACCTAAAACAATTGAGGCCAAGATTCTGTTTGATGCGGATAAGTTAGATATGCTAGGAGCTATTGGTGTAGCTCGCTTATTTTTGATTACTGGAAATAAGTCTCTCTCTTAACCTTGTTTAATTCCTTTTGTCATTGCTGAAGACAAAATGCTTGTTATTTCTGAAAAAACTGTTTTTATTCTATTGTGATCATCTTCAATCTTTTTATTACAGCTTTCAATTAACGTCTGATAATTCTCTATTAGTCTCTGTTGTTCTATGATTTTCTCTCTTTAGACTTCTAATTCACTATCTATACTTTTAAATAAAGTTTAGCATTTTCTAATCAATTCCTTAGTCCATCTTCTCCTCAAATTCCAAATTATTGATATTTAATCCTTTAGTGCCCCTTCCTTAAATACCAATAACTTGGGTATTCTTCAGCAAAGACATTTGGAGGATCTTTACCAAGTAAGCGAGCGATAGCATAGAGCTGCCCCCGATGATGGAGTTCATCTTGATATGGATGGTGAAAGAGAAGCCACCCTCGCATGCCTTCATGCCAAGGATTATCATCACGAATCTCAGTTAGTACCGTCTCATCTGCTTTCTTAAACCATTTTTTAAGCAACGCTTGGACATCAAACAACCATATTTGAAGATTTTTCACAAATTTCGTTGTTTGAATTTTATGACATTCCCAATCAATATCTGGTTCATTTAGTTTCGGCTCTCAGCGTCTTTTAAACACCCCTCTAACAACAAAAAATTGATGTCCTCCTATATGGTGAAATATTTCTCCTACTGTTCGCCAATGGGGAGCAATTCGGTAATTCAAATCATTGTCATCAAAGCAGATCAGTAATTTCAAAGTAACCATCCGCACTCCTTCCCAATGATCTAAAAATCTTTCAATCGTTGTATAGACTACATTCTTATCCATTGAAAGATGTCTCCTTTTTATAATTCTCTGAAATCATTTTTTTCTTTACCAAGCTCTCAAAATTTTCGCCTCGAAGTATTCTCACATTTTCTTGGACTTAGGTCTAGGAACTATAGAAGTAAGGTTTCCTTGCTTTATTTTTTTCCACGGACATGAAAATTTCTTGGTATAACATAATAGACCCCATTAACATATTCCCTCTTGAATTTAATATAATTTTGTAATATGATGCCCGAACTTGCTCCAGTAATTAAAGCTTTTTTTGATTCAAAAAGTTTACTCTTTGCATTCATCCTTTCTTCTTTATTGCAATTAGTCTAATAATAGAAACATAACAATTAAGAATTCAATAATTAAACTATTGAATCATCTCAGAATTCTGAACTAGATCAGCCTCTTGAGCTGAACATTCACTACAACAATCCAATTACAACAACAGGGAGGGAATTAAATAAGTCATAATCTTTTTTTCTGCTTTACGAAGATGTTCTTCAAAGGTTCTTCGATGAATGTTCATCTCTTTTGCAAGATTTTTTAGATAAATCTTGCGGGGTAACTCGTAATAGCCGCTATTAAAGGCAAGGGTCAGTACTCTTAGTTGTTTAAAGGTTAAGCCTTGCCTTAGATCATCTAAGGATAAATAAGGGGGATACGAACTATTGATTTTCTTCAAAGGAGCAAGCTTTAACACTTTTACTTTAATTTCCGGAATCTCTTTCTGTATCTCGTCTAGGATTAACCCGACAGCATCAGGTGTAATCAAAATATTGCGAATTTCACGTCCAGCGAAATACCTGACAGGTTGGAGTTCAAGACAGTCATAATGGTTAAGAATTGAGCCTAATGGGTATTTAAAATATTTATTCGGTTTTAAAACTAGTTGAACATTGTTACGTTCTGGGAAGATATTAATGATGGTTCCCAGTTCGTTTTCAATGTCTGAAATCGCTCTTTCAAGGGCAGTTGTTTCGCCTCTCAACTCTAAAATGTCACTTTGAGAATTACGCCAAATGTTCATATGCACTTTAGGATGTTTTCGGGATAGACTAGAAAAAGGCCAGTCTTGTTGGATTTCAAGGAGATAGTTGTACAACATAAGAAAGACCATTCTTGTTTGCCATTTTTGTGTAAAAACTGCTTAATGGAAAATGTATAATTCTTTACTAGTACCTTAAGAGGGATATTACTATATATGAATGTATTTTATGAGACCTCCAGGCCAGTTTTACCCAATCTCACAATTTTCATTTGTTTTTTTCTTATTCTCCTTTTTCAATTCTGTTTTGAATTCAATCAATTAACCTAAATGGAGATTTGGATAAATTATTTTGGATTTATATTGATAACCTATATTGATAACTGTTTACGAGATAGTATATTAGAGTTGCCATTTGGGTAAATTATATAACATTGCGATACAATTATATAAAAGAAAAGAGAGTAATAATTTCACGTTTTAGGATACATCAAAAGACAATCTTGAGCGCTGTTCAACCTTGATTGCCTCATCCTCAGGAGGACGTTGAATTGGAGTACCCCCGATACTTATCCTGGAGACCCCCAGGCCAGTTTTACCTAGTCTCACAGTATTCATTGAAAGAAAGTTTTGAAGGTAAAGAAAACTGTCTCAAAACTGCTTTTTTTGCCTTAACAAAAGATGGAAAACCCTTAGCGTATGCTCAGGCAAGGGATAGTGGTTCTCGGTACCTTAATCGGCGGATGCCTCCTGTAATGGAAAGTTGGAGTAAGTGTGACCAGTGCCAAGAATGTGAGGACAAATGTCCCTATCACTTACCTGTTCAGGTAAATCATTAGTGAAAATAGCGATTTTTACAAAAAAGTAGCATCAGAGATCTTGTGATTATAGTCGAAATCAGAATGAAAATGGAGACATATTGATGAAAATTGGATTGCAGATTTATCATTTTGAATGGCCGGGAAGTCCAGAAAATGTGGGCTCAAAACTAGCGCAAATGGCGAAAACAGCTGAACAAGAAGGATTTGCGAGTCTTTGGATTATGGATCATCTTTTCCAATTGGGAGGTTCTTTTTGTCCCCGTGAAGCACATTTACTGGATGCTTATAGTGCCATATCGTATCTTTCAGCAGTCTCAACACGAATAAAACTTGGAATCATGGTAACGAACAAT
>JAEOTY010000062.1 GCA_016839625.1 Candidatus Hodarchaeota archaeon
AGGCTAAAACCTGAATATATTTTCATGGGGGATATAGTAAGGAAACCTTCAAAATCAAAGAGTAAATCACCAGAAAAAGACTTCTGAGGCTATTCAAATTTAGGTTCATTAACTACTTACGCTAGGTACCATTAGATCAGAAAAAAAAGAAACAAAAGGGCTATAGATGCCAACACACATCAGTGCGAAAGTTTTACATGCACTCAGATCAAAATAGGACAATAAAACTTAGATAAAGGCACAATTTGTTAAATTTGAGACGAAGAAGAGAATTATATTTATAAAAAGGGTGTGAAAATATCATCTCATAAATTGAAAAAATCGTCATACAAAGACAAACAGGAAAATAAGGATTTTAGGCAAAGAAGAAAACAGAAAGCAATCCAATAAAAGAAAAAGGGGATAGAGCTTAAATCATAGAGATAGCATAGTATTAATTCTACCTCATGAGATTATGGCTAATACGATAGATGTATTATCCTCTTGGTATTAAAAAAACGGAAAATGAGCCAGTTTGAATTGGATCATGGGGTTTATTAGGTTTATAAGAAGAAAAGCTCCTAATCATTCAGTAACGTCAAGTAATGATAGCTGATACTAGTAAGGATGGTCATGGTTGCTCCGTACACGAGGGTATAGGTACGAATTACGGGTAAATAACAAAGAACGGACATTTTTGACTAAATGTGCAGGTATCTCGCGATTTGCTTGGAACTGGGGATTAGCTGCGCGAAAACAGCGCTATCAGACCCAAACGGGTTCAGCTAAATATACCGATGCCATGAAACAGCATAAAGAATTGAATCGCTTAAAACAGACTAATTTTCCATGGATGTATGAGGTATCGAAATGTATTCCGCAAGAGGCACTCCGCGACCTAGACCGAGCCTATCAGAATTTCTTCTCTAATCTACACCAAAAAAAAAGGAAGCAAACTACTCGTTATTTAGGGTTGCCTAAGTTCAAGAAAAAAGGCAAATCTAAGGACAGTTTTCGATTGACTGGGGTGATTCGCATCTTTCCAGGGGTAAGACGGGTTCAACTACCTCGCTTAGGCAAGTTACGTCTGAAAGAAAAGCCAAATTTACCTACCTCGGCCAGAATACTGAGTGCTACGGTTTCACGAACCGCAGATCGGTGGTATGTCGCTCTTACTGTGAAAGAGGAACAACCTGATCCCGAACCGAACAATGGACCACTCGTCGCATTGGATAAAGGATTTTCCGTCTTTGCGGTTCTATCCTCTGGAATACCAATCCCCAAACCCAAATTCCTCCTCCGTCAAGCTAGGAAACAGCGTCGATTATCGAAAGCTCATACCCGTAAACAGGAAGGATCAAACAATAAACGGAAGTCTGCTCTTAGATTAGCCAGATTCTATCGTCGAATCACTAACCAACGGCATAATTTCCTGCATCAAACCTCAACTTATCTAGCTAAAAACCACAGCATGATAATTACCGAGGATTTACATGTTAAAGGATTAATGCAGAATAAGAAACTCAGTAAATATTGGGCTGATCTGTCACATGGTACATTTCAGCGGTTATTAACATACAAAGCGCCTTTCTATGGTTCCACGGTAATTGAGATTGATCGATGGTTTCCTTCCTCAAAACTATGCTCGAATTGCCTTTATTACCGTCGTGATCTGACATTAGCTGATCGGGTCTTTCATTGTCCCTTATACGGGTTGGCTTTAGATCGCGATCAGAATGCTGCGTTCAATATAGCCAATTATTATGCGATCTATCAGGATCTACTATTCTCGGTCGCCGAGAGTTCTGCGGAGACCTTAAACGCCTGTGGAGAGGCGGTAAGACCTGCGTTTCAGCAGGCACGCGTTGCTGAATCAGGAAGAACAGCTCCAAAGACAGTTTGGACTAATTGTCTCTAACCATCTTATTTGGGTAAGTCTTTCAGAACGGTGTGTGAATGTTTTTAAAAAAAGTCTCCACACTCTTTGGACTATCCAATTCTCTCAACTCTATGATTAGGATCTACTGGAGACACCATGCGAAATAAGGATTAGGTGCTATTGACACTTTTCTATAATCTTAAGACAGGACAAAACACAGTTCTACGAGGCTCAGTTGCAGAAGAGTTCGCTCGTTACATACTTTCACATCGTATGCCAATTCTAATACTCCGTCCTTCAGTTGCTTTGAAATATTTGGAAAAAGCATCAATTAAAGGAACATATGTAGATTTTCTGAAGAAAAACCAGCAGACAATGGATTTTTTAGGGATTTATCCTTTTTTTTCTGAAGGAAAACAATATACGACAGTTGAAGAAACAGTATGTCGGTTCTTCTATGAGAAAGAGGGATTAACTCGTTATATTATTAAAGATAATCAGATTACCCAGCTAAGGGGTTTTATTATTGAAGTAAAATCTCGTACAACAACAAATACTTGGGCACCTTTTGAATTCTCTCTTTCTCCAAACCAAGAAGAGATGTTAAACCAAAGTAGAGGATTTGATCTTGAAATAATCTTGTGTGGTGTAACATTTTCCTCAGATTGGCTACTTACTATTGTGTTTTGTAACGGGAAGCAAAAGATTCTGCCTGAAGAATTCTTTATTATTGATCAATATAAACAGGATGAGAATTAGTAACTACTTTAGGTCCTTTAGATGTAATTATTACATCATTTTCAAGACGAAATCCCCCAACATCTTTTTCGTAGATTCCTGGTTCAATTGTAATGACCATTCCCTCTTCCAAAGGAGTATCAGTCCAATTATTTAGTAATGTCTCATGAGTGGGCTTTTTTCTAAGAAACGGGGAATCATGGACTGTCAATCCAATGCCATGTCCCAACCCATGAGGCATTTTGAAACCTGCTGCCTCAATTATATCTATTGCGACCTCTGCAACCTCATGAAGAAATCTAGCCTCATCGAGTTTTGCAATAGCCTCATTATGAGCGTGTTCTACAGTAGCAACAATTTTTTCCATTTTGCTGTTCATCTTCCCAATAACAAAAGGTAAGGTTACATCTGAAGTAAGGCCAGCTGCATTCACCCCAAAGTCAATCAAAGCTAAGCCAGGACGGGACATTGGCAATTGGTCAGCACGGGGATATGTATGAATTTGCCAAGATCGTGCACTACTTGCTACCAATGTTTCAAATCCGACTCCAAAAGCTCCTAATTCTCTCATTCGAATATCTACAAATAAAGCAAGATCCAGTTCAGTCTTAATGTCAGTATGGTTTGTCATTCGCTCCTCCATCTCATCCACAAGCTGATTGCTAATTTCTATTGATTTTTTCAATAAGGAAATTTCCTGAGGAGATTTTGTGGAACGAAGTTTATCAAGAAGAGAATCAATTTCCCTTGGATTGTATACTATTTTAGCGTCAGGTATTTGATCTAGAACAGTTTGGACATAACCATATGGAATCGCTTGGGGAATACCGATTTTTGGATTAGAATCAACAATTTTTTTGAGGGTTTCAGAGGTTGCAGGTATCAATCCACCCTCATAATCTGCGATGTTGATTACTTGATCTACCTCTGAATAGTCTTTCGCTAATTGGTAATCCCAGGGGACTAGAAATGTTTGTCGATTCTGAATATCAATGAATAAACTTGCATCTTCGGGATGTCCTGATAGATATTTCATATTTACATCTCTGTGCTCTTCTGAATCTCTGATAAAAAGAACGTCTATTCCCTGATTTTCCAGAGTATCATATAAGATGGTTAACTTTTCTCTTGTGACAAAGCGTGACATAATGTCTTCACCTTTTAATCTAATTTTCGCGTTCTTGGTCTTCTTCTTAAATCATACCTCTAGATGATGAATCTAGTCTTTATAAAACGTCATCAGTAAATTAAGATATGATTAAATGATAGAGAGACCGCTATCATATTGTTTTCAGAAGTTTAGCGATTTCAACCATTATATGGTCACTAATTTTCTGGGATGTCTTTTTAGAGCTTGGCAATGGATAATACTGACTTAAATCCATAGGCGGGCCAAACACTACCTTAAGTGTGATCCTTCTAGGTCCACCACCTAATGTAAAAGGTCTTCCCACTGGCATAGCTTTGTCAGTGTTCTTTACCGCACAGGGAATAACCAAGGCGCGGGTAGAATGGGCAAGCCATCCTGCCCCCAGTTTTCCAGGTTGTAGTTGTCCATCCTTAGATCGGGCTCCTTCAGGAAAATAGCTGACTGAGCCACCGCTGTTAACTACGGCAATGTGGTACTTTATCACATCTGTTCTTTTTGACCCCTTGAAAACAGGAAAACAATTCATTCCATGCAAAATAGGGCGAAAAAAGGGCAGTTTCCATAACTTAGCATCAGCTGGGTAGAAAAAAGGTTTGTAATAACGTGGAAATGCGGTTAATCCAACTAGAAATGGATCTAGATGGGAGAGGTGGTTGGACATGATAATTATCCCTTTGCTGTCACGACCATGGGAAGGAACATGCTTTTTTCCCACTACTTTTATTCGATAACTTATATGAAAGAATGACAGCAGGATTGGGATAGCATACAGATGCAACATATATTTTGTACGAATTTTAGCCATAATTTCACAGCGTACTAACGGACAAATACAATAAACTATCCTTTTTACAAATTAAAAAAGAACTTTCTCTTACCCCGTTGGAAAAAAATTCTAACTAGTTAATAAGATTCTATTAATCGATTTTGATTTTATACCTTTTTTGGCGTGGTTTGGTGGAAGGTATTTCCTTGATTGGTTTCGAACCAGAAATTTGTGAGTGACTGAATTGTTTTTGAATGTTTCTAGCAGTCATTTGAGAGATCTTTGAAGTTATTAGCTGTAATTCGGATGTATTAGGCTTGTATCTCTTTAAAATTTCTTGAAATTCTAAAAGAATCGTGTTCACTTTATCCTTTTCAATAGACATAACATCTACCACACAACTTACTCGGTATAAAAGTGGTTTGATATTTATTTCGTCTTTTTCCTAATTTCGAATATCAAAGTTAGGTGGGGTATTATTGGCTAGAGATTCATGTCCTATATGAATACTCGATCGTCATTTTTGACCACCCATAAGGATGAGATTTCATTAAAAGACAATAAATCAAGTCTTACGAAAAACTGTTTTATTTTTGTTATAGAAGTGCTAATATCATCATTTTAAATCTCCGTATTTATCGATAGAAGCACCTCTATGAATTGATTTATGTATTATCAATTAATTCGAAAAGGTTAAAATGAAAATCTTTCCAGAAAATGATTATGTTTTTGTGGAGTGAAACCCAATGCCAAAATTTACAGTTGAAGAAGCCCAGAAATTACTTTACAATAGAGAATTTGTTCGAAACTTAGGTGTGATTGCTCATATTGATCATGGCAAATCTACGTTGACTGATTCCCTTCTTGCCGCGTGTGGACTTCTTGCTGAACGAATTGCAGGCGAAGCTCGCGCGACCGATACTCGGGATGACGAGCAAGAACGTGGAATTACAATCAAAACCACGGGAATATCATTAGTCCACGAATATAACCAACAAACATATCTGGTCAATCTTCAAGACACCCCAGGCCACGTTGACTTCTCTGGTGAAGTGACTTCAGCGCTACGAGTAGTAGATGGAGCCCTAGTACTTGTTGATGCTGTCGAAGGAGTCATGGTACAAACCGAGGTTGTCACTCAGCAAGCTTTAGCCGAACGGGTTCGTCCCGTTTTGATTATCAATAAAGTTGACCGCTTGATTACCGAAATGCGAATGACCCCTGAAAATGCATATGAAAAATTCAAAACAATCATAAGAGATTTTAACATTCTTATTGAAACCTATGCACCACCAGAATATAAAAAAGCTTGGCGAGTGGATCCTCGACAAGGCACTGTGGCTTTTGGCTCGGCAATTCATCGTTTTGGATTAACAATTCCAGCTTTAGCTGAAATCTGGCATGAAAAAACTGGACAACCAATTGAAAAATTGATTAAAAACCTTTGGATGAAAAATAACTTTGTAAATGGTGTTTTACGACCGACTTACGAAATATATCAGAAAGCTGAAGAAAACGATTTAGATTCCCTTAAAAAGGTTGCTCAACAACTGGAACTACGGTTAGATGAAAGTGTATGGCTTGAGCCGCCAAAAAGAATAGCAAAAGCTCTATTAGAGAAATGGCTTCCAGTAGAGAAAGCTGTTTTAGATATGGTTGTCAAATTTTGTCCTTCACCTCTTGAGGCTCAAAAATATCGATTTAAGAGTTTCTGGA
>JAEOTY010000440.1 GCA_016839625.1 Candidatus Hodarchaeota archaeon
CCCCTCACAGAAACCATTCTATTATTATGCAGACTACTAGCGACAAGCCACTGATTTCAGCCAGTGGTAATTGATTTAAAACCAACAATCCTTATAACTCCAAATTCTTCTCCCCATTTGAGTAATCTAATAGTAAGATTTGCGAAAACAAACAGGTGAATCTAGTTTTGGTTTCCGTAGCAAGAATTCGGTTAATGAGCACCGATGTTGAACAGCTTGACGGAATTTGCAATGAAATGAAACGAATTGCAGAGAAATCTGGGGTAAAAATGCGAGGTCCCATTCCTTTACCAACAAAAAAGTTGAAATTACCAGTAAGGAAATCACCAAGCGGGCAGGGCACCGCAACTTGGGAAGATTATGAGCTGCGAATACATAAACGTTTAATAGACATCGATGCGGATGATAGAACTATGCGACAGATTATTAGATTGAATGTATCTCGTTCTATTTTCGTAGAGATCGAGTTGAGAACATAAGATCTGAAGGAAAAAAAATGGCTGTTTTAGAAGGAATGAAAATATTTGGTTTGTGGGACTGTCAAGAGATCGAAATCAAAGATATTAGTCTCGTTCGCTATATTAATTTAAAGGAAAGACTTGTACCTCATAGTGCAGGACGTCATGAACACAAGCGATTTCATAAATCTTATGTACACATTGTTGAACGCCTTGCAAATAAATTGATGAGTCCTGGAAAAAACACTGGGAAAAAAATTTTAGCTCTCAATGTTGTTAAATCTGCCCTTCAAATAATTGAGTTGAAAACAGGTATTAATCCTATTCAAGTTCTTGTTGATGCAATTGTCAATTGCGCACCAAGAGAAGAAACTACTCGCATCTCATATGGGGGTATTGTCTATCATACAGCGGTAGACAGCGCTCCTCAACGTAGGGTGGATGTTGCTTTACGGTTATTGGCTCAGTCGGTTAGGAAATCATCTTTCAATAATGTACGGACGTTTGACGAAATTCTCGCAGAACAGCTTATACTGGCATCGACGAATAACCCAAATTCAAATGCAATTAAAAGAAAACAAGATATTGAGCGTGTTGCTCTAAGTGCTCGCTAAGGATTTCAATTTATGCTTCATAAGCCGATTTGTAACCAGTAGTAAAACCAAAGGAACGTTTTTTCTTATTACAGACCGTTTTCGAAATAGATACGTTACTAATTTGTTTTTAGTATATCCAAGACAATACCAACGGCAATTGTCTGCCCAGAATGTCGTAATATAATTCGTCCTAACTCTGGGAAATCAGAAAACTTTTCGATAACTATTACGGAATCCAGGGATACTTCTACCTCAGTTAATTCACCTTTAAAGGCTAGTGTTATGTGCCCTTCATGGTCACGAGTTAATTTTTTGTATTTTGGATTCATCTTTAGAATTCTCGATATTTTTACAATCTGAGCTGTTGTATAGGAGGTTCCACAATGAAAAACGACAGAGGAACCTGGTACAAAAGATCCCTCAAGAATTAATAACCTAGCACTGATAAGAGAAGCAAAACGATAATCTGTTTGATCAGGAGCTAAAACAATCCCTTCTTCTAATAGATCTTTGTCTATATTCCGTAAAAGAACGGATCCATGGTTTCCAGGCCTAATCATAGATTTCTTTGTATTTTGCATCCATGTTTCTTTCACCTCAGAGACAATTCCTCTTGGTAGAGCCTTTACTGAATCTCCGGCTTTTAACGACGATCCTAAGACTTTACCTAATAATAACGTGCCAAAACCATGACGTTCATCCAAATCGTAGGTTACAAACCTCATTGTTAATTTTTTTTCGTATGTTGAACCCTTTAATGTATTCAAAGCTTCGATTAAGGTGGGACCAGGGTACCAATTCAATTTAGTAGAAGTATGAGACAGATTATCTCCTAAAAATCCACTAGTCGGAATAAATGGAATTTCTTCCAAATTTTTTAACCAAGGAGACTGGATCTCTTGAAACAATCTCTTTATTTGATTGACTGCATCCTGAAATCGGTCCTCTCGAAAATCGACTAGATCCATTTTATTGATCACTACTACAATCTGATCAATTCCTAAGACAGAGGCTAGGACAGCATGTTCCCTTGTTTGTCCTCCTGGATCGTGATAACCCCCGATTTTTAATCCTGACTTGAGGTCATTTGGTACAGCGCTCACAACTAGGATGCAAGCATCAGCTAATGCGGTACCTCGAATCATGTTTTTCACAAAGTCACGATGTCCAGGTGCGTCGATCAGCATAAAATTTCGTTTTTTTGTTTCAAATGGATAGAACGCAATATCTGCGGTTATCCCACGCTTTTTTTCTTCCGGTAATGAATCAAGGATATAAGCCCACTGCCACGATTCCATCTGATGTTGTACCGCTTCTTCTTTCAGTTTCTCCATTGTTCGAGGTTCAATGGCTCCTATTTGAAATAATAAGTGACCTAATGTGGTCGACTTACCATGATCTACATGTCCTATCCATATGAGGGAAATTGTTGGTTTAATATCAACCATAAAATAAACCGTCAATTTTAGACTGATTTATTAATAAAAAGAAATAAAAAGAAAGATATTAAAGTTAGGAGCCATATTTGCCTAACTCTACTTTTTGAACCACTCCCACGGCAACAGTTTTTCCAGAATCTCGCAGAGCAAAACGACCAAGTGCAGGGGACTTGGATAGGGGTTCGACCACTAAAGGATTCAATGGAGTCATCCAGACCATTCCTCTCTCGCCTTGCGAAAGTAGATCTTTTTCCAGAACTTGGGTCACTCGACAGGCAACCTGAGCTGTTCCGCAATGGACAACAGGGGAATAATTCTCATGGATTCCCCAAACTTCACCTTTTTTCTTAGCTTTCTTGCCTAATCCACGTACAACAAGAACAAGTGATAAGAAAGCATCGACATTGGGTCTTAGGGCTTTTGATGGGTCTTTAGAATCACTGATTACAGCTCCACGCATTATGTCTCTTGCACCAATATTCTTAGTTTTAATACTAAATCCAACATTATCCCCTGGTAGAGCTTGTGGAATGTCCTTGTGAAATTCCTGAATGGTTTTCACAGATATTGGGAGAGGTTCTATACTCTGTTTTGTAGGAGAAATGAGAACCTCCGAGTTTGGCTTTAAAATACCACTTGAAACCCGACCAGTAAGTACGGTACCCACACCACCTATATTTAGAGTCTGTTGGATAGGAATGCGAATCGGTTGTTTGGCTAACATTTCTTTACGAACTGCGGGAGATTCCAGTGAATCGAGAGCATCGAGTAAGGATGGGCCATCGTACCAGGATAACGCCTCAAATCCAGCTTTAATGTCCCCTATCTCTTTCTCTAAAGATTCAACAAATTCGGGCTCAGCATTCCCAGCCTTTGCTGCAGAGACATGCCCCTCAAGATTCTTTAACGTCATTTCTTTTGAAAGAACATTAACTCCAACTAAACCACTTGTAGGAACATAATTAATTGCTTCAAGGCGTTGTTCTTTATTTTCTATTTGTAAAGCGGTCATAAGCTGAGTGAAAATCGTATGAATTGATTTTTTTATTTGCTCATACCGCTCTTGATCATAATCTACGACATCCATCTTATTAATCGCAACAACAACATTTGTTACACCTAGAGAAGTGAGAAGTAGCATATGTTCAGTAGTCATACCAATTACATTTGCATATTTTCCAGAGGCCGTTCCAGCAACCTTTGTTCCATCCTCGAACTCTCCTTTTCTTGCAGAAACAACCAGAATGGCCGCATCTGCTTGTGAGGCTCCCGTTATCATGTTTTTAATAAAATCGCTGTGCCCAGGAGCATCAATAAGGTTGTAGATAAATTTCTTGGTTTTAAATTCCATGAAAGATACGTTAATTGTAAGACCCCTTTCTCTTTCATCCATCAAAGGATCTAGAATCCATGCATATGACCAACTTCCCATACCTTGAGCTCTACTTTCTTTGAAATATCTCTCAGCTATTCGCCAAGGTTGTCGTTTCTTTTTTGGATCGTGAATCTGACCGAGTAGGAATAGCATGTGGCCCAAACCAGTCGACTTCCCATGATCAACATGACCTGTGACCACTAAATTCATTCTTTCGAGATCTGCCATTATTGTTCACCAGAAAATTACTCGATTTGCTAATTTTGGA
The DNA here is from genome assembly GCA_016839625.1 of Candidatus Hodarchaeota archaeon. Lineage (GTDB taxonomy): Archaea > Asgardarchaeota > Heimdallarchaeia > Hodarchaeales > Hodarchaeaceae > Hodarchaeum. The sequence goes on from JAEOTY010000440.1 coordinate 4,137, forward strand.
TTAAATGTTGCGATATAAACCTAATATCTCGTTTTAATCCCAAGATTCAGCGAGGTAGACTACAGTTTATCATGTTTTCGAGGTATTTCTGTTGAATTGGTTTTTCTTCGAAAGGATAACTTAAGATTAGTAAATAATCAATTAGAAGAGATAGAATGAATAAATCTTCCTATAAGAATAAATCCCAATATGTTGATAACGGTTTAGCCAATATGCGACTTTTTAGAAATTTCTAATCAAAAAAATTCACATTCTATTGTTTGGAAGTGAAAACAGTCAAAGGAACAATTATAGTTAAATCAACGGAGAGATTTAGAGATCATCAAACTTTATACCCAACCTCTTCTAATGTAGGTTACAATTATTCTTGGTACTAACATGCATGAAATTCACTTCTCTGGCCTCAGTTAATTCAATTATTTTTAGTACTATGCTATAATTTTGCAAATTCTTTTTTTTCCCCAAAAGGGACAACCGTAACAATGATAAGGGAGTTCTCCCGACAAAAATAATATGCCAAACATTAAATTTTGTCGGTCAATCCG
>JAEOTY010000063.1 GCA_016839625.1 Candidatus Hodarchaeota archaeon
AAGGAGCTCGAAGCTCAAAGAGAGTTACGGACATGATTGCTGGCATATCTTATTGAGGAGCGAAATCTTAAAAACCTATTCAGGTTGAAGTAAGTTGTGAAAACAACTTTTCAGTTTGTTTTTTTATATTGATCGCCATTAAATTTAGAAAGCTATCATGGATATTAAATAGTTTAGGCGTCCGAATATTTTTATTACTGAAACGTACAGGAACAAAAAAGGAGTTTCTATCTTTTTCTGAAATACATATAAATATCGGAATATGATTTTTTCTTTACTACTCTGATAAAAAGAGAAAATCTTTGATTGCACCATTGGTTGTCAAGAAATTAAGAAATTTTTTACAGATTAAGTTTTTTTTTGCAGATTATGCATATTTATACGAAACTTTTATTGATAATTATGCAAAATAGGACATGGAATTGGGTTCTCGTAGAATTACCCAGCTGGATTAAAATATGGCCAAAAAACAACCTAATGTAGAAGAACTACTTAAAAAAGCTGATCTTCCGAATCGAAAAGCAGAAGTATGGCATCCATTTTATCGTGGTAAAATTGAAGTTGTTTCCAAGGTTAAAATTGATAGTTTTGACGATTTTGCCGTATGGTACACCCCAGGAGTAGCAAGACCGTGCAAAATCATCGAAAAAGAAATAAAAACCACCAAGAGGTTTAGACCCACTTCCTTGTATAATCTAACAAACAAATGGAACAATGTCGCGGTTGTATCTGATGGTAGTAGAGTCCTAGGATTAGGTGATATAGGACCTGAAGCTGCCATGCCCGTGATGGAAGGCAAAGCATTGTTGTTTAAATATCTAGGGGGAGTAGATGCTTTTCCAGTTTGTCTAGATTGTCATAGTATGGACGAAATAATTACTGCAGTAAAATGGCTTCAACCCACATTTGGTGGAATCAATTTGGAAGATATTGCACAACCAAAGTGCTTTAAAATTCTTGAAAGTCTCCGTAGTGCTAGAGACGTTCGAATACCAGTGTGGCATGATGATCAACAAGGAACTGCAACGATTGTGGTCGCAGGAATGATCAATGCCTTAAAGTACATGAATAAAAGATTAGATGAGGTTTTATTTTCCATGGTCGGAGCAGGAGCAGCAAATATGGCGGTTGCTAGGGTCATGGTAGCTGCAGGTGTTCCTAAAAAAAACATCATTATGATGGATTCAAAAGGAATTTTACACCCAGGAAGAGAGGATATTGAAGCGGTTAAGTACGTATATAACTTAAAATGGGATATGTGTATCAATTCTAATAGCGAGTATAGAGAAGGAAATTTGTTTGTTGGAATGAAGGATACTGATATGGTGATTGCTACTAGTAAACCTGGGCCAGGGACAATAACGCCGGAGCATATCCAGGTTATGGCTGATAACCCAATTGTATTTGCATGTGCAAATCCAATACCCGAGATATGGCCGTGGGAAGCAAAAGAAGCTGGGGCAGCTATAATAGCTACTGGCCGATCTGATTTCCCAAATCAAGTAAATAACAGTTTAGGATTCCCTGGAATCTTTCGAGGAACACTTGATGTAATGGCAACAACTATCTCTGACAAGATGTGTATTGCTGCAGCAAAAGAATTGGCAAGAATCGCTGAAGATAAAGGATTAGCACCTAATTATATTATTCCCAATATGAATGAGTGGGAGGTATTTCCCCGAGAAGCTGTCGCTGTTGGACAACAAGCAATCAAAGAGGGTGGTGCAAGACTTAAACTCACGCGTCAGGAAGCATTTGAACGAGCAGAGACCCTCATTAAACGAGCGAGAGAGCAAACTTACTCATTGATGGAATCGGGGTTTATTCCGAAAGCTCCCTTGGTTGATTAAAGGAGAAATAGAATAGGCGAATCCAATTAATATTTTGGGTATCTGAAACTACTTAATAAATGGATTAACTCATTTAAAATAGGGAGTCTCCCTTTTTCGTATGAGTTGGCAAAAGATAGACAAATTATTGTAGAAATTGTATAACTTTGATTATTAGAAACAACAAGAGCAAAAATGAATTGGAATCCTAAGAACAGAGTAAGTAGAGGGTAGATTATTCATACGGTGGAATCTTGAAGTGATTCCATTACGGTTTTTGCACGTAGTCTTTTTTGTTTGAGAAGATCAATAAGATATTGATGAACTGGCGATCTCAGCAGCAAGCTTTGTTTACATTGCTTTAACAGATTTATACCCAGAACTTCATCGCAAGTTTGGCTTCAGGCATAACATCAGACAATTCCTTATGATGCTAACAGGAATCGGAGTTATTCTTTTCTTTCTTCAGTTTCATCTTTAATCACTTCTTTTACCACATGAAAACTTGGACTCAAGCGTGTTAAAAAAATAATCCCTAGAATTAGATAGGCGATTGTAGAATCAATGGTAAGGACACATAGAGCTAAAACTTTGTATTACAACAGTATTTTGAGTAGAACACAACACCAATGAGGAATATTGCTAGGGATAATAAACCTGTAATCATTATCTGGCCAAAATTCAATGGATTGTAGCCTGTAAATTCCTCGCCTATTAGAAGATAGACAATTGATGCAGTTGCGGAAGAAATTGGGTGTACTTGAGCGAATAATTGAATTTGTGCTGGAAGGTTTGAATAAGGAACCGCCATGCCACCAAGGAAGAAGATAACAAGAGTGAGTGCTACTCCCATGTGGGTTGCTACAGATTCATTCTTAATAAAAGAAGCTATAATCAACCCAGTACCTATTGCTGCCAATCCTATGAGCAACATAAACCCTAGGCTTACGATGATTTCAATTCCTCCAACATCAAACTTTGCTCCGTAAATTAAGCCAACTAGAATTAAAAAAACTACACATAAAAATGAGAATATCCATACTGCTAATATTCTCCCAAGGCATTCCTTCCAAAGTGTAACTGGCATTGATGTTAATTTTCTATATAAACCCCTTTCTCTATCAGCTGTTATAAAGCCAGCTAGATTTGCTTGACTAGCACTCATTATTAACAAAGAAATCATTGTCAAAGTTATATATCCTTTAAGCTGATGTTCAAAATTAGCAGGGACATCAATTATATTATTAGGAAGTAAAATCAAGAAAAATAAGGGTATAACAAGTGTAGTTACTATTATCATCCGATTTCTTGAATATTCTTTAAGAGTTCTGTTCAAGCTTACTAATATCGTGTTCATTTTAACATCTCCTTAGATTTTTTTCTGTGAGTTTGAAATATACATCTTCTAAAGAAGGAACAGTTGTCTCAATACGTGTAGTTCTGCATCCAATATTGCCAAGATTCCTAATCATAACATCTATAATTTCATCAGGCTCTTTACAGAAAAATTTATAGCCATTGTTTGTTTTCAGAAGCTTACCGTCAGTAATGGTGTTTTTAAGTGCTCTATCAACTGATTCATTTCTTATTGATGTTTCTATGTTGATAATATTGAATAATCCTGTTTTCTTTTTCAAGATCTCCGGTCTTTCTTCAATTATTATTTTGCCCTCATCGATTATTCCCACTTTAGAGGCTATTTCCGCATCTTCTCCTATATGAGTGACATAGAATATTGTGACTCCTTCTTTTCTTATCTCTTCGAGTTTTGTTAAGAATTTTTTACGAGTAGAAGGGTCAAGGCCTGTTGTAGGTTCATCCAAAATTAAGAGTTTAACCCCAGGAAGAAGCGCGGTAGCAACTTCGAGTTTTTTTCTCATACCACCACTATATTTTGAAACTCTTTTCTTAGCATCTTTCAACAAGTCCATCTTCTCCAATAATTCCACCGTCATTCTCAGAGCCTCTTGTTTGGGAGTTCCTAAGAGACGAATAAAATAAAGTAAATTTTCTTCACCAGTCAACAGTGGGTGTAAAAATTTTTCTTGTGGAACGTAACCAATAATTTTTTTGACCTTTTTTGCTTCTTTGACCACATCAAACCCGAACACTTCTACCGTACCACTCGTGGGTGTATTGGTACAAGCAATTATAGATGCTAATGTGCTTTTACCTGACCCATTTGGTCCCATAAGAGCGTACATTTCCCCCTGATCCACACTTAATGTTACTCCGTTAAGCACTTCACTATTACTGTAACTTTTGCTTAAACCATTAATCTTTAATGCTTTCATCTTTTTTACCTTTCCTAGTAGGTCACGATAGAAAGATGAAACAACGAATATAAAATAGTGTTAATTTCTGCGTTACAGAAATAAGTTCTGTAATACAGAATAAGCTATATTCTTAAATAAAAGCAAAAATCGAAAAATTGTGGTTGAAAATGGAAGATATTCGAAAGGTTAGTGAAGCCTTAATCTTTATCGAACGGTATTCTGATTACCTATGTCGAAAAGCCTGGGGTAAAGCTTTGATTATGTGGGGGATTATGGCACCAATAGGATTGTTATTATATTTTAACCGACAACCTCTATCTAATCTTTTCAATATGGGTATTGAAACGTTTTCCATATTAACTACGGCAACAGTCGCACTTATTGGAGTAGGAATGACCTTTTACATATTCACATCAGCATCAAGGTTATTAGAAACAAAAAAGGAAAAAACTGTATCATCACCAAAAGAGAGTAGTATGCATGGAATAATTATAGGATTCATTTGGTTCTTATTATTTTCTCTTGCCAGTCTTTTACCTGAACCATTGTCAGTGATTTCAAGTCTTTGGGCTGGTGGATTTGCAATCATTATGTCATTTCTAATATTGAAAAAATTTCATGATACTTATACTGAACTTCTGATTGTCGGTATGTTGTTATTAATATCTTCAATCCCTTTATTCATTTTAGTTTTGACTGATATCGAACTAGCACGAATCGGAACAGTAATCATTTCTTCCATTAGCTTTCTTGCTGGTGGTTATTATTCATTTACCAATGCTGCAAAGATTCTAAGCGGGAAAGGATGATGGATAATGATAAGGGGATGGCAGGTGACGTCATCAAACCTTCTACAATCATTCTAAAGAAAGAGATATTTTCAGATCAACCCCGTTTCACTATTATGTTTTTAATTTATCTTAACAACACAGTTGGATTTACTGAACTTCAACGGTTGTTAAAACTCACCCCAGGTAATTTAGATCATCATATTAAGAAATTAAAAAGAGCAGGGTATGTTATAATTCGAAAAAAATTTTCATGGCGTCCCCTAAACGTTGTTGAGATAACTGAAAAAGGAGTAGAAGCTTTTCGGAATTATAGTTCACATCTGAAAGAGATGTTAAAGAATATTGAGTAGAAAAGAATTGATTTCAATATTTCTAAGAATGTATTTTTAAATTTGGTTTTTAGAGTTAGGGAAATCACAAGCTAACAAGATATTTTTAAAAATGGCTTAGTCTCGCTAATACATCTTAATGTTTGTATTAATTATTTCTGAAGTCGGGAGAACTAATCTAAAAAAGACAAGATTTCTTGTGTATTTCTTGGGATAATAATTTGATGTCTAGATCCGTTTTTATTTTTGCCTTTTTAAGATGTCAAAGATTCAGTCTTCACGTATCACCTCCTCGAAAAGACAGCAACGGAAAGATATCGTCACGAACACACCGAAGAAACCTTCGAGCAGTGAATTGTAAAGTATCTGATTGTTTAATTTGAATGAGAAAGTGATTATTAAAAGTTTCGGTGGAACCATCAAGTAAACGATTAGTTACTGTAGAATAAAAGATCCACAGCAGGTCAAATAGCACGGCAAGACCAAAGAATAACAATCTTAGTTGAGGGCTGGTACTATTCGTTACAGCTTTAAATGTGCCAATACAGCGAATATCAGTCTCAATT
>JAEOTY010000441.1 GCA_016839625.1 Candidatus Hodarchaeota archaeon
CAATGAAAGGGGAAGGTCTTGGCTTGAAAAGCTGGCTTAAAGAATCCATGACAGAGGAGAACTCTTGAATGGTAAAATTAAAAGCATGTAAGAAATGTAATAGCATTGTACATGGAGAAGAAGTCTGCCCTATTTGCAAAACTCATAATCATCTTTCAAAATCCTTTGTTGGCATGGTAATAATCCGAGACGTGGACAAAAGCAAGATAGCTCGAAAATTAAATGTTACTAGACCAGGGAAATATGCAATTAAGGTACGATAGAGGCTTCTTCTTGGGTTATAAACTACCAAAAACGCTCAGAGCATCATTGCGCACTCCAATCGGGAAACTTTTCAGAGGAAAAATTCATGCTGCTGCAAGAGATGCAAAGAGATATATCAGCGAGAATAATCCCCCAGTGACAATATCCATTGGGGATTATTGTGCTATGACGCTGTTTGAAGTTAATTATTTCCCTGATGTTGTGGTTTATGATGGAAAGACTCTCAGGGAGAATGAAATAGCCCTCAACCTTGATAACTATGATGTAAGGAATGTTTCTAATCCCCCAGAATGGATCACGAAGGTTGCTTGGAAAGTTATTGAACACATAATCAAACAAATACAAACAAATACCTCCAACAAATGCCGCGTTGCTGTCAGGATTGATGGAGAAGAGGATCTTCTAGTAATCCCTGCCATCATTTTGTTACCCCATGGAAGTATGGTCATTTACGGTCAACCTCCTCTTAACAATGACGAAGGAATTGTTGTAGTTCTGGTCACTCCTTCCATAAAGAAAACAGTACAAGATCTATTGAATAAATTTGATACACATGAGGAATTAAAAAATGGAGACAACTATTATCGAGGAGAAGTATAATCCTCTAATTGGCCGAAAAGAAGTTGCAGTTCTCCTCACTCATTTAGGAGAGGTCACTCCGACAAGAGAATCTGCCAGATCTAAGATCGCTGCTCTATTAAACATGGATCTCGAGAGAGTTGTCATTCAGAGTATTCATGGACATTTTGGAGAACCAAGGTCTCAAGTGATTGTTCACTGTTATGATGAAGTAGAAGATGTCAATGTTTTTGAACCAAAATATCGTTTAAAGCGCAATAAAATCCTTAAAGAAGAGAATACGAAGAGCTGAGTATCATGACTCCTCGAAGAAACCCTACGAATACTTTCTATAAAATTGATTTTAAAAAAGGAACAATTAAGAGAACTAACAAATTTTGTCCTCGTTGCAAAGGATCATTTATGGCGCAACATAAAGATCGAACTGCTTGTGGCCGATGTGGTTACAGTGAATATAGTTAATTGTTTCAAGTTTATTCGCACTTATTCGACGTTATTATAAGTGAATATATTGAATTTTGAATAAAATATTCTTGATATTAATATGGTAACTATTGAACCAATAATTTTAGGATTTGAAGGAACAGCCCATACGGCAAGTGTAGCTGTTGTGAGGGGTGACCAGATTATAGTGCATAAAGCTGCAACCTATGTTCCTGCACATGGTGGTATTCATCCGCGAGAAGCATCAGAATTTCTTGCTAAACAATTTCCAATATTATTGAAACAGATAATTACTGAACTTCCATTTAAACTTCAGAAAATAGATGCAATTGCTTTTTCTCAAGGACCTGGTCTCGGACCATGTCTTAGAATCACAGCTACTATTGCTAGGGCCATTTCACTCCTCTTAAACAGACCGTTAATTGGTGTAAATCATTGTATTGCTCATGTTGAACTAGGACGAATAATCACACCAGCCGAAGACCCCATGGTTCTTTATGTTAGTGGTGGAAATACTCAATTAATTACTTTCCTAAATGGAAGATATCGTGTTTTGGGAGAAACATTGGATATAGCTATAGGGAATGCATTAGATAGTCTTGGGAGGAAGTTAGGACTTCCACATCCAGGAGGACCAAATATTGAGTATGCAGCGAAAAAAGGCCATAAACTCCTTCCTCTCCCTTATACAATAAAGGGAATGTCATTTTCATTTTCAGGTGTGGTGACCGCTGCTCAAAAACTCATTTCAAAGCATAATCTCGAAGATATTTGTTATTCTTTTCAAGAATATACTTTTGCTGCATTAGCTGAAGCCACAGAGCGAGCTTTGTCTTGTACGAGGAAATCTTCTATTTTACTAACTGGAGGAGTGGCAGCAAACATGAGACTTCAAGAAATGATAGAAGAAGTAGCGACAGAACAAGCTGCAAATTTTTATGCTGTTCCAAAAAATCTTGCAGGAGATAACGGAGTGATGATTGCTTTAACTGGAGTTAAAATGTTTGAAAAAAATGATTATATATCAGTCGAACAAAGCCTTGTAAAACCCCGTTGGAGAACTGACCAAGTAGAAGTGAAATGGATCAAATGATGGTCAAACAAGACAATTTATTAGCCAAGGGGGCGGAAGCATCAGTTTTTCGAGGTTCATTTCTTCAAAAACCAATTGTCTTAAAACATCGGTTACCAAAATCTTATCGATTACCGATAATTGATCAAGCAATCCGCTCACAACGATTAAGAGCAGAAGCTCGTATAATGACAATGGCGTGGAGAAACAGGGTGAGAGTACCTGTTCTTTTAGGAATTGATATTGACAAACAAACCCTGCTGATTGAAGAAATCAAAGGAAAAATACTCTTTTCATTAATGAGCTCCAAATCTGTCACTGAATTAAAATCAATTTTTGAAGATATAGGCAAACAGGTTGGTCTTCTTCATAAAAATGATATAATTCATGGGGATTTGACAGTTTTTAATATCATTATTATTAACAATAAAACCTCATGGTTGATAGATTTTGGCTTAGGACAAATATCAATGGAAATAGAGAAAAAGGCTGAAGATTTACTTACATTCTATAGCACTTTAAAGGCAATATCCTCTGAATATCAAGCTTTATTCGAAAAATTTCAGCTAGGATATCTTCAACTGTATGAGAAGGGTAAGAAAACTTTTGAACACATGAAAAAAATTCAAAGTCGAGCGAGATACATCGCACGAAAAGACAGACTAGAATAAAAGAGCTTAAGGAGTGATAAATCTTGAAGTTCAAGATTTTCGTTGAACAGGCCGATATCTTAGATAATTGTCGTGGATTCATTGGAGGATGGCACGGACTTGGAGAGATAGGATACATCACGGTTTCTCATTTAATCCAAGAACTGAAAATGCGGCGAATTGCTACAATCATGTCGAGTGGGGCTCCACCGTTTATTTCAGTTCAAAACAACCAATTAAGGCTCCCCTTTGAGATCTATGGAAAGAAGGAGCTAGATTTTGCCGTTTTTATACCTCATCTCCAACCATATCGCCATGTACAAATCGAATTTTCAGAAAAACTCTCTGAATGGATTCTTAGCCACCAAAATTTTGAAATTGCTTATTTTGTTGGTGGTGTTGATATTCATCTAAAAACATCAGAAAGCACTCTTCAATATATCCCAACTCGTGCTCTTTATACATACACTCACTTAGCACCAGGGTTTACCGAAGAAGTTAATAGCAACTTATTAGATCCAGGATTGTTTGTAGCTGGCCCTCTCGCTATAATGCTAGGATACTTGGACATGAACATGTTTCCTGCAGTTGGTCTTCTTGCATATGCAGAAAGAGAACGTCCTGATCCATTAGGAGCAGTTGCTGCTGTTGGAAAACTCGATGAACTTTTAAATGTGGAGATTAAGACTGAAGAGTTAGTGAAAAATGCTCGTATTATAGAAGAAGAGATAAAACGACAATTAGCTCCGATGGAAGAAACGGGCAAAGATAAACTAACAACCCGACGTATGTATACGTGAAACGTAACCATTAACTGATAAATAGGGTTTTTTCAGAGAAGTAAGGATTTTGAAGGCTCTTTTACCACATCTACTTAAAAAAATGGATTGTGTTTTATTTTCCAAATCGACGTTGTCGTGATTGATACGTACGAATAGCACGCCAAAGGTCAATTTTTCGAAAACCAGGAAAGTAAACGTCTGCGAAGTATAACTCACTATAAGCTGATTGCCAAGTCAAAAACCCAGATAATCGCTCCTCTCCAGAGGTTCGAATGATGAGATCAGGGTCTGGAATTCCGTTAGTATAGAGATGACGGTCAACTACAACTTCATTTATATCATTTACGGTCATTTGACCACTTTCAACCTTTGTAGCAATCGATTTGATAGCATCGATCATCTCAGCACGACCTCCATATCCAATTGCTATAATTAAGGTTGGCCCGTCTGGTTCATTTGATGAACTCTCTTCTGCAGCCTTTATCGCCTCCTGAACTTTTTCGGGAAGAAGAGAAGTCCTTCCTATGACCTTAATTTTCGCTTTACGTTTTTCTATTTCAGGATGCCCTACAATTTCGCGGAAGGTTGTTTCCGCAAGTTGCATTAACTCTTTCACTTCTCGTTCGTCTCGGTCAAAATTCTCAGTCGAGAAAGCATATAGAGTAACATACTGAATCTGTAGATCCCAGAACCAGCGTAACATCTCTTTCAGTTTCTTTTTGCCTAAATGATGTCCAAAATAGCTTGGTAAATTCCGTGACCGAGCATACCGCCGATTACCATCCATAATTAACGCTACGTGTTTGGGATGAATTCCTTGATCTATTCCATCTTTGATTTGAGCCCATAACCTCCTCTCATACAGACGGTATAGTATTGATTCCATTCCAAATCTCAATCAACAGCCCTCTATCACAGGATAAACTCATCTGGTTATAGATGTCATGTGGAGAGAGAATTCTAAAAGAATAAAAATTACTTGGATCCAATTTTCAGCAATTTTATATATCAACTAGCTCTCTTCCCTCCTAGCTTTATCTTTTGTTTTCAATCCAATAAAGAGTAAAAAAGATGCGGGGGGTGAGATTTGAACTCACGAACGCCTACGCGACTAGGACCTCAACCTAGCTCCTTTGACCTGGCTGGGAAACCCCCGCGTCGGTTTGTTACTCACGTCATCTTCTTTGATATTTTCATTTCGGTCTTATCTCGGATATTTACCTATTGAAAATATCCTATCGAACAATAATTTTATAATCTTTACGAACCGCTTTGAACTCTGATAGTGGTGTTCCAGAAAACAATCGACATATTAAACCACCAGCAGAAAAAGAATATATCTTTTCAGCTCCTAGTGCTTTTGTTCGGAAACTTATGGCATTAAAAACAATCCGTGCATCTGAGTAATCTAAGTTACTCGTTGATGGATCGTGGGGAATAATTTCGACTTCAAACTCCTTAACATCTTCCATATCAACTAAGGTTGAGGGAATCTCGAGTTTTCCCCTTATTCCTTTTTCTTCATCACGGAAATCAATATACCACAGATTATTGTCTGAATCCTCTTCAATACGCATCCGTTCTGCCTTAATTATCATAGATATCCCCCTATTCTTCCATGGTTTGTGTTTTTGCATAGCGATCGAAAATAGCACGAACACGATCCGCTACTGGTCCTGTACCATCAACCCCAGTCTCTGATACTTTAACTCGCTCCAGAACAACAATCAATCCGGCTTCATCATAGACTTTGACATCACCAGGTCGGCGAAAGATTTGTTCCAGTTCATCTTTCAACCCCATAAGATCAAAGGGTGCTTCTTCCAAATAAATTTCTGATATTTGATCTCCGTTCAAGCAGATTCTATGAATCTCAGTCGTTTCATTATCCCGTTTAGCTTTGATTAAAACGCAGGTAAGAGTCTCAGGATTAACTCCCTTTAATTCTCCTACATATTTTCTCCCATCTTTAAGAACAACAGCAACTCGTTTATTCGTGAACGCAATGATTTCCTTTTGATATGACCTTTTGGCAGCTCCAATCATTGACATAAAGTTACCTCCTTGGAAGTTCGAGCAGACACCCTTTCAGCTAGAATACCGAGTCATTCTTCCCAGATTTGCCTAATAACGGAATTTTCCACTTTTAAATGTATATTAGTCATTCTTAGGCGCTTTTAGAGAGATTTAGACTATTTGAACGGCAATTATAATCGAACGGGCCCTCAATGAGGTGTGCTCATGATGTGATGACTCGTTTACTTGCGACAATTCTTTGTTGTGATAAATGTATTTATGCAACTTCCAAGTGTTATTTGTAACTTCCGAAATTTCGAATTTAATGTTTTGGAAATCAATCTCCTCATTAGAATATCAGTGTTATCAATTGCTTTTATGTTATATTTTTTTTTTCGCTAATATTACACTATATTGATTATATTTCTGAAAAATGTTATTCAAAAAACTCTCTTTTCTCTAACATTATTTCATAAAAGCCACAAACTTTAATGAAAGACTGAATTAAGAGCTCCAAGTTAAATATGGTCATCTAGACTCTAATTCTCGAGTTTTCTGATATAGATTCCAGTCGTAATTTACCGGGAGGATCCGTTCTTTTTTGACCCCTGATTCAATTTTCTCTCCAAAAAGGATAACTGTCTCCCCTACTTCTAAACCCGATAGTGTTTCTCCCTCAATACTGAGCTCTAAGTCGTCATAATTATCATTAATAGTAATTCTCGGTGGATCGATATCCTTAATCTGTGCTACTACCTGAAACTTCGTTCCAGCTGTCAAATTGGATAATGACAGCAATGTAGTTTCTCCATAGTATATTAACGACTTTTTTCTCATCTTATCTCCTTCTATTAGTTTTCCAAGATTTCAAGAGAGACATGTTAAATCTATCAAGGTTTATTTTTATAATAGGATTAATTATTTCTTATGACTTGATCAGGATTATGTTTAATGATAGATGATTTTTCTCAAAGAAATCGTTGTAAAATCTCAATATGAGAGTTTTCATGGTAAGTTTTAAGTTATACGGTGATTCTTGAAACATCTATTAACGTGGTCTTACGATAACCTTTGTCAACCATCCAACTCCTTTAAAAAAACACAATAATTTCGCTTTGTACGTACTCTTGGCTTAAGTCAAACGATTTACTGCAAACACAAGTAAGGTATTGTAAATGCCCAATTTTTTGGTTCTGATTGGGGAACTATATTTGCGTCATTTCACACAAGGGCCAATGAGGTGAATTATCAATGCAATTTTGCGAATGTGGTGCCCTTCTCGTTCCCGATAAAAAGTCAGATGGTAAAATTCAAATGCGTTGTCCTGCTTGTGGTAAAACAATTAGTTCTAATTCCAATTCCAAGGCGTTTGAAATAAGACAAAAGATCCACCATTCAGAATTGGAGAAAACGGTAATTATTGAGGAGCCCAATGCAATTGAAACTTTACCAATCGCAAACGTTCGGTGTGAAAAGTGTGGTAACAATGAAGCAGTTTACTGGGAGTTGCAAACAAGGAGTGCTGATGAAGCTGCGACAACTTTTTACCGATGTAGACAATGTGGACAAACTTGGCGGGATTATGGATAGAAAATAGAGAGAACTGTAAATTTGAAGGGCAACCTGGTCTTCTTTTTTTGAATAATTGATTTA
>JAEOTY010000442.1 GCA_016839625.1 Candidatus Hodarchaeota archaeon
AAATTCCAAATTGATGAACAAATATTATTATATGGAATATGCAGATCCTTATCGAAAGGATTTTCCTCATTTCACTCAAAAACGATTTTTACAACTCCCAATAAAAGTCCCAGTTACCAGTGACGAACTGACTCTAGTGAACCAGATCGGAAAGAAGGCAAAACTTCTTCAATCTCAATATCAAAAGAAATATTCTATAATCCAATGTTTTTCGGATGAAAAGGTCAATATCGAGCATTTTGATCTAATGATTAAACAACTTGAGAAGGAACTTGACAATTTAGTATTTGAATTATACAAGCTTAATTCTCATGAGAAAAGTTTAGTACTCACTAATTTTTTCACCTCAGAACAGAATACCTGAAGCTCCCAACGAAATTACTCAAGGAATGTCCAACAATGGAGTCTTCTCCTACAAATCGTTCACAAAAACCTTCTTATTATTATGAAACAAGTGATCTTGTTATTATTGCACTATTTGCTGCTTTGGGAGGAGTATCGAGTAGTATTATAGCAAATATTGCAAATTTATTCAATACTATAATTCCAGGTGGAGGCCAAATCTTTGCCGGATTACACGTTTTCTGGTTTGTCCTTGTATTTCTATTTACTAAGAAAAAAAAAGGAGTAGTAATACTCACAGGAATAATAAAAGGATTTATCGAGCTCTTTATGGGCAACCCACTTGGGATTATTGTGGTTTTTATTGCATTTGGTGAGGCAGTTGTTTTTGAAATTGGTTATTTTTCTCTAACATATCTACCATCTGTTCAAAAAATTGATTATCTTAAGATCACGGTTGCTGCAGGGTTTTCAACAGCGATTAATGTCATTATACTGCTCAACATTCTTCTTGGTAAAGATGTTCCTTACGAAATAATCCTTTTAATGCTTAGTTTCAGTTTCATTAGTGGAATAATATTTGGGGGAATCTTAGGTATAATATTCTTTCGATTATTTCAGCAATCAGGGCTTCTTAACTGGCGTAAGGAATTCAAGAAACCTGATGGCTCCTTCCCAGGTCATAAAAATTCCGAATGACTGTTGTAGATTAATGAAAATCCAGAATCTGATACGATTCTTTATTATCAGTAACAAAAAAGATCATTTTTTTAACTGAGAGTAAAGTTTTAGAATCAATTATCTCGAGTATATCGTGAACAAGCTTGAGGTGATTTTTGAATGGGTGAAATACTAGGCCCTTGCAAAAAATGTGGTAAAATAATGATGCGCCCCCATCCTAGTGGTATTTGTGTTGAATGCCGCAGAAAGATTTCTCCAAGAGCCACACCAGACATTCCTGATCCCCTGAAATATCAACAGGAATAAAATTATCCTTTTTCTTTCTTTCCTTTGGATTTAGGCTGTGTATAGTGGTATTAGGATTATTAACAATAATCTCTGGCTCGTTAGTGATATATATCGCGGAGAGTGCCTCCTCTTCTCGGGGCTTCTTTTCAGGTATCCTATTTAGAGTTCTTCGGTCTAGACTAATAGAGGGTGAATTTTTCTTCAGCTCTGTACTTATTTTGTAAATGATAATACTTATTTCTTCAACCTTAAATGTACAAAAAATCGAAAATGAATGGAATAAATTGGTGTTGACAATATGACCAAAGGAAAACGGAAAGAAAGGGATATTTTTGCCCAATATGACCCCATTGAAGAAGCTTTACAAGAAGGAATAAACCCTGAAGAGTATATCATCGGTACATATATGGTTCAGCTCGGACCCCGGATAGATCCTTGGTATCTTGGAAGGGCAGCTGCCTGTGAGCAATCAACAGGCACTTGGGTTCCAGTTCCTGCAAACACACCTGAATTAAGAGCTAAGTTTGGTGCTAAAGTAATTGGAATTTATGATGTTCCAAGCCATGAATTCGAGATTCCTGATAGTGTCAAAGAAAGAAACTTCATTTATCAAATTGCTTTCCCTGAAATCAACCAAACGGATCAAATTGGTCTTATGCTTACTGCCACCATTGGGAATATTTCCATGGGTGGAAAACTCAAGCTACTGGATCTTCGTTTTCCTAAAGAGTGGATCAAAAATTTTCAAGGACCAAAGTTCGGAATCGAAGGTGTTAGGAAATTACTCAAAGTTCCTGATAGACCGTTGCTAAACAACATGATTAAGCCTTGCAGTGGTTGGACTCCAGAAGTAGGTGCTCAATTGTTCTATTCAGCCGCTTTAGGAGGTTGTGATATTGTTAAGGACGATGAACTTATAGCGGATATGGATTACAACAAAATAGTTGATCGGGTCCCTCTAATGATGGAAGCTGTAGATAAAGTTAAAGACAAGACGGGAGAAGAAACGCTATATACTGTTAACATCACGGATAAAATAACCAAGCTTAAGGAGAATGCTTTAGCAGTTCAAGATGTAGGGGGTAATGCGTTGATGCTAAACTACTTAGTTGTCGGACTTCCTGCGTTGAGAATGTTAGCAGAAGATGTAGAGATAAAATTGCCAATTCTCGCTCATATGGATTTTGCAGGAGCTTTCTATGAATCACCGTACTCTGGAGTATCTTCATTCTTAATTATGGGAAAATTAGCTCGATTAGCAGGTGCAGATATCGTTGTATACCCAGCTCCCTATGGTAAAGCTCCTTTTATAAAGGAAAGATATGTTGGAATTGCGAGAGCTCACCGTTATCGAATGCACCACCTTAAACCTACACTCCCAATGCCCTCTGGTGGAATAACCCCTGGTATGGTCTTGCGGGTAATGCAGGATTTAGGAAATGATATAATGATTGGAAGTGGAGGTGGAATCCACGCTCATCCCAAAGGCCCTGTCGCTGGAGCAAAAGCTTTTCGGCAGGCAATCGACATTGGAATGAAGGATATGGCTGCTGCAAGTGAAGACTTCGAGGATTATGTAGAAGACCATGAGGATGAGTATCCCGAGCTCGCGCAAGCAATGGAAACTTGGGGCGTCTCAGATACAAGATTTTAACCCCTCTTTCACTTCTTTTTCATTTAATAAACGAAAAATGATTTAGTAATGTTTTCCCCCTGCTACAGGCGGAAACACCGCTATTACATCCCCATCGGTTAGTTCGGTTTCAACACCATTTAGGAATTTTATACTCCTTCCATTTCTCAGGATCTGAATCCATTTTCTGAGTTTATTATTCTCGTCAATAATTTTGTCTCGTAATGACTCGTATTGCTTACATAGAACTTCTAAAAGCTGAAATATAGTTGCTCCTTCTTCCATTTCAATCTCAATTTCTCGCTTGTTTGTTAATTGTTTAAAAGTAGCAAAAAGTCTTACTGTTGCTTTGATGAATCTTCGTTCATATATTACGTCGGTCATTGGTTTTCTTCTTCTCTTAGCATTTTCTTATCGAGTTTCATAACCAAGGTTAATGGTAGCGAATCTCTGAACTCAACGAACTTCGGAACGGCATAGGATGGAAGCTTTTCTTTGCAATATTGAATTATATCATCCGTAGTAACCTTCTCCTTGTAATTATCCCTTAGAGCAACAAAAGCTTTGACTCTTTCGCTACCAGGTCGCTCTGGATCAGAAACTCCGATTACTCCTGCAACACTGACAGCGGGGTGTCCATGTAATACATCATCAACTGTTTGCGAGTAAACCTTCATACCACTGACATTAATCATATCTTTAATACGGTCGACAATGTAAAAGTATCCGTCTTCATCCATTTTTGCTATGTCACCCGTAGCCAACCAACCATTATCTTGCAAACCATTGCCTGGGGTTGGCCAATAACCTTTCATTACTTGAGGCCCACGAACCCACAATTCTCCTGTTTCACCAAAAGGGACTTCCTCACCCGTCTCTAGATCAATAATTTTTACCTCAGTATCAGCGACAGGAACCCCAACTGATCTTTT
Organism: Candidatus Hodarchaeota archaeon; assembly: GCA_016839625.1. Taxonomy (GTDB): domain Archaea; phylum Asgardarchaeota; class Heimdallarchaeia; order Hodarchaeales; family Hodarchaeaceae; genus Hodarchaeum. The sequence continues at coordinate 3,877 of JAEOTY010000442.1, forward strand.
AACTTTAGGCATAAAACCAGTTACTTTTGAAAGGCCTGAAGGGTTCATGTGAGTAACAGCACATGCCTCGGTCATACCATACCCCTCACTTAATGGAGTACCAATTTTCTCCTCCCACTTTTGAGCAACATCCTGAGGTAGAGCAGCTGCTCCAGAGAAGAAGAAGATTGGCATTTTCTTCAGGTTAGGATTGTCGAGTAAGAGCATGTAATGAGTTGGGACTCCTACAACGACGAAAGGACGATATTCATTAATTATTTCCGCAATTAGTGAAAGATCTCGTCCATCCACCAGAATCCCACGCAATCCCCAGGGAATACCAGCATGAATTGTATAATGGCCGAGCTGATGAAAAATAGGAACACAGATTAAAGCAGCGGCTTTACCTTTAATACCAGATCGTAAAGGGTGCATCATCCAATGCAATGATTGAATCACGTTAGAAGTGATGTTATAATGAGTTAGCATTGTAGCTTTTGGAACTCCAGTTGTTCCACCCGTAAAAGGGAGGAGTGCAAGATCCTCGATCGGGTTTATTTCAACAGTTGGAGGACTGCTGTCACTTTTCTCAATTAAATCTTCTAACTGATGTAGATTTGCTATATCAGGTAAGTCTTTCATTTCAGGGAAGGAATAATCAGGAAATGTAGGGACTGGTGTAAAGATTACATTTCTTAACTTAAGCTTGTCTTTTATTTCATCGAGTCTCTCAAGACGTCGATATGAGCATATAACAGTTTCAGCTCCAGCTTCCTTTATCTCGTACAGTACTTCGGGAGCTCGATGCAAAATACTGAGTGGAATGTGTACCGCTCCAAGTTTCATGATTGCATAATCAGCTATAATGAATTGTGGGCAAGATGGTAGAATGGTTGCGACCCTATCCCTTTTTTTCACCCCTAAATCGTCGAGTGCGGTTGCTAGTTTATCTACTTGTAGCTTCAACTCAGAATATGTTAGTTCTGTTCTAAAATCTCCGGCAATGAAGGTACATGCGATGTTATCTGGAAACTCTGTTGCAGCATCATCAAGAAATTTGTTTACAGGAATTTTAGGGTAGGGTTCCATAGTCTTTGGGAGTTTATATGGCCCAACTTTATAGCTCTTCACCCAGGGTTTTTCTGAATACATAATTCTATCACCTGTTCAATAACAAGAGATAAACAGATATCTCAGACCAAATTTTAGGGAATTTCGCTTATTAACCAATCTAATCCTAGATCTGTGAGTTTTTCAGGAGTTGGTTTTCCGTCATTATCCCATCCTCTATTTGCGTAATAAGCATCTAGGAGAGGTTCTAGATCAACAGTATGCCCTTTTGCTGGCCCTTCTGGCATTGGTTCCTCTAATAATCGTTTTGGAAGGGTATCATCAGCCCTAGTCAATCCCTCTCTAATATTATAGGCTCTTTGAAGATTGAATATTCTTTCACCAGTTTTTCTAAAGTCATCTTCAGAGAATTCAAATCCAAACAGAGTTTCTATCAATGTGGCCCAATCCTCACCAGTTAAAACCATGCCCATAAATTTACAACCACCAATTGAATCGAATACACCAAAAGCATCTTCATAATCTTTCAGAATTCTACTATCCGCTGGAGTCGCTTCTAAATCGTCACTAAGATCTCCATCTACGAGAACGAACGGCATCGACAAAAAAGTGGGTCCTTCAATGAAAGAACTCATGTGATCTCCTCCACGGTTTGCCGTAGCAAAACCTAATCCTGTTATTTTAGCTGCCCGACTGTCATAAGCAGGTAATTCGAGGCCTTTAACATGCATTGCGAATCTATCTGAATCTTGTCCCAGTTTTTCGGAAATTGCCTTTGTACCTTCAGCAAGTAAATCTCCAAGCTTTCCCTCTCTTTTGCCAATTCTCTGGACTAGATCAAGCATGACATCTGCATCACCAAATTTAATCTCTAAGCCGTCAGTATCGGTCAAGATCCCTTTCTCAAAGCACTCCATTGCGAATGCGATTGTAGCTCCAGCGGATATCGTATCTAGACCATACTCATTGCACAGAAAATGAGCATATGTGATTGCCTCCAAATTGTCGATGTCACACATACTACCAAGAGAACAGAGTGATTCATATTCTGGCCCTTCTCCCTTACTGGTGTAAGGGCCTGATTTTATCTCAGAAACTCTTCCACAATGAATAGGACATGCAAAACATGCCTTTCTTTTGACGAGTATGTTATCATTAATCGCTTCACCATTAATTTTTTCTGCTTCCTTAAATTGGCCAGTCTGGAAGTTCCTAGTGGGAAATCCTCCTTTTTCATTGACTAAATCAAGCATAGCTGAAGTTCCAAATACTTCAAGGGTCATTTTTAATAGGCTTTGATTAACCCAGTCGAATCGTTTCCTGGCTTCTTCTTTGTATTTGACCTTATCAGAGACAGTAACTTTTGCTGTACCCCTTGATGTAATTGCTTTTAATTTTTTTGAACCCATAACTGCTCCTAAACCACATCTTCCAGCCGCCCGGCCCCAATTTGGCTCATCTGCGTCATTCATGATTGCTGCATATTTTACGAGTTTTTCTCCCCCAATTCCAATGCAAGCTACATTGAACTTCTCTCCGAGCTCCTCTTTAATCAATCTAGTTGTCTCAGATGTATTCTTACCCCAAAGATGGGTTGCATCTCTAAGCTCTACTTTTCCCTCATCTGTCACTAGATAGACTGGTTTTTCAGAAACGCCCTCAAAAATGACTCCATCGAATCCTGATCTCTTGAAATCTCGACCCCAAAATCCACCTGAATTAGCATGTCCCCAGAATCCTGTGAGGGGAGATTTTGCAACAACTGAATATCTTCCGGTACTAGGAGCTGAAGTCCCAGTCATAGGCCCAGTCATAAAAATGAGTTTATTTTCAGAACTCAAAGGATCAATTCCTTTTTTAACCTCTTCAAAGAGATATTTCGTAGCCAGTCCAGCTCCTCCTAAAAACATCTTAAGGGTTTCATCATCTGGAAATTCTTCTGTTATCGTTCCATTCGACAAATTCACTCGTAGGATTTTACCCATATAACCATACATTTCAAAAAACTCCAATTATAAAGATTTATTTTAAATTATCTTGTTTTTAGCCTATTCTATTTCTTCAATTTATTTAGCTATTGCAAAATTCAGAATTAGTGAACCATTAAGAGTAACTTTTAAATCGTTTTTTCATATTATCATCAAATTACTGATAATTAATTAAATAAGGAGAAATGAAAAAATGGGTAAAGAAAAAATTATATTCGGGGAACAAGAGTGGTTAGATGCGTATGTGATAAGTATTAACGAAAGTGAAGCGTATGCAAAAGCAGCCAAAAAGTGGGAAGGGGATTTTGTGTTTGTTACAATACCAGATGGTACGGGCACCTTAACTGAAGAACGAAGAATGTATGTGGATTTGTGGCATGGTAAGTGTAGGGGAGCTTATTATGTGACTCCGGATAAACCTGCTCCAGATGATGTCGAGTATATTTTTTCAGGCAAATATGC
>JAEOTY010000004.1 GCA_016839625.1 Candidatus Hodarchaeota archaeon
AGCTGAAAGTAAGTGTTCATCAGATTTTAATGACGAATCTCGAAGCTCATTATTTATTATGAATTAACAAGGTTATCTCTTCAAATGAACGCTCGTTCAGAACTTCTAACAAAGATTCCTACTGTTCTATTACCAGAAGAAATTATTTCTGTACGTTTAATTGAAGGAGGGTTCAATAATAGAAATATCTTGATCAATGAAGAATGGCTTATTAAAGAATATCTTGTTCGTGATGAATCAATTGATCCAGTGTACCAACGTTTCATTCGTGAAAAAGAATCGTTACAGCTGCTTAAAGGTAACTCTCACGCCCCTGATCTTTTGAATTATTATGATGATGCCAAAAAGTATATCATAGTGCGAAAATGGGTTGAAGGGCAACCATTCAATATTATATATGTTCAGAATCACATGAAATCGTTAATAGAAGCTATAATTTCTACCCATAGAACAACTGACTCAACATCTGGGGATTTTCATTATTTTGATGTGATTAAAAGGTACCTTCAAGAATATAAAAATATTTTAAGCTATTCCATCAACTCTTCCTCTCTGCATAATCTATTCCCTACTCTTCCTCTGTATAGTAAGTTGGATCGCTTTTTTTATGACCAATTCAGCCAGATTCGAGAATCTAAGTGTATAGTTAGAATCCATGGAGACCTTGTTCTCTCGAATATTATTTTAGCAGAAAATATAAAGGATATTGTCTTCATAGATTGGGAATATTCAACCTTAGGTGATCCATTGATAGACTTAGCATATCTACTTTCTCAAAACCAAATTTCTCAAAACCTACAACAAATTATTATTAAGAACTATAATAAAAAGCTAAAAATTCAAGTAAATCGTGCCAAATTAAAAGTATATTATGATTTAATGATTCTAATGTCAGGTCTTTGGTATGCAATCCATGCAGCAAGGCTGATATCTGCAAACAAACAGCCGTTTCATCATGTTTCTTCTAAGAAATTCATCAAACTAGCACTAGATCAATTTCAAATTTTGAATCTGGGTGAATATTGATCTGAACACCACTGTTATCAACTCTTATTGAGTCCAACTTAAGAATATAAAGGAAGGCAATTCTAATTAAGCGTCTCTGATATTACATGTATTATAGGTGCCCTATAACGGTGCCCTATATTATTTAAAGTCATTTGAAAAGAAAGTTGTGACTTTGACAAATCCTCATATCGGATGTTAGAATATGAAAAAAAGTGAAAAAGGACTTTTTCAACTAGGAAACCTTAGGTGGACTTTATTGGTCGCTTTTTTTGCGTTTTCATCATTTTTAATGGGTAGTAATCTATCGTATACTAGTAGTCATACGGGTTCCTTAGACCAAACCCCAAAATTAACCATATACACCTATGAATCTCTATTAAATTGGGGAATAAATGCAACAGACGCAAATATCAAGGTCTTTGACGCATTTGAAGCCAAGGAGAATTGTACTATTGAACTAGAATATCTCTCAGACGCTCCTTCAGTTCTCGCTCGCGCTGTTGCAGAAAAAAATTCACCTAGGGCTGACATTATTATTGGAATTGACAATGTAATGATTTTCCAAGCTAAAGCTCAAGACATTCTACTCGCCTATGAACCTTCTACTTCGTCTAATCTTTCTGAGAATGCAATTGATGGCCTAGATCCAGACTTTTATGTTACTCCTTATGATTATGGGTTCATTGCTCTAGTATATCATAAAAATTTGGTGAACTCTACAAATGTACCAAATATTGACAGCCTTCAACTTAGTGATTTGACAGAAACCGATGTAGCAAAATTACTTGTAACTGAAGACCCAACGTTGAGTAGTACAGGTCTTGGTTTTCTGATGTGGACTATTGGGGTATATGAAAAAGTCCTAGATAGCGATTGGACATCATGGTGGAAAGAGGTTCGAGCAAACATCCAGGTAGAAGATAGTTGGGGAGATGCTTTCGATGTATTCTATAATCCTGCAGTAAATCGGCCTATTGTGGTCTCTTACGCTACTGATCCTGCATATAACTACCTTATGGAGGATAATGACACCTCTTTAGGAGCTACATTATCCCATGAAAATGATTCTACATATGCTTGGTTACAAATTGAAGGCCTTGGTATTTTAAAAGGAACTAAAAACCTCTCTTTAGCTCAACGCTTTGTAGATTGGTTTACTGGAGTACCCGCTCAGGAAGTATTCCCTGAAAACAACTGGATGTACCCTGCTAATGACCATGCAAAACTCCCGAAAAGCTTTGATTATGCTATTGATCCTACAACTGTTACACCATTAAACGATCTGTTTTCTCCTGAAGAAATAAATTCCTCTTTGGACGGATGGCTAGATTCATGGAATGAGGTTATGATCTTGGGTCAAGATACCGCATTTTACCCCCTCTTCTCCCTCTTCGGACCAATTGTGTTTGTAATCCTCCTGAAAAGGAAGAAAAAGAGAATTTAATCTAGCGTTGTTTATGAATAGGGACGGTAACATATGTGGCTCTTGTGGAGAAGCACGAAAGAACATCGACTAAAAATCAACTAAGCAATATTGCTTTCAATTCATTATTACTTATCCCTCTTTTTGTCTCTCTTTTATTTTTCTATCTTCCACTAATTTTTGTTCTTAGAGATGCGATTATTGCACCCTCGGGTGTAATTACTCTTGAATTCTTGATCAATGCTTTGACTAGCCCATTGAATCAATATTTCATCCAATTTACAATGAATCAAGCCATTATCAGCGCGATTATTACTGTTATCATCGGTCTACCAGGAGCTTACATCTTTTCAAGATATCAGTTCGTTGGAGACACTTCTCTTAAAACAATTCTAATTATTCCATTTGTATTACCTCCAGTTGTTGTAGTTTTGGGTTTTGTTCTTTTATTGGGCCCTAATGGAATACTGAACTCACTGATGATGACTATTTTTAGCTTAGAAAATCCGCCAATCCATATATACAAAACCTTTCAAGGAATTATTCTCGTTCATGCCTTTTACAATGTTCCTATTGTTTTACGTTTAGTTTCTAGCGCTTGGTCAAAAGCAAATGTGGATATGGAAGAAGTTGCAACCTCTCTTGGGAGTCGTAATTTTCATTTCTTCCGTTATGTAACATTTCCCCAAATCAGTTCAGCCATTTTAGCCAGTGGTATTCTTTCCTTCCTCTATTGCTTCACATCATTTGCAATCGTGCTCTCATTAGGAGGAATTCAGTTTAAAACTTTAGAAGTTCAAATTTACTCATTATTTCATTATCGATACGATTTTCATCAAGCTTCTTCACTAGCATTGTTCCAATTAATCATCACATCTGTCCTTATCATAGCTTATCTTTACATTTCTGAACCTGCTTTCAAGCGTGAAAAATCTACGGCTTTTATTCGTGCAATTAGGAGCTTTCCAATGCGAGTTGTATTGATAGGAGGTATTCTGTTATTATTCCTTTTCATTCATGTCAATTATGTCCTCATACTCTTAATAGGAGTAATTGGAATAGTGTTTTGGAAATATGGACGGATAACACCTCTAACTGTCGGAGAAGTTAGAAACAGATCTAAAATCTCCCTAAAAAGTCTTCTACGTCACAATAAAATCCTTTTTAGTGGAATCATTCTCTACCTCACTTTTATACTAATCTTTCTTCTCTCTCCTATTGTTTTAATCTTCATTTCTGCTTTCTATGATCGTATTGCAGGCAAATGGAGCTTTGAAGGCTTTTTCAACCTTCTAGGTTTTAATTTCACAGCTAACGGTTTCATATGGTTACCAGAGTCGATTCCAGCTTTAGGTGCAAATACTTCTGCAGCTGGATTAATATTCAACTCTCTCTTTTTTGCTCTTGTCACAATGATTCTATCAGCATTTTTCGGGGTTCTATCTATTTATGCAATTCGCAGATCTGAGTACATGAGTCGACATACAGTCTTAGCTATGATTGTCTCCTGGTCACTGATTCTTCCTCTGGTAACCTCTTCTATCACCATTGGGCTTGGGATGCTCCGTGCTTTTGGATTCATACGAATTTCTCCTCAAGACGCGTGGATACCCATTATACTTGCTCATTTAATCGCTTCCTATCCCTTCGTTTCAAGAACAGTAAGCACAGCTTATAACAAAATCGATTTTAATCAGATAGAAATTGGAAAGACGCTTGGAGCTTCAAGATGGTATATTTTTCGTAAGATTGAATTTCCTGTAATCTCATCTGGCATTTTAGCTGGAGCAACTTTCGCATTAGCCATTAGCTTCGGGGAATTTGGTGCGACTTTTTTCATTGCACGTTCTGAATTTACTACGATGACAATCGGAATCTATAAATTCTTAAATATTAGACAATTACAAAATTCTTCTATTATGGCCTCAATATTAATTCTAGTGTGTATAATTGCATTTCTCCTTGTACAGAAACTTGGCAAGGATGAATTTCAATTTTAGAATGGAAGTCTGAATAGGGTTATGGTATTTATCGAAATTTCCAATTTATCCAAGCAATTTGAAGACATTACTGCTTTAGACTCAGTCACTTTTTCAGTAGCAAAAGGAGAGATATTGGGAATCCTCGGACCATCAGGTTGTGGGAAAACAACAATTTTGAGAATCATTTTGGGGCTGTTATCTCCGACCAATGGAGATATCCGCTTTGAGGGAAAATCCATCTTGAAAATTCCGGCAGAATTACGAAATTTTGGATACATTCCACAGAATTTAGCATTGTTTCCTCATTTGACAGTATATCAAAATATTGCTTTCGGGTTAAATGCAAAAAAATGGGAAAAAGCACTCATTATTGAAAAGGTCGAGTCATTATTAGAATTATTTGAGTTGGAACAACAAGAAAACAAGCTTCCACATGAAATAAGTGGAGGTCAGCAACAAAGAGTTGCCCTTGCAAGAGCTCTTGCACCAGAACCTACGTTACTATTGATGGATGAACCTTTAAGCTCATTGGATACCACTTTATCCTTTCATTTGCGTTGGGAAGTGAGAAAAATCATCAAGACAACTACAACAACGGCAATTTTTGTTACTCACAATCCTGAGGAGGCTATATCCATCTGTGATCGCTTAGTTCTGATGGAAGCAGGACAAACCATCCAAACTATATCCTCTAAAGAAGTCTTCAAATCTCCTGCCTCTATTAAAGTGTTTCAAATTCTAGGGAAATCTAACATTTTCCCTGTTATTAATGACAAGACGGACGATACAGGAGCAAAATTATTGCAGACATCGTTAGGGACACTTCCTCACCCCAATTTTACTCCAGATAGACCCATTTTAGGATGTTGGATTCCTGAAGCAGATATTTCGCTTAAGAATGAAGAACCAAACTTGAATAATAACCTACAAATAACTGGAGAGTTGCTAGGCATTGTTTGGGGGCGTATTAATCATCGACTCATTTTCCAACTCCCCGATAATACCCAAATAGCTGTCCAATTGCCCTCAACTCAAACCTCACTTCCAGACATTGGAGAGGAAGTTCCCCTAAATATTTCCCATGAGAAAATTCGCTGGTTTTAACCCGTAGTTTTTTAATTTCTCAATAATAGTGTTGTCTTATCCTGCATTGTTTTCAATTGATTCACTGATGATTAAGGTCACCGTTTTCGTTATTCCGTCAATAGAACGTATTCTTTTTGTAATAAGGGATCCTAATGATTTAATCTTGTCTGTTTGGACTTCTGTCACCAAATCATATTCACCAAAGGTTATACGGCAAGATTTCACTTGGTCAATTTTAACTACTTCTTCCTTAACAAGAGTCTCTTTCCCTGGAAAAACACATAATAATACAACAGCGTCAACCATGATCTCAATCCTTTTCCTCTTGGCTAGCTTGGAATAATGAAAATTTCAATAATTACATAGCGGTTCTGGTGTGATTAACAAATTTTTTTGATCAATTAAATTTGTTTGGGAACTGAGACCATTTCCCAACAATCATCGAAAAACTCATATTCATGAAAATTAGTGTAATAAATAACCTGTCAAGATTACGAGAGGAAATATTGTGACTACTCTTCAAGAGTTTTATCAACTCCAAAGCAGTATTTCGTTAATTTTCGACAGAATGGGAATAACGCAAGAAATTAGTAGCGATCTTTCTCTCAATGAGTTCACACCACAAGAACGGAATCAACTCTCGCTTTTGATAGAGAAGTTTGCTTTTTATTTTGAAGAAATTCGCCAAAAACCCACATCCATTGAAGAAATACTAGATCAACGACTACTAATCCGCCTAGGTAATTTCTATTACAATCAAGGTGATTTGTCTCAAGCAATAGAGTATTATAATTTAAGTATTCTTGTTAAAGAAAACGAATGGGCTTATTTCAATTCCGCTGTGATTCTAAAACTGCAAGAAAAACTAGAAATTTCATATGAGAAATTTGACCAATCTATCAAACTCAAACCTGATTTTCCCCAGGCTTTCCGAAATCAAGCTGAAATCCTTTTCCAGCAAGGTAATCGTGAAAAAGCTCTAATAAAATTGATAAAAAGTCAACAACTTAATCCAAATGATCCTGAAACTAATAAACTTCTAGCAGACTACTATATCGAGGATGGGGAAAAAAAAGAAGCGTTAAAATATCTTAAAGCTATTCATCACCAAGATTCTGATGTAATACAAAAGATTGAAGAATTAGAAAGGAAGGAATCTTTGTTAAGACGTATTTCCGACCGAATCCGTAACAGATAAGAGTTAAGGCTTTATTTTGAGATATCTGAAAAAGAGTAAGATGTGAAATCTCTCCTAATGTCTCCCAAACAAAAACGGTTATCTAAACCAAAAAGAAAACTTCCGCAGCGAACAAAACGTAAAACTCGACAACCAAAAAGCATGGGAGGCCCAAAAGGCGACGGAGTGCTTTTTCCCTCAACGAGAACGCCTACTGGAATGGATAAAAAAACTGCGAAGAAATTGAAAAAAGCTACACGTTATAAAATATAAATAGGATTCTTAAAAATAAAGAATTTTTCACAGAAAAAAGGGGTTCTATATAAAAGCTGATCTAACTGTAATACCAACTTTGAGGGATTCAACTGAACATTCCCATTTCAGAACTAATCATTCACCCTACGGTTCGTCCACAACAGCAACGTACCTATGATACCATCCAACAAAACTGGTCTTACTATCATTCCTTTTTTTGTTCTCTTCCTACAGGTTCAGGAAAGACAGATCTTGCGGCTTGTCTCTTATCTGACTACATTCAAAGCAATTCGGGAGATAAAATAGACATTTTAGTACCTTATCGGATGCATCAAGATTTTTGGAATTCAATTTTACAGACCTATGCCCGAAAACATGGCTTTTCAGTATCTTTATTGAAGGGCCGTGCGGCATATTTTTGTCCCATTATCAAATCAGGAGCGAATATCGCTCCTTGCGCATTTGATCCTCTTTACGCTAAGAATTGTCGAGCTAGACAACGATGTTCATTACTTCAAGCCCGGAGACGTATTAGGAAAAGTCAAGTTCGGATTCTAAACTGGTGGGTCTTCAAATATGTCGATTTAGGTGAAGAAAAGGCGAATTTCAGAATATTTGATGAAGCCCATAATTTACTAAATCTAGAGAGTCTGTTAAGGGTAGAAATAAATCACTCTTTCATACAAAATGTTACTCACGACGAAGAACTTTTGGACCAATTTTTGGATTGGGAAAAAAATCAACTTGAGAGTAAACAGTATATTGAAATTAAGAGGGAGAACGGCCTTGATTTCCTCAAAAAACTTCAAATTGCCTTAACAGATCGCGAGAAACAGATCGCATTAATTTTGAATGAAAAACCTGATTCAGTAAAACTTGAGATACTTAGAGAACTAAAAAATATTACTGATATGATTTCTGCTCTTTCAGATTTAATTGAAAATCCAGTTCTTTCTGATTTGTCTTTCTTTTTTCAACGCGAAAAAGCAAAGAAGAGAGTAAAGCTTGTTGTTCAGCCATTTGATATTGCTTATATTTTTTCTAAATTATTTCGGGGAAGCAAGAACCTCTTTATATCAGCAACAATTGGTAACGGAGAGTATTTGGCTCAACTCCTTGGATTAAAAAAGGAACATTGCTTTTACATTCATGAAAACTCCTCTTTTGAAAAAAAGAATCATCCATTTATCCTGTTGGAGGAAGCGGAGAAACTTTCTACTTCGTCGAAAGAAAAAAAACAAAGAGTCTTCAAAATCCTTGAAACCCAATCCCGGCCTTTTCTCGATTTAATGAAACAACACCAGTTACGTGGGTTAATCCTAACGTCAAGCTTTGAATTAGCTAACTTAATGGAAGAGCTTGCGAGGATGTCAAAACTTAGAGTTATTACACACACATCTGGAAAATCAGATAAAGCCATCAACGATTTTATTTCAAACCATCAGGGGGATGTTCTGATTACTCCTTCTGGTTGGGAAGGGATTTCCTTAGATGATGATTTAGCACGTATGTGTCTTATTCCTAAATTGCCATTTCCTATGATGAGAGATCCAATTATACAGAAAAAAATTAAAAAATACCCCCAATTCCTTGAAAATGATGTTATGATAACAATACAACAAGCTCATGGTAGAATTCAGCGTAATGCCAAGGATTGGGGAATATCGATTTGTTTTGATGGGAACTTCAAATGGCTCAGTAAGAAACAGTCTAAGAGTTTAGAACCTTGGTTTTCTAATAGAATACATGAAATGTCAGGATTAGAAGCAACAGAATTAATAAATCAATTGATTATTGCATTAAAATCAGATTTATCAATTATTCCTTCGAAAAACTCGTCAAAATACCCTTTTTCACGAATGAAGAAAAATGACAGGGAATGGTTAGAATCGTCTGGATTAATAGACTTATTGAAGAAGTAATTGCTAGGAAAACCAAGTTACCAGATTGTAAAATCAATTTAAACAAGTCTTATATATGAAGGTCACAATTTTAATTAAGTAATAATCAGCTGACAGAAACCGCAAAATTGGTGAAAACTAGTTGTACTTTACCCTATTCCCTCCAATCTCTCTTGAAGGATCAGTAGTGGAGAAAAGTTTGGATATTCCTGGACTAGAAGTACTGAAATCAATTCAAATTTCAGCAGAAAAGGTAAGTTGTACCCTTGATATAGATGGAGGTATTCAAACATACGATGTGATCAGTTTTAATGACCCCTTTCCAGATGTAAATTTCCGTGTTGAACCTGATGATGATTTTCCTCTGGAACTAATGCCTTTGATCACAATTGAATTTTTAGAAAACTTTGCTAGACTGATTGGAGGATATACATTGATCTCCTCTGAACCTCCAAAAGCTGGGTATCTCGAGTTTTATCGAGGCGATCTTTACCCAATATCTATTCGGGGAGCTGATAAACAGCTCTATGCATTAACTGCCGAACTTCGGCCACTAAGAAAAGATTATTTTGTCGCCCTAAACAGTCTATTAGAAATTGATTTCGAATCGCAATTAGAGACTGCCCTTGCTACTTTTTCGGAAAATGTTCTCAAACCGATGTCAGATACAATGAATGAGGTATTTAAACTAGATAAAAGCTTAGAAGCTGAAGATTCGATTGTAAATGTTATTGGTGGCGATTTTAAACGACTTGTTGCACGAACAGATGAACTTATCAGCATTGTTAATTATAATATGGATCAAACTGCAGAACGAAACAAAGCCTTCCTCCGTTTAACGTTACCACTCATGTTAAAACAAGCATTGATTGAGAATTTCGGAGACTATTTACGATTTGAAACGGAAACTTCCGAGATTGAACTAAAGGTCACCAAACGAAAGAAGATATCAATAGAAGACCTTTGGAACTTGATTTCTAAAACATTTAGCTAAAAAAGAAAACAATATCCATTTTCTGGGGGCTCAATTAAAATTGAATGTTTCATTCCTTAAAGATTTGATATCCTGCGCTCGTGGAGAAATCCCTTCAGATATACTAATTCAAAAAGGGACATTGGTAAATGTAATTACCTGTGAATTATACAAAGCTGATATTACGATTTTAAAAAATCGTATAGCGAATGTATCTGAACCAAACTCTTTAGATCCTGATAATACTCATCATGTCATCAATGCTAAAGGGAAATTCATTTCTCCTGGTCTTATTGAATCACATCTTCATATTGAAAGCACAATGCTATCTCCAACTGAATTTGCAAGAGTTGTGATTCCCAGAGGAACAACGACAGTACTCTTAGATCCGCATGAGCTTGGAAACGCTTTAGGAGTCCGAGGATTACAACTTCTTCTTACCCAATCGGAAGGTCTTCCCATCAGGTATCTCATTGAGATCCCGTCTTGTGTGCCTGCGGCGCCAGGATTAGAAACATCTGCTTATAATATAGACTCTAAAACTATTAAAGAGCTTATTGAGGGGGATAAAAGGTTTTTTGGCCTTGGAGAGGTGATGAATTACCCAGGAGTGCTTTTCAAAGACGATGAGATGTTAACAAAAATTCAATTAGGTTCTAACCTCAATGTTATTGATGGCCATTGTCCAGGTGTCTCTGGCAAGGATTTGGATGCCTATATAGCAGCAGGGATCGAATCAGACCATGAAAGTACCACTTCCGAGGAATTTTTAGAAAAACTAAGAAAGGGAATGAAAGTCATGGCACGCGAGGGATCTTTAGCTAAAGATCTTCGGAATGTGTTAAAAGCCACAAAAGGTAGAAACTTGGATCTCAGAAATTGTCTTCTTGCATCTGACGATCGCAATGTTATCGATCTTTGTGAAAATGGTCATTTAGACAATCATTTGAGAATTGCAGTTGAGGAGGGAATCTCCCCGGTATCCGCAATCCAGATGGCTACCATTAATCCTGCAACATATTTCAACTTAGAAAGAAAAATTGGCAGCATCGCTCCAGGAAAAGTTGCAGATGTAATAATTTTGGAAGATCTTCAATCTTTTATGATAAATTCAGTAATTTTTGGGGGGAAGATAATTTATGAAGACAAAAAGTTGAATTGGAATTTTCCAGAATTTGAATATCCTTCATGGGCAATCAATACTGTAAAACTATCGCAATCAATCAATCCCGAATCATTTCGTGCAGCTGTTTCTGTTACTGATGGAACTTATAATGTTAGAGTGATAGGTGTTATTCCACACTCCTTGATTACAGAAGCATTAGTAGTAAACCTTGAGATAGAAAACGGATGGATCCATCCAGACCCAGGTAAAGACATTCTATCATTGACTGTAGTCGAACGTTATGGAGTCAATGGAAATATGGCAAATGCTTTTATCAAAGGGTTTGGTATTCAATGTGAACCTTTCGCAATGGCAACAACAGTTGCCCACGACTGTCATAACCTTCTTGTAGCTGGAACCGATCACCAAACAATGGTTAAAGCAGTAAACCTAATAAAACAAATGAAGGGGGGGTACATCGTCATCGCAGAAGATACTATCCAAAAAGTACCTCTTCCATATGGGGGGTTGATTAGTTTAGAAACGTATGAGGTTCTTCATGATCAACTAATCAATTTGAATAAAACATTTGATGGTATTACCGATTTTGATGAACCTCTAATGGCGCTATCATTTATGGCCCTTCCAGTAATCCCTCACTTAAAATTAACTGACAAAGGGCTTGTTGATGTTGATAAATTTGCTTTTTGCGATCTTATTGTCTCGTGAATCAACATTATTAACCCTCTTTTTCTTATATTCTATATAAGGGAGAATGAACTCATTGTTTTCACCAATTCCCGCAATCTCATGATCATACATCTCTCCTCAATTCACTCTGATTATTAAGAAAAGCTTTCGTAGAAAAAATAATACACCTAATAAGTGTGATTTACTTAATTCCTAATTGATCAAACGATAGGCAAAATCATTTTATTCATAATTCAAAATCAATTATTTGAACCCATAACACTAATAACGTATTAGGCATTATGGTAAACGAATATTAGTCATTCTTGGAATGGGAAACCTAGATGAAAGTCAAAATGCATTGTATTTACAATTTAGATTTTTCCTATACACGCATTACTGTAAGCCAAACTGAAATAGATTTTCGAGGAGTCCTTAGCTATCACACTAAAGACCTAGATCAGCTTAAAGAGGCAACAAAAGGCCATTTGGAATTAGAAGCAGTCAATATATTCTTGTTTTTTCAGGTGCAACGTCACATTGATCTTATACTTGAAGCTGTTCACGAAGAAGATGTTGTAACACAGCGATCAATAATTATAAATCGGTTGAAAATGATTCTTCGACGCGAACTCTCAGAAATAGGGTTGGAACTTGTGGATTTCAAAAGGATATCACTATGGTGTTATGGTGCAGCTGACCGAGGAGTCCAGTTATAACGTTAAATGACAAGAAGTCTCTTCCTGCAAACCATTTTATCATTAACAATAAGCAGAAGATTAAAATGCCTTTGATTATGATATTGGGTTTACCAGGTACAGGTAAATCATTTTTAGCAGAAGAATTATCGAGATCCCTTTCAGAGAACCCAATCTACATAAGTACTGACTTGGTTAGAAGACACCTTTTTGACTTCTCTCATCATCAATATGAACCTTTTGGATCAAAATTATATTCGCAAGAAAAGCGTGATCTTGTTTATAACGCGTTATATCTTATTGTTGAAATTTTACTTAATCAAAAGCTTACTCTCATTCTAGATGGTACTTTTTATTCTCAATCAAAAAGACAACCACTTATTAAAATCTGCCAACGATTGAATCAAAAGTTAATCATTATCAGAACAGTGTGTTCTGAGGAAACAATTAAACAACGAATCTATGAGCGAAAAAAAAGGGGAGATAACTCTAGTGATGCTGATTTTAACATTTATTTAGAAATCAAAGAACGATTTGAGACTATTCATCACCCACACTTGATAATCGATACAGAAAAAGAAATCCAGCATATTCTACAGGATGTGAGAACTTATATTGCAAATTTTTGATCCCTCAATGCTAGAAAAAGTTTCAGCATACGAACATCTCCCAGAATCAATAGATATACGAGAAACTCATATTTCATGGGTATTTCTTACGGGGCTATTTGCTTACAAAGTCAAAAAACAAGTGAAATTTGGAGATATTCTTGATTTTTCAACTTTAGAACTACGAAAGGAATTTTGTCACAAAGAAATTGAATTAAATAAACGATTTTCTCCAGATATTTACCTTGGTGTTTTTTCAATTGATTCAGAGGGGAAAATCAATGGTCCTGGAAAAACAATTGAATATGGCGTGAAAATGAAGCAAATCCCTGAACAATGTTTAATGCTTAACATGTTGATGAAAAAGGAAATTACAGCCTCAGCTATTGAAAAAGTTGCTGAAATAATCGCGAATTTCCATAAGAACACCAATAAAGTACCTGAATGGGGTAAATTAAAGTATATTTGGGAGAAATGGGATGAGAATTTTAGAACCACTACTCAATTTCGGACTGAAAGCGAAGAGTTTCAAGAAAAAATCTTTGGATTTATGCGGGGAAATCAAGGACTATTTCAAGAGCGTATCAATGATGGTTGTATAACAGATAACCATGGAGATCTTTGCAGTAATAATATCTTCATTCTACCTGGAGATAAGATTAGACTTTTCGATTGCATTGAGTTTAATCCTTTATTACGGTATGGTGATGTTTGTGAGGATGTGGGTTTTCTAGCAATGGATCTTGATTACTGGGGAGAATCTGAACTATCTAACCTATTTATTGAAAAGTATATCTATTATAGTGGAGACGAATTGTTAGAAGAAATTATTGATTTCTTTAAATGCTATCGAGCATATGTTAAAGGGAAAGTTTTCGGATTTCAAGCAACGAACGAACCAAATGAGCAAAAAAAGTCAGAAATGAACGCTACTTCAGATAAATACTATGATTTGGCGAAATCCTACGTTCCTCATTTTGCCAGATGATATTTTACCGCCATTCATTTCTTTTTCATCGTTGTTTTAACTTCAAATGCACGTAAGGTTACCTGTTCTAGGCTAGGGAAATATTCCTGATTCTCTCGCTTTTCAACTGCATATGACGCTAAAGCGGAACCGATCCTTGCAGCCTCATCTATGGGCTTTTTCTTAGAAATCCCATAAACTATTCCTGCACGAAAAGCGTCGTGCCAACTATCATCAGAAATAACATCTTCTGCTGGCCCTTCTGACACTTTTATCTTGGATTCCTCTGAATGAATGACGGTTTTTGACCGATATATCATAGAAACTATATATTTCAACCGCTTTGAACTCGCTAAAATCTCACTACAGGTTTGTTTCATTCGTTCTTCAATCAGTCTCAGCTCATCTTCTGTACAGATCAATACTGTGATTTTATCAAAAATTTGGGACAATTTCCATTTAGTTAATTCCTGTACGTTGGTATCTGGGGAATATATTATAGGTAGTCTTTTATTCTGTTCATAGACAACAGAAATAAATTTAGTATCAGCTTCAACCTTTCCTGTTCCAATGAAAACAGCATCTAAGGTTTGAAACTCTTCTGGTTTAAGCTGTTCTTCAATATTTCTCTCAGCAAAGAAACGATAACTATTATCTTGTTGAATGTTAAGATATCTCTCCTGGTTATCTTTTATCTGATAAAAACACGCCGTTTCTCTTTCTGGATCAAAAAAAAGTCTCATGTCAATTCCTATCTTTTCCAGGTGAGGACGATAGAACCAATCAAAATCATTCCCAACCTGTGATACAAGAATTGATTGGGAACCTAGGAGAGATAAACCATAAACGATATTTGCTGCCATTCCACCAAATAAACGGTTAACATCACTCCCAGTTAGGATATTATCCACTGCTTCTTCAGGGTTTAATTTGGATAACTCTTCGGGAATAGAGAATTGTAAGTGATATATAACTTTACCAATGATGAGAATTTTATCCTTCTTTTCCAACAAACCGCTTCCTTCATTAAAAGTCTAATTCTTATCGCTTTTCAAAAATGCAACTGACGCATAACCAACTACTGAACTCCTAGGTCCACATGTCAAGCCACTAGTCGCATAATTCAATAATTTGGCTGATTTTGCTCCTAACTTTTCTGTTAATGATAGGAGAACTTTAACAGGCCCTACTCCGCACATAGATATCTTATTTTTTTGTACTGCCTCCTCTAATGCAACAGGATCTCGATTCAACATAGGAGTCAAAGCTAATTTATCTAAGGATGTAACTTGTTCATGATTTAGCTGTGGA
>JAEOTY010000443.1 GCA_016839625.1 Candidatus Hodarchaeota archaeon
AGACATTAATACCGAGTGTATCAGCTGCACGGGGATGTTCTCCAACAGCACGAACTCTGAGCCCAAAGGAGGTTCGCTGAATAACCCAAGCTGACACAAATATCAGGATGAGGAAGATAATAACCATTGGGTCAATTCCAGAGGATCCACCAGCGAGATCATGTAGGAACTCTCCAATAATTGGGAAATCCCTTAAAATGGGTATTTTAATATTATCAATTCCAACCACGGATGGGCTAGTTCCACGAACACCCCAAACGACAAATAATCCCAGTGTAGTAATTGCACTTGCAACAATATTGATTGCTACCCCTACAACAACCTGATCAGCACGATACTTGATTGATGCAATTGCGTGTAAAAGGCCCATCAAAGCACCACCTACAATTGATCCTAAAACACCGATCCAAGGATCTCCTGTTATTGAAGTGAGCCAAACAGCTACAAAGGCTCCACTCAGAAGCATACCTTCAAGGCCTATATTTATTACTCCTGATTTTTCAGAAAACATTCCTCCCAAGGATGCAAATCCAATCGGAGCAGCTATACTCAACGTCATTGATACTAGTAAGAATGGGTCGGTCTCGAATATAAAATATGAAGTTTGAAGACCAAAGATGAAAACAAGAATAATGAAAATGTAAGGTAGAAAAAATACTTGAGAGCGATCTCGGGGTAAGGTGACCTTTTGAAAAGCTAAGATACTTAGAACCAGTATAAAAGCTCCTATCATTCCGAGTGCTGTTCCGTAGTCGTCTAAAGTAAAAATGAATAGATTTATGGTGATTGGAAAAATAGTTGAGCCAAAAAATATCATAATGATTGTCAGAACCAAGAAAATCAAAGAAAAAATCAAATACACCAGTATTGGTTTTTTATTGGATGGAATCTGTATTCCTCCAAGATCCAACAACTTATCCCGTTTCTCACGAGCTAACCATTCAAAGTAGCAAATAGTGATTATAGTGAGGGTAAATAATCCAAGAAGAACAAGATCTTGTCCAAAGAGTTCAATGAGAAAAATGAATTCAATAAATCCCTGCAAAATAATGAGCAGAATAAACATGTAATTAGAAATATTACTCCAATAATCTTTCTTTCTAAGCAGAAAGTAAAATAATATGGTTAAGCAAAAGAATACCGTGCTTAGAATTGGCTTGATTATGTAGATTGGACCTATTATGTAAATCTCAAATAGTAGGATTGTTAATGCTCTAATTAACATGTTTGTCCATGAATCAATTTGAGAATATATAAGGAAATAAATTATTAGTCCGATTGGAATCGAATATAATTTAATTTCTGATTGAATCAAATTTCTAATCAGCGTAACTAGATCGTTCCATTTTTCTCTTAACCAAGTAACCTGAGTTGTCTTACCTACATAATTTACAATCGACTTTGAGAGTAATGGAATAGCAACGAAGAAAACAATAACCCCTTTCAAAGTATTCGCAACGTCTCTCGGAATTCCATTCATTTGTAGAGCTGTTCCCGCATCCTTAAGCCATCCAAAGAGAATGGCGCCAAAAATGACCCCAAATGGATGGTTTCCTCCGATTAATGCTACAGCGATGCCATCAAAGCCATATCCTGCACTGAAACCAGCAATAAAGCGATAATGGAATCCTGTTATTTCCAATGCTCCTGCAAGTCCCGCAAGAGCCCCTGATATCAACATAACTTTGATATAGGTTCTTGGAACACTTATTCCTCCATATTTCGCTGCATCTGGATTATGACCCACTGCTCTCGCTTCATATCCAATTTGTGTTTTCCATAAAATAATAAAAATGACAACACATGCTATAATACCAAAAATAAACCCCCAATGAAGATCAGATACTGACTTGTCAAAAATTGTAGGCATTTTTCCTGATGAAGCAATTAATGGTGTTTGTGGAGCTAAATTTCCGCCACCATATTCTTCCGTGAAAGGAGAAGAGATATCTCCAACAAAAAACAACATAAGAAAGAGTGCAACATAATTCATCATGATTGTAGTAATTACTTCGTGAACACCCCTGGCTTTAAGTATTGCGGGAAC
>JAEOTY010000064.1 GCA_016839625.1 Candidatus Hodarchaeota archaeon
TAATCACTTTTTCATTCTCATTAAACAATCAGATACTTTACAATTCACCGCTCGAAGGTTTCTTCGGTGTGTTCGTGACGATATCTTTCCGTTGCTGCCTTTTCGAGGAGGTGATGCGTGAAGACTGCTATTTTGTCTCATTTTTAATA
Organism: Candidatus Hodarchaeota archaeon; assembly: GCA_016839625.1. Classification (GTDB taxonomy): domain Archaea; phylum Asgardarchaeota; class Heimdallarchaeia; order Hodarchaeales; family Hodarchaeaceae; genus Hodarchaeum. Next base: position 150 of record JAEOTY010000064.1, read on the forward strand.
GTGACTTTGCCTTTAGTTTTCCAGATATTTATCCCTCGGGAGCGAAGATCTGACCAAATACGCTTCCGATAATATTTTTCATATACATTCCTAACGAAGCTCGACCATTTCGCCTGAGGTTCCATTGATCTAAGTTCGAGGAGGGTTTTTTACGCGTGTTCACTGGTTAGGACATCAGAAGTTATTGTCCACTTAAAGAGCCTCCGTAATTCCTTTGTGACTTTTTTAGGGTGATCTTTTTTCAATACTTTGAGTATCTCGAACCCCAATGCAAAGTTTTCTTCCCATTATACTTTAGGAATTGGTACCATTCGAATTAATAGCAATTCTTCCTTATATTTTATGGCAATTCGGGCTTTAATTTCATAATGTTGTCCCACATGGGCTTTTTCAAAAAGATCTCTCAGAAAACCCTTACGTCCTTCCTCAGCTAATGAGGGGTGATCTTGAATGATATGGAAAAGATATTTGCTCGTCTTCTGCCGTTGGCTTAATTTTCTCGTGCGATTCTTTGAAGTCATGGCTTCTTTGAATAGAGAAAGAACCGTATCTAGCTTGCCCTGAACCTGATAGTATTCAATAGAAATACTTTACAAATGATAGAGTCGCAAGATGTCTTGACCACATTCGACCATTATTCATTGTGGATAGGTTGATTTTAATTGATTAATTTACAAAGATTTAATCCTTTTTTCCCTTTTGTATTTTAAATTTTGTCTAATAGGGTCTTCACCTGTAAGAAGACAGATACTACAGTAGGAGCAGATCAAAGCATGAAGTTCTGGGAGTTAACTTAAATTCACATTCAGAAAGTATAGAATTAATGTATTAATGGGGTAATAATGTGGTTAGAAAGAAGAAAAAGAAAAGACTAGCAAAGGATAAGCTTGGTAGAAATGATCCTTGTCACTGTGGAAGTGGAAAAAAGTATAAAAGATGCTGTTTACTTAAAGAACGTGCCCAAGAGCTAGAAGAAGTAAGAGTGCGAAAAGAATACAGGGAATTCTATCGTGATAGTTCTCCAAAAATAAAGGAAGAGGAAGAATTATTTAGTTGGGAACTGTTTCAAAAAAGTCCGTTTGAAGAAAAAATCGCTATCTTCGAAAAAGAATTAGATAATATTATCCCATTTGAATTACTCGAAACCATTTATCAAGAAGCATGGAGAAATGACGAAATAGATAGATTTAAGGAGTGTTTACGTTTTCTTCAAGTTAATAAATCTAAATCTTATCAAGAGGATGAGATTTATTACTCCTTTTGGCTTTTAGAGATAGCAATTGCCAATAAGGATTACGCCCAGATACCAAACTTATTGGAGGTCTATTATGACCAGCCAGATAAAAACATTGACAAATTCTTTCAAGTTATCGATCTTCTCATGTATTCTGGTCAAATAGCTGAATTATCAGAATTAATGCTTCATATTGTTCCTCAAATTGAGTCATCTTACAATATTATGCCTCAAGGCATTGATGAATTCTTTGGTATCCTTAGTATGCTGAAAATTATCGAATTCATCAATCGAGAGGCCATAAGCGAGGAGGAGATGAAAAAGCTAATAATTCAGTTTGAAAAACTAGAAATTAATTTTGCAGAAGAAGATCTAAAGCAGACAATTTTAAGATTGGCTGGAAGAATAATGACTGAATGGAAATCGGAAGAATTTATTCCAACTATTCCGAAGAAAAAACGCAATAGGAGCTTTTTTAACCTTTCATTAGACTTTATGCAATATTTAAATGCAAATCATAACATCCATCTTGCGAAAGGAGAGTTAGTCCGACAAGGAATATTAAAATGCTGGTATAACCAAAAACGATTTATGAAAAAAAAAGATGAAGCATCAATATTATACCCAAGAGAAAGAGAATTTGATAAATCTTTAGCACCATATGCAAAGTATCTAGCACCTCGTCCGAGTCGTTTAGCCGCAGTAGTTGAAACCATACCTTTTTTAATTCTTTTTTTAACTGAAAATGGGTTAATGCATCCGTATCACATCAAAACAGTCCTTTCAGAGTTTGAAAGACTAAGAAATAATTCGATAAAATATTTTGGAAATCTTTCTCTTGGAAGTTATTATGTTTCAAATATTAATAATGCTTGGGATCAAGCTAACCTGCTAATGAATGAAATCAAACCCTGATTATAGGTTTCATCCTTTTAAAACTATTTTGTCCACCCACTACTGCATTAGATTGTTTGGTTTTATCCTTCCTTTCTCTAGAAGAAGAAGAATGGAATGAAAAATCACTGATAAATAATTTTGAAACATCTAGTCTATTCAATAGTTGTTTAACTGTATTTTTTTCTTTTTGTTCGAGCATAAGTTCTAGGAAAATGTTTGTATCCACTAAATAAGGCATCATCTCCACTCCAATGCCTTTTTCTGCAGCTGAACTGAACTAAATTGATCTTTATATTGTTTTAAACAGCCAGCCCAATTCAGCGTTAGTTTTTCCTGCTTTTTCTGGACTTTGTTCAACAAAAAATCAATAAAATCGTGAGCTTCTTGTTTTAAATCAGGTGGAAGTTTAGCTAGTTTTTCTTCAAGTGATTCCATTTTTGCTTCGTCTCAATCTTATTTACATCATTTTAATATCTTATGGATTTATAACTTAATCTAATTTAGAATTGGATCTTTCATTATTACTCTTGAGTTTTCTCTTCTATTTTTCCTCATACAAGTGAGTATATCATCAATATAAAGATAATCAGGTCTCGTTTTCATGCATAGATGACATCCTTCAGTATTTTCTCTCTGATTAGTGGTTTTACTCCGTTTGGAGTGACTAAATCTACTTGAAGATCCAAGATTCTTTCTAAACATTCCTTTAAATCAATAAATTCCCACCCAATTGGTTCCAAAAATTCAACCAGAATATCGATATCACTTGATTCCTCCTGTGAAGCGTTTGGATATACAGAACTATCAACTCAACAGAAATTTAACCCAGAAACGCTTTTTTGTATCCAATCTTCTACAAATACTTTCACAGCAGTAGCATTTCTATTAGCCGTCCAATCCGGCTTAGTCCAGTTAGATGATCCAATAATCCAGTATTACCCCGAGTTCTCTCTTAATAGTAGGTTTGGAGAA
>JAEOTY010000444.1 GCA_016839625.1 Candidatus Hodarchaeota archaeon
GTTTTCAGTGATACCTGGATCAAAAACAGGGAGACCAGCATTGGAGAGCAATACAAGTCCTAGAACGGTAATTGCGAAAAAGACAAACACACCAATTCCGATGATCTTTAGTTTATCTTCAGACAATTCATCCATCAGGATTTTTAACAAACCAATTGTTTAAAAAGGTTTTCTCTCAAGTATTTTCAAGTCGGAATGGACAGTATAAGCTGGTCTGTTGTTAGATCAATCTATGCAAAGGAAATGAGCAATTGAGGTTATTTACTATCAGATAGTAGAGTATAGAATGTTTTTTCCAATTAGAAAGAGATTTCTTCTTCTCTTTGGGGAGCATCTGAACCTCCAACGATAGTAATGTTTGCGTATTTTTGAAATATGCCTGCCCATTCAATACCTATTGAGTCAACAACTGTGTAATTAACATTTAGAAGTAAAGGATAGTTGATTTGTTTACCTTTTGCTATTCCCAAGGATCTGAGGGGCGTATCAGTAGCATTTGGAATCACGTACCGATCGATACTCCACCCTTGTCTATCTGAAAGCTGCTTGAAGGGAGACTCACTTAAGTTGAAATAGAAGGGGTCAAGTTTTACCCTATTTAAGATGACATAAGAGTTATTAGAATTAAATGTTGCGTTAGAACTCCCATTAATGTTGCGTACTGAAAAACCAAACGCAATTTTATAACCCAAATCACGAGTAACCCACGGTGGATCCGTATGACGTGTAACCCATGGGGAATCCGTTGTCAAAAAGATATCTACTTCTGCCCCATGACAAGTATCCGTCCACTGAAAACTTGCGAATTCATCATAACTAGCGAGACCAAGGAAGAACAGTAATATTACTTCTAATGTAATTAAGCTCACTACTACAATCAAGAAGAATATTCCCTTCCTTTTCTGTCTTCTAAAAACGTGTTTTATTGTGGTAAAGGATTCATATATTAGTTTATTTAGAGTAGATTGACCAGTTGGTTCATCATCTGTTTCATTATCCCCCTTTTGAGGCTTCTTAGGACAAACAGGTAGTAAATGCGGGTTAGAGGAAGAAGCACTCATTCAAGTATCTCCTCTAGCTCATGAACCAGAATTTCTCCTAGTGTTGTGGGCTCGGGGAAATTGCGGATCTCTCTCTGGACTAGAATGCACTTTTCTACCAAAAAAATAGCAATAAAATCTCCAGGGTTCTCTTTTTCCATTATCTACTTCTTTCTTATAATCTTTGAAAGTAATTAATAAGCAGGATAAATAATAGTAGTACATCGCATTGATTATCACAGAAACCCAGATAGGGTGATTGAAAATGAAATCAGCTTCATAACCAAATAGTGTAATCAAAATACTATTTATAAACGAGGCTGGGAGAGCAAGCGGAGCTAATGTAAACACCCACACTAACCAAAAAGGAAAGGGTCGGATTAAATCATAAAATGGTGGAGGAGGATATCCAAACATATCCAGATCAGTGAAAGACCAGCTTTGTATCATACCTCCAGCAAAGATAATCATGAATCCAATAAAAACAAGAATTTTTCTCCAACCAGGCTTTGAAAAAACCATTATTCTGATGAAAATTCTTTTCAAATTCAGAATCAGGGATTCATGTATTGGTTCATTTAGAGTTAATTGACTAGATGGCTCATCCTCTGTTTCGTTATTCCCCTTTTGAGGTTTCTTTGGGCACACAGGCAATAGATGAGGGTTAGAGGAAGTAGTAGTCATTCAAGCATCTCCTCCAATTCTTGAAACAGTATTTCTCCTAGTGTTGTAGGACGCAATGCATTATTGGGTACTTTCAGGTCTCTCTCTTTGTATTCCTGTAGTAATAACTTCCGACAGTGCACGAAATCCTCACAATTTTCACACAGTCCCTTGTGCTCATACCAAACATGTACTCCGTTGGTTGGGGAGTAAGTAATGTATGCACGTACCTTAAAAACATGGCTATAACCACGAGCAAAGCCAAATTTAGCACTAAGTAGATCCAGGTGGATTTTATTCATTCTAGCGCCATTCTCTAGAAGTGCCATGACTCGTTTATTGGCTTCCTTTAAAGTTTTACTCACAGCTGCGCGTGATATTTGCTTTCGTTCCGCGATTTGTTTCCCTGTCA
>JAEOTY010000445.1 GCA_016839625.1 Candidatus Hodarchaeota archaeon
TAGTTCTGATCTTACGGATTGACCGACAAAATTTAATGTTTGGCATATTATTTTTGTCGGGAGAACTCCCTTATCATTGTTACGGTTGTCCCTTTTGGGGAAAAAAAAGAATTTGCAAAATCATAGTAAGATATTATTACATTTAAATTTAATTGAAAACAGAATTTAGAAATGTATTTCCAAAAATACTTAAAACGTCTAATTTGAATTTAAATAGCTCCTCAGGTGGCATTGAATGTCTAAAGTCGCAATACTCCCAACCCAACCTCAAACTGTTATCGAAGACTATGCAAAACTGTTAGATCTAATAGATTATCAATCATTCTTTAAAAGAGAATTAAAAACAATCATCAAACTAAATTTATCATGGACCAAATTCTATCCCGCTTGTTCTACTCCACCATGGCAACTAGAGGGGGTACTTAAGAAATTAGTAGAGGATGGGGTCACAAAAGACACCATAATCCCAGTAGAAAACCAAACTGTCGTAACTCACCCCTACATCGGCTCCGAATTGAACAAATGGAGTAAAATCTTCAAGAAATTCCAAATCCAATACCGTCCTTTGACCAATGAGAAATGGATTAAATATAATCCTAAGAGCGATGTTCCTTGGATGAGAGAGCTATTCAAGGACAATATTATTATTCCAGAAATCTATCAGAATAGCAATATTATTCATCTCCCCACCATGAAGACGCATGGTCACACGACCACCACAGGAGCACTTAAGAATGCATTTGGAGGGCTTATTCCGAAATATCGTCATCATTCCCATAGAATAATTCATGAGATATTAGTCGATTTACTAGCAATCCAAAAGGAAATTCATCCTGGAATATTGGCAGTCATGGATGGAACTGTTGGAGGGGATGGTGCAGGGCCAAGAATTATGACCCCCGTACCTCTCAATCTCTTATTAGCAAGTGAAGACCAGGTAGCAATAGACGCTGTTTCCGCCAAAATCATGGGATTTGATCCGTTCCAGATCGACTTTATTCGAATGGCTCATGATCAGGGTCTTGGAATGGGTGATGTTGACCAAATTGAGATCATTGGACTAGACCATGACGAATTTCAACAAATGAACTTCAACTTCAAGACCAAACGAAGCCTTGTTGTCCGATGGGATCAACGAATAAGGAATACTACTCACCGCTATCGACCATTGAAACCATTCCACTGGTTGATGTTTCACACCCCTTTCTTCAGACTGTTTATTGCAGCCTCAGGTATCTATCATGATTGGTTTTGGTATCGGATAATCGGGAAGAGAAGAATCAAAAAGTTCCAAGAGACGGACTGGGGTAAGCTGTTCGATAGTTACGAGTATGGCGAGAAAGAAAAATATCCGAAGATTAAAGACTGGAACCCCTATTAGTCTCTAAAGTCATATCCCATTCTCGGCTAGTTAGCTCACTAAATGATCCAACATACAAAGTACGTCCATCAGTAGTAAATTAATGAATATATTTGATTTCACAATCTCCTTTTGACATTAATCACCTCTAAATAATTTCCGTGCTTTATTCAACTTTTAGATAAAAAAGAATGTATTAGTGTGTTTATTTTAAAAAGAAATTAAACACGTCTATCGTATCCATCTTCTGATCTCTTTCTAAATGAATCAGGTGTTGATAACCCAAGCATTCGATATACAAATTCAATAGAAGTTGTAGAGATTTCTATAATGTCATGATTATGTCAATAATGAAGTGTTTCTGCCATTCTAATACGTCGTTCTTTGAGTTTTGCTCGAATAACGATGATTACAGTAAGAATGATGACATAGGTAATAGAGGTGAAGCCAGTCGTAGGAAATTCTCGGGTGGAGGTGTCTGTCAAAGTAGATTCCTCTGAAATTATTGACGAAGTGTGCTCCTCAGTTGTTGGACATGAGAAGGAGGAACTATTAATCTTAATTGTAGGTGGTAACCATTCATCAATACTTAGGTAATAACTTTGAATACGGTGAACGGTATCATTAGATTTTGATACCTCCAGGCTTGGGCTTCATCGATAAAAGAAAAACCAGCGATCGGCACCGCTAATATAGAAATAATCAATAATAACCCCAGGCCAATTAATCGATTTTGTAACCATCCTTTGTCCGCTAGATCTATCTTCATAGATAACCCCTAAGCTCTCTTTGTGGTCAAAAAGGCAAGATCAAAAAAAGAATACCGAGAATAATCATTATTAAAGATAAATATTTTTGAAGACGTGTTTTTGACTGAATCGTTGGCTGAGGACTTGTTTTAATACTGAAAATACCAAATATGATCCCAAACAACAATGATAGGAATCCAAGTTTGAACAACAATGATAGGAAACCAAATCTAAACCATTGATTCGTTGACTCGTTGATTAATACTTCATTTATGTTTAAAAAAATCATCCGCTGTTTTGCATAAGACATAAGAAAGTCATTATCTAAAACATCACCAAACAAAAAGACCAAACTTAATCCAAACTCGATCAATCCTATAATTACAAAACTAATTAAGATAATACCAAGTCGAAATCCAGTGTTGGATCTAAAAAACCGCTGAATTCTGATGATCCTGGAATGTTCTGGAATGGTTTTCTTATATGAATTATTATCAATCATTGCTCATTAACCATTAGAGAGATAATTTGAAAAACCTGAAATGATCTTCAATGTTCGTTTAAACAGTTACATTTAAGGTTTATATGGATGTTGATTTTATGATAACTCAACTAAGAGCAAGAGTGGCTATCGCTCTAAAACGGGAGGATAATTGTTATGATTATTCCAATAAAGAGAGTTTGGAAACCAAAAAACACAAAATAGATTGGTAATCTTTCTATATTCTTCCAGAACGTCAATTGTCTATCCGATTCCCAAACCCCGATTTTAGATTTTATCATTGTATAAATTTTGATTAAAGTGAGGAAAAGACAAATTATAACTGGTATTTCCGAAATATAAAAGATAATCATCAATAAAACTTCAAATGAATTATCTGTGTAAAGAAATATTTCTGGTCTTAGTTCAATGGTAAATCCAATACTGAGGGACGGAAGGAGATAACTTAGAAAGAATATCGAAAGTCCTAATATGAGACCGATACCATCTACAATTATTAAGGGGCGAATATAGAAAAATAACCGATCTAAATTATCCTTTTGTTCTTGATCTTTAGTCCAGTTATCATATTTTAGCATATTCATTCTCAGTAAAATTATGTGTCTTGTTCATCTATTAAAAATAATTGATTTTTAACGAGTGAATATCATGACTTGTTTTGGTATCGGATAATCGGAAAGAGAAGAATAAAGAAGTTCCATGCGACAGAATGGGGTAAACTGTTCGATAGTTACGATTATGGCGAGAAAGCAAAATATCCCAAGATTAAAGACTGGAACCCCTATTAGCGATAAGAATTGAGTATTCTCTTGGATTGTTAAATGGGGAATGAATATTCTCAAAGACATTTTATTAAAGGAATTATCTCCTTTTGAAAGCCGATCTGGGGTCAGTTTAGTAATTAATTAATAATACTAGATTCTTCTGCTTTCCAGAACTTAATCAGATTTTATATAGAAGTAGGTTATTAACACCTTACTGGAATCTCGAAGGTGATAAGAAATGAATGAAACTGCATTTGTTGATGACGCATTTCAATTAGCAAGAAGGTACGAAGAATACCGATTAATAAAATCGTGGGGAATAATGGCAATAGTAATGGCGATATCTATTGGATTATACCTATCACTAGACCTAGTGATTCACCGGATCATACCTATTATTATTGCCCCTAGAGAAGAATTATTCTATTTTGGGATATTGGGTCCAATCTTCCTTTTCACACTTGTTTGCGTTATCATTACACCATTTATTTTAGCCATTGCTACCTTTCTCTCAACTAAAAGAATGTCCCTTGATGAAATTGAGATTTCTTCTAAAAGATATGCACTTTTTGGTTTGACACTTTTCTTATTTTATTTTATCGATTACTGGCTCCAACATTTTATAGCACCTTTAATATGGTTTTTAATATTTCCTAAGTCTGTTATTGGCTGTACTCGCTAGGGCGGGAGGGCACGAAATGGGTTCTTTTCAAAGAGGGGATAATATCTCGATCTTCCGACGAAAAATATTGTTGTGATTGTAGAGATCATAGCGACTAGCAATGACCAAAA
>JAEOTY010000446.1 GCA_016839625.1 Candidatus Hodarchaeota archaeon
AATTGGAGGCATTGGAGAGCTAATTTTTTTAGCTAGTTTTTGAATATCATAAGACCAAGGAATGTCTATTGACGTTTCTTCAAACATTTTCGGTAGAATTTTCACAAGTCTTTTTTTAGTTCCTAATTTTTGTAAATGGTTATCCTGGAGCATGGAAGCCAAGTATTCTGGATCTTGAATCTTCCCAAGATATACAGGGCCTGCTCTGACTGTATTTGGACTGTTACAAACGTGACATACTGAATTTTTCTTTCCTAAAGCACTGGTATATCTAGTTTGACAATTCTTGCAATAATTTATGAAGCCCGTTTGATCCATAACACGATCTACCCCTCTGTTGCGTAACAGAAAACAACGAATGAAATGTCTGTGATAAAAAGATAAAATTGGAATAAGAGACTGACCTAAAGTTAATCCAACATGTTGGATACCTGTTATAAGGAATCTTGTAGCCATTTCGTGGACATTACCAATACGTTCATCAAACTGACTAACACAATATTTAGCATAAAGAGCGCGAGGATATAGTCCAACGAGACTGGCTAAGTCTGTTGCTGTAAATGCAAGAAGTCCTTGAAGGTTAACCGATTTAATACTATTCTGAGCGAACGGAATGGGAGTTCCAAAAGGGTCAATATCAACAAAATCAAAGATAATGTTCTTTTCATTAAGAGTTTGAAGGAAAACGTTGCATTCCATGTTGAAGAGACGGATCTTTTCCGCTTGAGTGTTTGAAAGACGATTAATATTTTTTTGAGCTATTTTAACAGCTTTTGAATTGATGTCATTACAATAAATACTCGAAGAAGGTGTCTCCGAGGCGTAGCGGGCACTACGTACTCCTGTTCCACATAAAGGTTCACATACTGTCAAATTTGTTTTTGTATTCTCCCGTCCATACGCACGAAGAGCCAAAACTGAGAAATCACGGTTGATTTCTTGATGAAAATTAAAGAAAACATCATCTGATCGTTTTGGAATATGATCCTTAGTCTTAGGATCTGGAATGAGAAAAGTTCCCAGGCCTTCTTGGATTTCAACAAGTTTCATTTCTTTGTCGACCAGCGATTTACTCATCTAAAACAAGATAGTCTTGATTATACTCTTCCTTGTTCCTATTTTTACTCTCTGTAGCGATTATATAAGTTTCAGCGCTTTCTTTTCGTGACGTAGCGGGTTTGTAAATTTTAACATTGTTGTATGATGCTTTGATCTTCTGTAGGAGTTCCAGAAGATATTCTCCCTCAAAAACCTTGGTAATAAACTTTTCAGCTGAAAAATAATTTGAAATCCCCAAAGCTACTTCAGCCAGCCATACTTGACGTGCATGATCTGTAGCCCAGTGACCAGAAACATTTGGAGAACAATCAGCTAGAACAATTATCTCATTATTAACACGATATTTCTCTATACTTCGTTGAAGTTGGAGAACGGTGGATAATTTTGTAATATCACCTTTTATAATTTCAGTAATGTTTGGGATGGCTTTAACACGTGCAATGTCCACTAAAAAAATTCGAGCTTTTCCTTTTGTTTGATCTCGGGCTATCTGTGAGAAACCTCCTGGAGCTCCACACAAATCAATAACTATTTGCTCTACATCAAATAGCTTGAACTTCTTATCAATTTGGAGAAGTTTATATGCAGCTCGGCTTCTGTAACCCTCACTTTTCGCTTTCTTGGTATATTTATCTCTCTTTTTTCGCAGCTATTGCACCCTCATCAAATCAGTAAATTCTTAAAAGAGGAGAGGATTATCAAACATCATTTTCTACGCTTTGGACGGAATTTCTGTGGTTTTCCCTTTGTGTCAGGCTTTTTTGAAATTTGGCGACCGCTTGATATTCTACGTTTTTTCACTTCTTTAACAAGGTCTTTCTTCTGTTTTTCTAAAGCTGGGCGAATATACGTTTTAATTTCACTACAGAGATCGCTAAGAGTTTCTAATTTTGGTTTCTTTTTCTCAATTAAAATCAGGCCATTAGATTCCCACCAATGACGGGGATACGAAGCTTCTTTTCTAACTTCATAACTAAAACCAAGTTTTTCTGCTGCCAAACGTATTTCTGTAATCGTAGGGTTTTCCAATGCTTTTCCAAGAGGTAGGCGGCGGCCCTCTTTTCGTGTAAGTGTTTTATCAAGATATTCGGGATAAACAAAATAATGAGTATTATCTCGCCTCAATATTAATTCATTCTCCTAATTATTGAAGAAATCCTAGATTCAGTCACTTCACCCTTCTTTCTAACCGCATTAAATTTTTTTCTCCTTCTCCTTACAAATGAAAAAATCTATAATTTGAATCACAATTCCATAGATATGACCCACAATACTGAATTCCGCGAGTCAGAGAAGTTTATTTAGTCTAAAGTCTTTTTATTCAATTGCACATGATATTTCAACACAAATCCCGATAAAAATTGAGTTCAACATTGTATAATATTAAATGGCATCTCCTGATTTTTTATAAAAGGAAATTTGGTGACAAAAAAACAAATGACTTCCGATCAAGAACATGTAGGCCAAATGCGAAGTCCAATTACAGTTATTCTAGGACATGTCGATTCTGGTAAGACTAGTCTACTGGATAAGGTACGTGGAACTGCAGTACAATCACGAGAATCAGGAGGTATCACTCAACATATTGGGGCAAGCTTCTTTCCTATAGAAACAATTATTGATTTATGCGGAGATCTCCTTAAAAAATCTAAGAAAAATCTTCAAATTCCAGGAGTACTCATCATTGACACACCAGGACATAGCTCATTCATGAATCTCCGGATGAGAGGCAGTAGTGCGGCTAATTTTGCAATCTTGGTAATAGACGTTCGTCGTGGAATCCAACCCCAAACTGTTGAATCGTTACGGATTTTAGTGAAACAAAAAGTGCCATTTCTTATAGCAGCCAATAAAATTGATCGTTTGCCTGGTTGGAAAAGCTATCCTGATCTTAATTTGGTGAAATCACTATCTAAGCAGTCCAAGGGTGCTTTAGATGCTCTCCAATCTATTATTTATGAAATTATGACTGAACTTAGTCATTTTAACCTAGAACCAGAACGATTTGACCGTATTAAGAACTTTGCCAA
>JAEOTY010000447.1 GCA_016839625.1 Candidatus Hodarchaeota archaeon
TCACAAACATCTCCATTTAGCTCTTCTATGACACCAGTGGAGACATGTCCAGGAATGATTGGATATGGTACTCCATCCAAGTGACCTTTTCGAAGATGAACATCTGTCCCACAAACTTCAGAATAAGTAGTCTTTATCAAAACAGCTCCAGATTCTAAGACTGGATAAGGCTGTTCTTGCATTTCAGTTGTACCGTTTTTTGTCATTACTACTGTTTTTACCATTTATAATACCTCTGAGGAAGGTTTCTTTACATAAGAACCTCTCAAATAAGAGATTATTGCGCCAAATAATGCAAATAATGAGAAAAGAAAGAAAGTCTGCCCTAAACTTATGTAATAACTTGAAATAAAAGTTGCTCCAGAAGTGATGTTGTTTGGATTGTTTATAATGAAGAATAAAGCAAAAAAGGATGAGCTTATCGTTGTCCCTAAAGCAAATCCTATATTTCGGGAAAGGCCAATAAGACCAGCTACTACACTTACATCGCCTTTTGGGGCTACATTCATAACAGAAGTACCATTTGAGACAGTAAATGTAGTTAGTGATCCTGCAGAAAACGCAACTAACGGTATAAGAATAAAAATAATATCACGTAAATTATTAGGAAACACATTGAAAAGAATAGCAAGAGACAATACAAAAAAACTCAAAAGGACTGCTCCAAAGGAGGTCGATTTTTTAGCTTCAAATTTTTCAGCAAAAAAGCCAGCAAATGGCCCCATTACCGCCATTGCAAGAGGAGGGACAACCATTAAAATTCCTGTTTGATCTGGTTCAAACAATAGAACCTCCTGATAGTAAAATGGTAGGAGAAAGACAACACTGTAATAAACCATATAACACAGAAAAGAAGAAATTATCCCAGTTAAAATCGTCCTGTCTCGCATGATATCAACAGAAATCATTGGAGTTGGATGATTACTTTCTATACGTATGAAAATAAGTCCACCAATCAGAGCAATTGCAATGAAAATTACACCAATGGGGTCCCCTTTAAATAAGGTTAAAATTCCTTGAACTAAAGAGAAAGCAGTGATAATAAAAGCAATCATTCCTCCATAATCTAGTTTGTATCTTTTTTCGATTGTTTCAGGAATAAACCGTTGAACAAGCAAAATCCCAAGTAAGCCAATTGGTAAATTTATTAGAAAAATACTAGGCCAACCCACATATTTCGTTAAAATCCCTCCAAGAGCTGGTCCCGTCGAAAGTGCAGATGCGACTACTAATGAATTAATACCAATAGCCCGACCCCTTACTGTAGGTTCAACATATGTTATCACTAATGCTAAACCGTTTGCCATAAGACCTGCAGCTCCAATTGCTTGAAGAGCTCTTGACAGAACCAGAACCTCTAAGGTGGGAGAAAATGCACAAAAGAACGATCCGAATATAAAAAATAACATTCCAAGTTGGAAAATCTTTTTTCTACCATAATTATCCCCAAAAGACCCTCCGATTCCAATTAAAGATGATATTACTAGAAGATAAATGATTACAATCCATCTAGCCCCTTCCATATTAGTATTTAACGCATTCGCAATTGTAAATAACGAAACATTGACGATACTGCCGTCCATGGCTGACATAAAAGTTCCAATGGAAGTGATAGGGAGAATCATTCGTAAAGGAATGATAATAGTTTCTGAAGAATTAGAATTAGAACTTCTTTTATTGTCTTTATTCATCTCTATTGGAGTTTCCTTGGATTTATTAGTGGAATTCGATGAATTATATTCTTTGAGAAAAACTTTGCTCAATTTCGTGTCTTGTTTTAATGAAGCTTTATCTGTTTACATTAGTTGATTTACTATTCCATACACGTTTAATTAGAAGTAAGTACAATTAGATCAAATTAGCAATTAGTAATGATTTTCATGAAGTCACTGACAAGGAAACCCATGAATTCTTTTGTGGAAAACTTTTGGATTTATAAAAGGCGGATAAATTATTCAGATTCTTTTTTTATAATTGAGAAAGAGATATCATCCAGAGGTGGCTTTTATATTGACCTTGTCTCAGATTAACTCTACAACAAGAAAAATTAGTTTTGACATTCCCTCCTATATGGAATTTTTACCTCACTTGAAAAAATCGGATCTAACACCGACAGAACAGAAATTATATCTGCACTTATCTTTTGAGTTTCAAATAGAATTAGATAGCGCTCCCAGTTTCCAAGTAGGTGCTCAGGAATGGTACCAGAAACTTCCTAACAAATTGCAAAAATATGGTCTGACCGTTGAAGAATGGGAAAGGATTTCTACCGTCGGTGATAATTGTGATGCAATTCAAGGTCAACTAGATGAATTAATAACAAAAATTGAAGCAATTCGGAATAGCGTAATCCATAATCTTACATAGAAGTTTCTCTCAGATATAAGAGTCATCCTGAGGTGATATATAAATTGACGATGGATCAGATCAGCTCCACACCAAGAAAGATTAGTTTTGACATCCCAACTTATATGGATTTTTTACCTACTCTGAAAAAATCAGATCTAACACCGACAGAACAAAAGTTGTATCTGCAACTATCTTTTGAATTTCAAATAGTGTTGGATAGCGCTCCCAGTTTTCAGATGGGTGCTTATAAGTGGTATCAGATGCTTCCTAAACGATTGCGGAAATACGGGATAACTAATGATGAATGGGAAAGGATTTCTACCATTGGTGATAATTGTGATGAAATCCAAGATCAATTGAGTCGATTGGTCGAAAAACTAAATGGATAAATTTATTTCTGAAGATAGACAAACTAGGGAATATTTTTTTAGCACCAACTTGAACAAAAAGCTTTGTTTTATTCATCTTTTGAGCTAGTTTAATCTGTGTTCTAGATACTTCTATGTAAATGAAAATGGCTTTGAGGGTTGTGTAATTCGCAGTTTTTGGGTTTCTTTTTCCAAATCTCAATGATTTTATTTTTATTCAGCTATATGCGGACGAATGTATCTGATTTTCTTTTATATTTTAGAAAACAATAGCTCTCTATGGAGTTATTCTTCATGACAATGGATGAAACTAATAATGCACCAAAAAAAATAAGTTTTATAATACCTACCTATATGGATTTTCTTCCTGATTTGAAAAAAACGGAATTAACACCGACAGAACAAAAGTTGTATCTGCAAATGTCGTTTGAGTTCCAAACAGTATTAGATAGCGCTCCTAGTTTCCAGATGGGTGCTTACAAATGGTTTCAAATGCTTCCTAAACGTTTACAGGAGTATGGAATAACCAACGATGAATGGGAACGGATTTCCGCCATTGGTGATAATTGTGATGAAATCCAAGATCAGTTAAATGAATTGATAGAAAAGCTTAATGATTTTGACAAAAAATCTAATGATGTCTTGTGATCCAATAACAAAGTCTAAATTTCCCTTTGTTGAAATATCTAATCAGTATGGATTTATTACTCCTATTCCAACACAGATTGTTTTATGGTGCAATTTTAAGTTTTTTACTAAGCCTTCTCATCACAATTAGCCTTTATATTAATGCAGAGATCTGGGTCTCAGATTTTCCGCCTGATATTCAAGAAAAACATGGTCCTGTTAGTGAAGAATCAAAAAAGCAGAAAATTATTGTTGGGATCGCTTTTCTCGGGATCATTGTTGGAGTAGTAGGGCTGGCATTAACACACCTTGATCTATTGATTGATGAGGAACCAACCTTCTTTGAGATGTTTATAAGCATTTATGTGATGTTTCTGTGCTTTAATTTATTTGCTTTATTCATTCTGGATTGGCTATTCTTCGTTAAAATTCAGCCAAAATTTATTATATTACTAGAAACGGAAGGATTAAAGGGATATAAGGATTATTACTTTCATTTTCGAGGATTCTTAATTGGTTTGGTCATTTTGTTTGTGGGAAGCATATTTCTTGTTGGAGTTCCGAGTGTTCTGTATTTGATTATATAATCTTGAAATTTACTCCAATCGAATGTATTATGTTTTTGAGAGGATTCTTATTTCGAAGAAAATTCCTCTTTACATCCTAATACATCAATTTAGCTCAGTCTCTTGAAAGAAACAAAGAAAATAAGTCCTTAATCTCATTTTTAAATCCAAAGAATCACTGAGTGGAGACTTATTCTTGTATAATTGCGCCTTGGAAGAAATTAAAAGATACTTTATGCAAGTGGTTCCTAGATTTCTCTTTCTTAGATATTATCATTGCTTTTACACACCAAAATTATTCTGTAGAATAGAGAAAACTAGGTAGATGTATTGAAGTGCGGCCTGATCGAATAAAATTAACAACTCCTGAGGCTTTTATGATAGCCTTTAATCGATGTGAGTCAAAGAAAAATTATGATGATGATCGATCAACCGATGAGAGCAGAGTAAATCGTCAATCAATTGGTCATTGACGAAGAGTTTCTTCACTGTGAACTCTTCTTAAAAACGCATAAGGTCAGGTCGTCTGTTACATCTACGTAATCTATCACCATTTTCATACCAATTTTCAGCTTGTCTGGCTTAGCATCGATTCTTGTTATTATTCTACCAATTTGCTCATGTAAATTAATAATTCCTAGAATATAGGAACCATTAGAAGCTAGTGGTGGCATATATATTTCAGTCCAACTGTAGAGCTCACCTTTTCCGCTTAATTCTACCCAGTTAAAATCCTTTGAAGAACATACAGGACAACGCCCTCTTGGCGGAAAGAAAACTTCCTCACACTTCTTACATTTTTGAGAGAAAAGCTTTCTCTTTTTCAATCCATTCCAGAAGTTCTTAGCGGTTGTTGTAATCTGTGGATACAAAAAAGGGATATCTGACTCGGTCATTTTAATTTCCTCTCTGAAAAATAAAAACCATACAATTGTTAATAGCCCCTCCTTCGCAGTGCAATAGACCAATTTCAGCTCCCTCAACCTGTAAGCTTCCAGCTTCTCCTTTAAGTTGTCTAACTAGATTTATTGCTTCGTAGAAGGGGGTTACCATTGCAGGATGTCCCCTAGAAAGCACTCCTCCGTCTGTGTTTATGGGTATTTTTCCACCAATCTCGGTTGATCCGTCTTCGAGGGATTTTATCATCTCCCCCTTCTCGAACCAACCTAAATCCTCAGGTAATATTAATTCTTGAGGACTAAAGGGCGCATAGACTTCAGCAACATCTACATCTTTTGGTTGTATTTTTGCTCTCCTGTAAGCATCTCTAGCAGCTTTCTTTGCTGCAATAAAAGTAGTTAGAGATTTGTCACATCGATCAGTTGGAACACCACACGAATTGTCATGATGTTCACCGACTGATTTTATGAAAACTGGTGTTTTTGTTAGCTGTCTAGCTTTCTCCTCTGAAGCTAACACCACAGCTGCAGCCCCATCTAGAGCTGCGCAACTATCGAGAAGTTTGATGGGGGAACATAAGACAGGGGAATTCATAACGTCATCCACAGTTATTGGGGTCTTAAAAGCAGCCCAAGGATTCTTCACTGCATTTTTTCTATTTCTTACACTTGCCATTGCGAAATGTTCTTCCGTAGCACCAAACTCATACATGTACCTTTGTCCTGAACACGCATAAGCCCAGATGATGCCAGGACCAACAAAAGGTTGAACAGTCGGGTCTAGAAATTCAGAACCCGCTAAGGGGTCTCTAAACAACTCAGGTGATAAACGAGGCTTCAGAGAATGTTGTCGTTCTGCACCATAACATACAGCAATATCTATATATCCTAATTTTATTTCATTCATCGCATACTTAATAGCTAAACCCGCAGCCACGCCACCATTATTGATTTCTGCCATAGATTTAGGTGATATCCTCAAGTATTCAGCTAAAAGGGAAGCTTGGAGTCCAAAGGTATTTTGGAGATTTGGGGTCGTGATTAATCCTTCAATATCTTCCTTAGTAATCCCTGCATTTTCTATAGCGAGAGTAACAACATCACTAGCTAGATTGGCTTCAGATTCATCTGGATATTTTCCAACTTTGATGCAACCGTAACCTACGATCGCTACTCCTCTAGAAATCATCTTGTGACATCACTTCTGTAAAATGATAAGGTTATAGAATAAATTATATTTCACATCTAAATAGTGATTCGGCTATTAAATTTCATACAGTAAATATATGAAATCATGTATTCAAAATAGGTTAAAGAATCTATATTTATTAATTATTGTTTGAGAGAAGGGAGTATCATTCGAAAATAAGGATAATTTCTCTAGAATATTTTTTATACTTTCTCAGGAGGATCCACAATGTTAGAAATAGTATTAATATAAAATTCATGTGCTGTGATTTTCATTTTCGTATTGAGGGTAAATAAAGTAAAAAAGTCCCAAACAGCAATATTTGTTCTGTTTTCAGCAATTCTGTCAATTAATCTAGGAATAACCATTGATAGATTTCAGGACGGAGATACGACTCATGTTCAACAAATGAAAAATGTTAACAAACGTTCTGTTGAATTTCCTGACAAGTCTTCTTTTAGCATCAGCAGTATGGATAATAGTGCGGAATCAAGATGGGCTGATGTTAGGTTCAAATATCGGAAGCGAATCATTATCAATGCCTCAAAAGTAATAAATGACTTATCTAACTTCCCTGTGTTGATAGATCTCTATGACAAAGATTTAAAGAATGTGGGTCAAACCAATGGAAATGATATAAAATTTACAGATATTTTAGGGAATAAATTAGACCATGAAATTGAAAGATTCGATCAAGATCATAATTTAACCCACTCCCGATTGATTACCTGGATTAAAACGAATCTTTCGAGCCAAGGTGATACCCAACTTCTTATTTATTATGGTAATGACACGATTGAAAATCAAGAAAATCAAGAGGGAGTTTGGGATAACGGTTATGTTGCTGTATGGCATCTATCGGAGATTTCAGGAATACGTTACGATTCGACTTCATATATGTTTGACGGAAGTCCCCAGGATTATAATGGTGATGAAGCAATTGATGGAAAGATCGATGGTGCTAATGAATTCGATGGAGAAAGTGAGTATATCGAGACATATAGACTTCCTAGTGACCTTGGTTTAGGAGGAAAAAAACCTAAAACAATTAGTACATGGGTTTACACAAAAAATTTTAATGGAGAAGGCGTTTTTGAGTTTGGCAAAGCAGGAGCTTCAAAGGCCTATTGTGGCTTGGGAGCTCTTTCGACCACCAATGACTGGAGGGGAGACTGGGGAGGGCCAAAGCATACTGATTTTTCGTACAATTCGTTAAATAGTTGGGTCTATTTCTCTGTTGTATATGACGGAGATAAAAATGTAAAAATATATGCTGATAACCAGCTTATGGTCAATGAAAACAATTTAAAACTTAATATTTTGGATGATTTGACATTTAAAATTGGCAAATGGTATGATACTTCGTTCAGGGGAATAATTGATGAAATGCGCGCGTCTACAGTTGCACGACCAGATTATTGGATTAAAACTGAATACAATAATCAATATGATCCAGCTAGCTTTTTTTCCGTTGGTTTTCAAGAAACTGATGAAAATCCTCCCACTTTAAATAGCTTTGAGGTACAGGATTCAGGCGATGGAAAACTGGTTTTTCATGCTAACGTAACTGATGATCTATCCTTCCCTCAAAACGTCACAATTATGATTAATGGTTCTGAATATGAGATGGAACAGGATTCCAGTGGAATTTGGATTTATCAATATTTAACAATAAACTGGGGTGTTTATCTTGAGTACCAAATCACCAATGCTTCAGATGCTTTTGGGAATTCTTTAACAACTGCTTCGACTATTAAAGATGTTATTTGTAAAACAGATAATATCCCACCACGAGTAACTGACGCTTATTATATGCTTGATGATGAATACGAACCAAGTGAAATAACATTTTACGCAGAGGTGGAGGAAAATGGTTCAGGTATTGATGAAATCATTCTTTATTATTATTTTGAGGCAATTGATAGGAATGTAAGTGAAGCGGGGGTAGGATCTGCTTTTTCCCAAGAGATGAATTCGCAGTGGTATCAAGTATCAATGGAATTTTATGAAAAATCAGGGATTCTTGATGTTTATTCTGTTACAGTGCCCTTTCCCCAGAATAGAACAAACTGGAAAGTTCTGTATCAAATTTCAACAGTTGATGCAAACTGTAATAGCGATGTACAGGCGTTTCAAATCGATCTGCACCAAGTGGAAAGAGAGATCATCATCTCCTATCCGTCAGAAAGAGAGCTCACTCCCTTCCCAGATACGCTATTTATCATATTAATCATGATTTCAACGATTATTGGAACGATAGTAATCTTTATTGTATATAACAGACTATTCCAGAGACCTGAAATAATTGGACTAGATAAAAACTTGGTTATGAAGAATATAGACAAAGTGAGTAAAGTAGATCTGTTATCTGCTCTCAATACTCATACCCTTGGAATTGTAGTTTCATTCTTTGATGAACAAAGTGGTCCATCTCCGCTATTCGTTACGCCAAAATCATTAGAGGACTCTAACATGATCTTACGTCTTTCATTCAGAGCGTTCAGTAATTGTGAATTTGCTACTGATTTTGAAGACGTGAATCAAGCTATTTTTAATTTCACAGAAGCCAAACATACTTTAATCAAGGTACTATCCTATAGTTTTGCATTGAATCGTCCTCATGCTCGTGCAGGACAAGAAAACATTACTTTAAGCATCTTAATGCTACCTACAGTCTTTCCAATATTCAATCAATTCATTGATGTGTTATCAGATCGAATTAAAAAAATCCACAAACTCCTTGATAAACACCCTGATGAAAAATTTAAAATCATTCATGAACTTATTGATATGAGAGAGTTAATTTCCAGAGTTATTCTGTCATATTCGAAAATTTATGGTGACGCCCAGGATATTTTGTAAAATTTTAAACGATTCTTAGAGTTTCACAGGCATTTTTCTCTGTAAATACTGGATTAGAAGGAATTAAGTTGTTTTCGATAGAAAATTAACAAGATTAAAGTGAATAAAAATATAAAAATGCTCACTGGGGTTGTCTTTGGTTCAGAATTAGTGGATATTGTCGTTAGGTACGAACTTTCCCAACCTGTACTCAGATTTTCTAGAATTAAATTGCTTAAATCAAGATCTTCAACCAAAATTTGTTCATACTCTGTTATACTCGCTTCTGCGTCTGTGCCATAATCTGTTTGTTCAAAATAGAGATATTCCTTTAGTAACCCTCTTGGTTTGTAAGTAATATTCCTTACTCTTTTGCTGACGCCTCCCTCAATAGCACATCCACAACCAGTTTCAACTAACATTATTCCATATCCATCATGAATGGAATTAATTCTTACCTGGAAATCACCCTCCGAAAGTTCTTCTAAAGTAGTATCTATTTGGTTTACAAATGTACCTATCTTGATACCAGATCGAATAATCAAATCTTCATTATTTAAAGCTACAGAATAAACTAAGGGTATTTCACTTAAGCGTGCGATGGTTTCAACTTCGGATAATTCATCTGGTGACGTAACGCTACCAAAACTATTGAAAAAAGGCGTTTGTCTCCAATGGACAGTATCTTCACTTAGCCAACGTTTAGCCTTAATATGAGTCTCATTCCCACTTTCAGGGAAAGAGTCCTCCAATTCTACAACCTTATACATCAAGTAGCTCCATGAACTCCATGTTTGAGTACTAGAATTGCGATCATGTCTTTTGAATATGATACTCTCTCCGATTTGAACGTCAGTTTCATAATTTAAACCTAAAGCGGGCTCGAGCAAGTTTCCACTCATTGCTATCGTAAAAATACACAATACTATTGATATTTTAAAAATATGGATTTTTGACAACCGATTCACCGAGACATAACTGTTTTACTGTTACGGGTGGCTCAGAATTAATCTAATTCTATGTTGAGATCTATGTTCTATTAGTGTTTTATGATGACGAAATCGAAATTTTATAATCAAGGATTTTTCAAATAACTAGAATTTTATTCAATTTAAGAATAAATTCACAATATTCTCGTAAGTTAAGACCAAATATTCATCATGCATGAAATAACCAATTAAGGTTTAATGAGAAAGTAAATAAATCCCATTTGTGTTATTAATAACGAATCTTATTATCAGTGAATTGTGAGAAAGAGCAGGTATTAATTTAGGATAGATTTGTTGAATGGATGAAAACCAAGATTCGAAAGCCCTAGAAGAGTTTAAACAGTTAATTCAGCAATACAAATCAGCGAACGTTCCAGAAGCACATTGGAGACTTCATGTTTTCCTTAGGCGATTAGGTTTAACAAAATATGAAATTCAAGCCTATATTATGCTTGTCGAGAGTGGACAACAGGAGAATGTAACACAAATAGTAAAAAGTACTGGAATACCGCATCCACGGGCATATGATACCCTTAGAAATTTAGTAAAATACGGACTCATAACAGCAAAAACCCAAACGGATAAATTTAAGAGTGAAACACAAAAACGGACGGTAAAGACCTATAGAGCTTTCGATCCCTCTATTGGAATTGGTAATCTCTTTGCTTTCTTTCAATATGCAAAGGAAGAATCCATAAAGGAACTTCGTTCTCTAGTAGGTTCTAGTACAGAATTTGAAAGTGGAATTTGGGAATTGATTGGGAGAGATAATATCATCAACATCATTAATCTGATGATAAAAGAAGCTAAGCATGAAATCTTAATTAGTGCTACCATACCATTTCTTCAAATGTTGAAACACTCCCTGATTGAAGTTTCAAAACGAAAGATTCAAATTAGTTGTGTTTCCAATTTTGAAGAAGGAACAGATACCGATTTCTTTTTAGAAGGACTTAGCTTCGTTAGGATCAGAAGAAGATCAAATTTCCCAATGCCCTATATTGTAATAGATAGATCCAAAGCAATTCAATGGAATTTCAAAGCTTTTCAACCTCATGTGTATAGTGATCCAGAATTTACCCAGGCTCAGGTAATAGATCAAGTAGATTTAATTGATACTCTGATAGACCATTTTTTCTTTCTCAATTGGAGGTTAGGAAAACCTATGCATACTTTTCAAAAAACTTCCTTCCCGTGTACATTCATTCATAGTGTCAGTTTTGTTGAAGAGGTCGAAAAATTACTCAGTGATCAAAAAAAGCCTCAGCTTGTTGTCAAGGGAAGGTTAGTTCATTCAGGAGAATATACTTTAGAGGTTGGGAACGTAACAAAAGTATATAAGAACTGGGAATCTGGTGTTTTTACAATCTTTATGCAAACTGATGCTGGAGAACTATCCGTTGGTGGTTTTGCGGCGATTTATGAGGATATTGCAGCAGATCAGGTAACTATTGGTCTTTAAGAAAACAGACAAGATTATTATATAATCGTGATTTTCACATCAACCTCTGTTGACTTTATGAGAGTGGATGGGACAATATTTCCTTCGATCTGATTACCATTAACTTCCATAATGGCTCTATTTCCCGCTCCTTTGCGAATAACAGAAATATTATATGTAGTATCTCGAAATACTCTTTTCGCTTGAAAGCTAGACCAATTTTCAGGAATGACTGGTGAGATTTTTAATCCAGTAAAAGTAGGACTGATTCCCAAGATATAATTCGTGATCGCAACAAAATTCCACGCTGCTGTTCCTGTGAGCCATGAATTTTTTGCTTCACCAAACGTGGGGGAATCTCGTCCAGCGATCATTTGGGCATAACAATATGGTTCACAACGATGGATTTCACTGATCTCCTCACGGACTGAGGGATTGATACGACTGTAATAATCAAAAGCTTGATTACCATTACCGAGAATCGCTTCAGCAATAATAATCCAAGGATTTGCATGGCAAAAAACACTTGCATTCTCTTTATAGCCTGGAGGATATGAAGATATTTCGCCAAAATTTAAGTAATAACGAGAAAATGCAGGTTGAAACAATAAAATACCATGCGGGGTAGCCAAGTGCTCTTTTACTGAATTTAAAGCAGATCTTGCGTATCCATTATCTAGACCAATTCCAGCGAGAATACAAAACCCTTGAGGTTCAATGAAAATTTTACCCTCTTTACATTCATTAGATCCAATTTTGTTCCCTGAGGCATCATAAGCGCGGAGAAACCAATTTCCATCCCATCCATGTTCAAGAATAATATTTTCCATTTTCTCCGCCCATTGCATATATGATTCTGCCTTCGCTCCTAATTTGAAGTAATTAAGCATCTTACTATATTCTTTTACAGCTAAAACAAACAGAGCTGCTATAAAAACTGACTCTGCTATTTTTCCATCCATATTTGTCGTTGTCTGAAAGGATTGATCAGGTTCTGTTGAAAAAGAATTAAGATTAAGACAATCATTCCAATCTGCCCGGCCAATCAGAGGTAGACCATGAGGTCCTAAGCGGTCGATTATATATTGAATACTCCTTTCAAGGTGTTCCAGAAGTGGTTGCTCGGTTCCAGCCTTACTGTCAAAAACAACAGGTTCATCTAAGATTGACCAGTCTCCTGTTTCTTTGATATAGGCTGATACACTTATAATTAACCAAAGAGGGTCATCATTAAAATTACTGCCAATCTTATCATTACCACGCTTCGTAAGAGGTTGAAATTGGTGGTAAGTAGCTCCATTCTGTGATTGAATAGAAGCTAAGTCCAAGATACGTTCTTGTGCTTTTTTAGGAACCATATGAACAGAACCTAGGAGATCCTGATTCGCATCCCGAAAACCTATGCCTCGGCTAATTCCTGACTCGAAAAATGACGCTGAACGTGACAAATTGTGAGTAACCATACACTGATATGGATTCCAAATGTTTACCATCCTGTTTGTATGAATATCTGGAGTTTTTACCTGAAAAACTGCGAGAACATTATCCCAATATTCACATAAATCTTTAAATGCTGATTCTACATTTTCAATAATTTTAAAGTGTTTGATAATCTCCTTAACAAATTTTTTATTGAGTTGTTGCGAATTAGAAGGATTAAATTTTTGATCACCAGGATTTTCATGATAACCAAGCAAAAATGCGAGTGTACGTGATTCTCCCGGATTTAACTTTATTTTCACATGGTGGGAACCAATTGGTGACCAACCATGAGCGTTTGTGTTAAAGGAAATCCCTTTTTCAACTGCTATTGGTCGTTCCCAGCTTCTATAAGCACCAAGAAATACGTCTCGCTGAGAATCAAAACCTATAGTTTCCTCGGAGCAAGTGAAATAAGCAAAATGATTTCTTCTCTCTCGAAATTCAGTTTTATGATAGATAGTGTTCCTCTCAATTTCTACTTCCCCGATGTTGAGATTACGTTGAAAATTAGTTGCGTCATCTTCAGCGTTCCAAAGACAAAACTCTACACATGAGAAGACTGAAAACTCATAGGGATCATCCCTTGTGTTTCGTAGAGTAATTTGCCAAATTTCTAAGTTATTTCGTAAAGGAATAAAGAACCGAATACTAGCTTCAAATCCATGATAGGATGAACTAATTTTTGTATACCCTAGACCATGTCTACATTCATATTTATCAAGTTTCTTTCTTACAGGTTGCCAAGTGGGTGACCAATAGTCTCCAGAGGAGTTTTCTCTAATATAAATATATCGTCCACCGAAATCTAGAGGAACATTGTTGTATCGATATCTTGTGAGACGTCGTAAAAGTGCATCTCTGAAGAAGGTGTAACCTCCAGCTGTATTAGAAATTATTCCAAAAAAATCTTCGCATCCAAGATAATTGATCCATGGTAAAGGTAGGTCTGGTCGAGTGATTACGTACTCTTTATTTTCATCATCGAAAAATCCGTACTGCACGAAAAGACCTTCTCAAATATTAAATTCAAAGCTAGGAATCATTTTAAAACAGAGTGAGTTTGCATTTGAAACTTGTTTCTTGACAGTAGGGAATTGATTATTGTATTTATGTTAATAAAGCTAGCGTTAGTCAATTAAAATTAGTATAAATTTACTACTTTGAGTGATAGCAGAATTGTTTATGTTTACGGTAATTACAAAAAACTAGAAACAAATTTTACTCTGCGAATTCGATGTCTGCTACAAATTTACAGATGTTAAGTGTCATGAATACCTAAGTTTAGTCAATCAAAAAAAGTATTATTCTTTCTGAAAACTGCAGAAATAGAACGATTATGTTTCTTTCAGATTGGAAAATTAATTAATACTAAAAGTAGTATAGTGAATCCTCTAAACACTTTAATAAGCAATTTTTTTGAAGGTTTGACGTATAGATTCTTAGGTATTCTTATTTGTGACCTCTTTGACCTTTATTAGCAAATAGTTATGCAGGTGATAACTTTGAAATATGGTTATTTCGATAATCCAAGGAAAGAATATGTTATTTCAAGACCAGATACGCCCACTCCTTGGATTAATTATCTCAGTAATAGTGAATATTGTGCGATGATAAGTAATTGTGCAGGAGGGTATAGTTTTCATATTGATCCAAGAGATCGTAGAATCCTTCGATATAGGTATAATAATCTTCCTAGTGATCGTCCTGGTCGCTATATTTACATATATGACGATGAATCATCTGATTATTGGTCTCCCTCGTGGCAGCCAGTATTGAAAGATCTAGACATTTATGAATGTCGGCATGGCCTGGGATATACAATTATTAAATCAAGAAAAGAAGGTATAGAGGCAGAAGTTACATATTTTGTACCTTTATCTGACAATTTAGAGATTTGGAAACTTACGATTCATAATTTAACAAAAGCTTGCAAAAAATTGAAAATCTTTAGTTACGCAGAATTCTGCTTATGGAGAGCTGAATCTGATCAAAACGATCTTCAGTATATACAAAATGTAGCATATACTGAATTTGGAGATAATGTGATTTATTATTCCCTTTATGATCGACATCCAGGGTATGCTTTTTTTACTACAAATGGGGATATTCTTGGCTTCGATTGTGATCGTGAAGAATTTATTGGACCATATCGTGATGAATCAAATCCTCAAAGAGTTGAAGAGGGTAAATGTTCAAATTCAATTGCTATTGGTGGAAATCCTATCGCTGCAACCTGTAACAAATTAATCTTAGATAGCCAAGAGAAAAAGACGATTTTCTTTGTCTTGGGTGTTGTGAAAGAAAAAAAACACGCGAAGGATATAATAGAAAAATATAAAGACATTAAAAAGGTTGAAACAGAATTCTCAAAATTATGTCAGTTTTGGACTGATTATTTAAAAAAATTTAAGGTTAATACGCCTGATGAAGATTTCGACACGATTGTAAATATTTGGAATCCCTATCAATGTAAAACTACCTTTGATTGGTCCCGTTATGTAAGTTTTTATGAAACGGGTATTGGACGGGGAATGGGATTTCGTGATTCAAGTCAAGATACGATTGGGGTCAATTATGCCCTTCCTGAGAGAGTTCGTCAGCGATTATTAGACTTAGCGCGGAATCAGTTTGCAGACGGGCATGTTTATCATCTTTACTTTCCTCTCAGCAAAAAAGGCGGATTCCCTAATTATTTGAATCCCAATAAACCATATTTTAGTGATGATCATCTCTGGATGATTATTGCTGTGTACGATTATATCATGGAGACAGGGGATTTAAAAATTCTTAATGAAACCATAGACTTTGTGGATAGTGATTCAGAAGCTTCTCTCTATAATCACTTAAAAATAGCAATTGATTTTACTCTGAAACATATAGGAAACCACGGGTTACCATTAATAGGGTCAGCTGACTGGAATGACACTCTCAATCTACCAGGACCAAACAATGCAGGTGAAAGCCTTTGGGTTGCTTTACAATTGCATTTCGCTTTATTAAGTATGATAGAACTTGCTTCTGAATCAAATCATAAAAAAGATGGAATTAAGTTCACTAATCTAGCAGAGCAGATAAAAAAACATGTTAATGAAGTAGCTTGGGACGGTGAATGGTATATCCGAGCATTTACAGATTCTGGTGAAGTCATAGGTAGCTCTAATAATGATAATGGTAAGATTTATGTTAACCCACAGTCTTGGGCTGTTATTAGCAGGATAGCCTCGAAGGAACGTGCGACTGAAGCGCTTAATGCAGTTAAAAGGTATTTGAATACAGAATACGGTGTGATGCTCTTTACACCCCCTTATATAGAATATAGAGATGATTTAGGAGGTATAACAACCTTTCCCCCCTCTCTTAAGGAAAATGGTTCAATTTTTTGCCACACGAATCCATGGTTAATACTTGCTGAGTGTCTCTTAGGTAGAGGAGATATTGCTTACGAATATTTTAACCAAATCTCTCCTATATCTAAAAATAAAATTGCTGACATTCATCGAACAGAACCGTATATTTTTTCACAGATGATAACTGGGAAATTTCATCCCAAGTTTGGAGCTGCGAAAAATTCATGGCTCACAGGAACAGCAGCATGGACTTTGAGGAGTGCTCATCAAGGAATTCTCGGAATTACCCCAACTATGCATGGACTAATGATTAATCCTTGTATTCCACAAGAATGGGATGGATTTACTGTTGTTAGATATTTTAGGGGTGCAATCTATGAGATTAACGTCAAAAATCCTAATCATGTGTCTAAAGGTATACAAAAAATAAAAGTTGATAACGTGAAGATTGAAGGTAAAATATTACCTGTATTTAACGATAGCCAAGATCATTCAATAGAGGTAATTATGGGTTAATTGAATAAGTCTATTTAGAAGATTTCAACTATATGAAGCATTGAGCTTTAGGAAAATCAGGTCTTATAGCGTCAGAAATTTCCTTGGAAGCGTGGCTCGTGGGGGGAAATGATGTACGCCTTTTAATAAAGAAAAAATGTTAATTAGAGCTATTGACTCAAGAGTAACTTTCATAGATACTGCTAATATTTATTCGAACCAACAAAGTGAGAAAATAATAAGCAGAGCACTTGTAAGTGTGGGAATAAAGGATTTAAATTCAGATTAATTAACCAAAATAATCAGAATCCCCTTTCTTCTTTTACTACTTAGAGTGATAAAAGCATTTGAGAATTTATCTTTATCAAAACCCTTTAAAAATAAATTAAATGTCAGTCTTCACTATTCTTGTGATAATGTTTTGAAATATATGAGAAAGCATATTTAAATCACATGAAATCCAAAAAAAACAACTAAAAGAAAAAGAGTTAATTGTATGAGTGCTGATTTAAATCTAAAAAGAGAAACTCTTTTCCAAAAAATAAGAGAAAATATTTACCTTAGATTTGTTATTCGTAAATTCTTTTTTTATTTAATTATTCTTTTCGTTGCATTATCAATTACCTGGATAATTCCAAGACTGATACCAGGAGATCCACTAAATTATATGTTTCAACAAACTGGTACAGGAAGTTCTGCATGGGTGGATAGACGTAAAGACGAATTAAGGGAGTTTTACGGCTTAGATTTACCTTTACATGAGCAATTTATTAACTTCTGGATAAATATTTTACAATTCGACCTTGGATATTCATTTGAAGAACTTAAAATAACAGTGTTAGACAGAATATTACCTTTTTTTTATATGACAATAATACTTGTGATACCAGTTCTAATCCTAGGCTTTTTTTTGGGAAATTATATTGGTGGAAAAGCTGCAACTTCTGAAGGACCCTTATCAAAGCTTATATATTACATAGGAGTAAGTCTTCAGTCTACTCCTTATTACTGGACTGCACTACTTACAATGATTATTTTCTTTATAATTGACGATTCAGTAGGTATTCATCTTTATCCATCTAAATGGAGGGTTTTAACAATTGAATATCTGTTCAAAAATCCATTAGTTTTCCTTAATCATTATATAATTCCATTTAGTGTAATGCTGTTATTTACTACAGGTGGTTGGTCCACAGGAATGCGTGCTATGATGTTATATGAAATGGACTCCCCATATCTCATTTATAGCAAACAGCTAGGATTCAAAAAAGGTCTAATAGAATCCTATGCACGGAGAAATGCAATATTACCTCAAGTAACTGGTTTAAACTTAAGATTAAATGAATTAATCGGTGTAACTTTGATTGTTGAATATGTTTTTCAATATCCTGGACTAGGAAGAATACTTATTGAATCAGCTCAATCAAGAAATTATCCTTTGATTATTGGCTCGTTTGCTGTCATAATACTAATAACAGTAATTGGAAATTTCCTAATAGATATTTTATATGGATTTATAGACCCTCGGATTAGGTCTGGGAGCGCAACTTAGATTAATGGAGCTGAATAAATGTTAGAAATATTACTAAAGAAAAAAACTTTTTTAATCGCCTTTGGTATTATTAGTTTCATTTTTGCGTTTGGTTTTATAGGTTCAACTTTTATCTTCCCTGATCCAGAACAGGTTTTTAAAGAACCACAATGGGGCCCTGAAGATGAAGAATATTGTTCTGATCCAGTGAATCGAGAAAGAGATTTTACAAGGTGTAAACAAAGAGTAAGGAGGTTCGAGGGTCCATCTTTAGAACATCCTCTAGGTTTGGATGATCAAGGACGTGATGTGTTAGCTAGATTAGCTTGGGGGACACGGCATTCATTAGAAATTGGAATCGTGGCAAGTATAATAATCACTTTTTTTGCTATATTTTTTGGTGCTGTGGGCGCTTATGCTGGAGGTATTGTAGATGATTTTATGCAATTTATTGTCAATATTTTTATAATTCTTCCTACTGTTCCTGTTCTTCTTGTATTAGCTTATTTTACAAAAGATCCTGGATTTCAATTCATAATTGAAGGCCACGTATTAATAGCAGTCATAATTGCATTGGTTAATTGGGCATGGGCAGCTCGCACAATTAGGTCACAGGTATTAAGTCTAAAAGAGAGAAACTTTGTAAACATGGCTCGTGTTTCTGGAATGAATAATATTTCTATTTCATTAACTGAAATACTACCAAATATGTTTTCTTATATAATGTTGGTTTTTGCTATGTCTTTAGGAATCTCCATAGGTTCAGAAGCAGCACTAAGTGTACTTGGTATTGGAGTTGATATTTCTTTTCCGACATTAGGGACATTATTATACTGGGCTCGTGTTCTACTATCTGCAACAACTTATAATATTACATATCACGTCTTCATTCCCCCAGGAATTCTTATTACTATCCTTTTTGTGTCAATATATATAGTTCAATCTGAAATGGATGAAGTTTTTAATCCAAGGCTTAGAAAAGGGTAAAATTTTCATGTGAATTTAGGTTTTTGAAGATGACTGAGACTAATATATCTCCGATTATATTAAATTGTGATAATGTTGTTGGACAATTTAGAGGTCCTTTTGGAATAATTCAACCAGTAAATGGTATTTCACTCAAAATTCACCCTGGGGAGGTTGTAGCATTAGCTGGAGAATCAGGATGTGGTAAATCTACATTTGGTGAATTAATTACTGGATCACCTAGAAAAATTCTTCATTTTATTTCTGGGACTATTAAAATCCTTGATTTTGATGTTTATCGAACTGATCCCGAAATTCTTAGAACTGAAGTTAAGGCGAAAATTATAGCATATGTTCCTCAGGCTTCTCTTGAATCTCTTAATCCAGTGAAAAGAATAAAACACTTTATCTTAGATGTTGTGAAACAGAGAACAGGAAAAATCGGTAATAAGAACGAAGTCTATCAAATGGCACGTGATCATTTTAAACGATTAGGATTAAAAGGAAATATTATTGATCGATATCCTCATGAATTAAGTGGAGGAATGAAACAAAGGGCAGTTTTAGCCATTTCTACCTTGTTTAATCCTAAATTACTAATTGTTGACGAGCCCACAAGTGCTTTAGATGTTTCATCACAGCAACTATTGATCAAAATGCTATATGAAATGCTAGAAGCAAAAATTATTACCAGTATTTTATTCATCTCTCATGATATTGCCACTTTAAGACAGATTTGTACTAAAGCAGTTATTATGTATGCTGGAGATATCGTTGAAGAAGGTTCTATGGATGAAATAATCGAAAATCCACTTCATCCTTATACAGAGGCTCTTATTGCATCATTCGTAGCATTTAATCCTGATGATACTCGCACAAAATTGAAAAGTATTCCAGGAGCACCTCCAGATTTCCGAGATATTCCACAAGGATGTAGATATCATCCACGATGCCCAGAAATGATGGCTATCTGTAAATCAGAGGCTCCTCCTATCTTTAATCTGCAAGAAAAAGGTAGAATTGTTAAATGTTGGTTGTACAAAGATAAAAATGTTTGATACTTATGATAAATGACTCAATTCAAAATGAAATAGTTGTAGATGTTAAAAATTTAACAAAAATTTTTACTTCTGGACTTATTCGTACAAAAAATGTTGTAGGAATTCAAAACGTTACATTCATGGTTAAAAGAGGGGAAATTGTTTCATTAGTTGGTGAAAGCGGTAGTGGGAAATCTACAACTGCAAATATCATTTTACGTCTTTTGAAACCGACAAGTGGTACAGTTTTAATCAATGGAAAGCCTATAGAAGAATTTAGGAAAAAAGAATATTATAGAAAAGTTCAGGTAATCTTTCAAGATCCTTATGGTTCATACAATCTTTATCATAAGGTTGATCGGATCCTAAATAAAGCATTTCAACTTAAAAAAGATCCTCCACCTCTTGAAGAACGAGAACGTATTATTCATGAGGTTTTAGACCAAATGGGTATAAGAGCTGATGAGTTGCTTGGTCGATATCCACACCAATTAAGTGGTGGGCAATTACAACGTTTAATGCTTGCACGTGTGTTAATTATAAGACCAGAATTACTAATTGCTGATGAAGCTACTAGTATGATTGATGCGTCATCTCGTGCTGGAGTTTTAAATCTAATACAACTTTTAGCAAAAGATGAGGGACTTGCTATTATTTATATAACTCATGATATTGGTCAAGCTCAATACATTTCCGATAGGGTGGTTGTAATGCAAAATGGGCTCATTGTTGAACAAGGTGACCCATCTAAAGTTTTTATTAAGCCAGAGCAGAAATATACTAAGGATTTAATTTGCTGCGTACCAACTATGCATCAACGATGGGATTTTATAAAATTTTAGTTAAATTGAAAATAAATCGTTAAATCATTCCATTAAATCCGAAGATATAACGGTTCTCGAAACTAAATTTTGATATTTGATAATTTTAGATAATTTATTTAATAGTGGTAAAAAAAAGGAAAAAGGAAGGGAGATTTTATAGAATCTCATAAGATGCTTTTTTCTTCTATCTTCTCTTCCGTAAGATAGCTGTAGCAACACCAATGCTAACAATAGATATGATGACAACAGTGAAATCCCAGGAAGCTTGACCAGCACCTTCACCTTTGACTAAATTGTTTATTATCATCAAATGATGCCCAAATTTATTAGTAGTCCAGTGAGTCGTTGGAGGGACATAATCGGAGATTGCAGCGTATTCACCTGTTGCTGTGAACTTTCCTTTAACATCTCCACGATCATTTGGCCAACCTTCCCAGTATTGTTCATTATAAGTCATCCAGTAACCATTTACTGCAACTGGAATAGCTGGCATAACTTCACCTAGAATGTCTTGCATTGCATCCATGCATGCTTCCTTTACTGTATCAGATGTTGCTGTTGAGAAAAGAGTAAGGTTTGCAAGGAAGTCAGGGTTGTACCATTGAGTTACATTACGTGTGGGTTGATCTGAAGTCCAGTATTGCATTACATTTAGTGGGGTATTCTTTAAGGCATTTCCCATACTGCTGTAATACAGTTGGAAATCACGGGTGTCTCGTTTTGCTGTGAAATCTCCGTAATCTTCATAACCGACATAGACATCTATTCCCAAATCATGCCAGTCACCACCAATTAAGTGCATTGCAGCCATGTGATCACTCCAACCATTGACACAATAAAGTCGCCAGCCACCGAGTTTAAGATTAATACCAGTTTCACTATCAAGTTCGTCCATATCTTGTGTAATAGTTGCATTAGTAGCTGCCCAAATTTCACCTTCAGGAGCGTCTTTGGTGTACCAATATCCATCGGTCCAATTGAAAGCCCCTTGACGCAAAAATTCCTCTGCTTTCGTGAATGAGGGAGTAAAATCCCATTTCTTCCTAATTGTGTCGTCGTAATATTTTGCTTGTGATGGTTGATCACTGTCTAACCAGACTGGAGAAGCTTGCTTAAGATAATTCGAAGCGGCACCAGAAATATCGCCATAGTTAATAGCTGCAGCTAGGCCTTTACGTAACCATACTTGGTCTAATGGGTAACCTGCTTCATGATTGAATGCAATCTCATTCATCGCGCTGATTAATGGATAATATTCATTCGAACCAGTTCCACCGCCTTCAACCCATGTGTGGTAACTGGTATCGTTATCATCTATTAATCGCTTAATATTCTCTTGGTAACCACCGAATAGATCAATTTCTCCCGCTGTTAATGCGGCACTTTGCGCAAAATTATCAGCGAAATGATTTGAGGCTATGTACATTGGATCTGGTAGATCCCAAGTAATACTATGTGTGGTATCCTCTATTCCATCCATCCACCAGCTGTCTACTCTCTTATAAACATGGAGACTTCCAGTATCTGTACTGGCGTATGGTTGATATGGGCCGCTAGTGACTTTCCACTCGTCTTTGAATCCATCAGCAAAGAACCAGTTGTTTGAATAGCTTGACGCGTCAAATCCAGTAGCTGTGAATACATGCTTTGGTAATACTGGATTATCTCCGATCAATAGAGTTTCAAGAACCTCAGCTGAATTTTCATATCCAGTGTTCAAGGTAATTACTACATCCTGGGCTGTAGCACCTTGAGCGACCGAAGCAACATGTGGAGCTACGCTATCAGCGAAACGGTATTGATTATAGGCATTTAAACTCCAAACTACATCATCAGCATCAAGAGCTTCTCCATCAGACCACTCTGCTTCCGCTCTTAATTTGATATTGAGTTTTGATCCATCAGAACTCCAAGTAACTGATTCTCCAACTAAACCGATTAAGTTCTCTACTGCTGTATAATCTTCGTATTGTTGGGCATTGTCCTCGAAGAGTGGCATATACATATAATATGTACCAGATGCCACATTAGGGGTTGTTAATGGATTCATGGCGCTAAGTCCATTTTGCCAGTAACCACACATATGTACGGTCTGATCTCTGGGAACATCTACGTCAGCACCTTGAGCGACACTACCAAAACTTATTGTTAGCAATTGTATTAATACAACAAAAGCTAGTATAGTAATTTTATTTCTTTTCAATCGATCCTCACCATAAGAATTACTTTAATTTTCCCTAACAACCTCTTATTACAATTAAGAGAACCTTAATTTGAGATTGTTCTTGAAAACTGATCTAACCAATTACTTGCGTTTGTCTTAAAAATGTATTTACACTAATATAACAAAGAGTATTTTTGCTGAAGCCTTTATTACTTTAAGTGATATATAGGAAAGAAGAGAAAAAATTTACTACTTAAAGTGATATAAAGAAAAAACAAAAACATTTGCGAACAATTCGAAACTGATTGAGACTTATTATTTCATGGATGTGTTTTCGATAAAATGAATGAACTAGTTAATGAGATGCTTTCTGAGTTAAAAACTAACATCCTTCCGTTTTGGATGAAATTAATTGATAGAAGTAATGGTGGATTTTTTGGAAAAGTTGACGGAAAATTAAATATCGTTGAAAAAGCAGACAAAGGATCCATTTTAAACTCAAGAATATTATGGACATTTTCCTCTGCTTATCTAATTTTGAAAAGTGAAGAGTATTTAGAGTATGCCCGCCAATCATATAATTTTCTGGTAAATAATTTGATTGATAATAAATTTGGTGGTCTATTTTGGTCTACGGACCATAAGGGGAATGTAAAGGATGATAGAAAACATATCTACAACATTGCTTTTGCGATATACGCGCTATCTGAGTATTATTTGGTAACCAAGGATGATGAAGTAAAAACTCTTGCAGTTTCATTATTTAAATTAATTGAATCTAAAGGGAAGGATGAAAAAGGCTATTTAGAAGAATTTGATGTGCAATGGAATGTTGTTCCAAATGAAATGTTGAGTGAATTTGGGGTAAATGCTAACCGTACAATGAATACACATCTTCATCTTTTGGAAGCGTATACTAATTTGTATAGAATTTGGCAGGATGAATCTGTACGAGATCAAATTTGTTTTATATTGAACATTTTTGAGAAAAATATTTTTGATAACGATTTAGCCTCATTTAAAGTTTTTTTTGATATTAATTGGAATTCTCTGATCAATTTACAGTCATTTGGTCATGATATAGAAGCTACGTGGCTTATAAATAAAGCTCTAGATTTAACTGGTCTGGAGAACCAAAATCTGATCGAGATCATAAAGAAAGTTAGTAAGAACATCCAAAAAGTTTCTTTAATTGATAATTCTATTGTTAATGAATCATTTGAAGGTAAAATTGATACTGATCGAATTTGGTGGGTTCAAACTGAAGCAGTTATTGGTTTTTTTAATGCTTATCAACTTACAGGGGATAAAACCTTTTTAAATGACGCAATTAGCATTTGGGGATTTATAAAGAACTATATCATTGATGATAATGAAAAGGGAGAATGGAATATGCGTGTTTCGAAAGAATTTAATAAATATCCAGAAGATGATGTTGTAGGACCTTGGAAATGTCCTTATCACAATAGTAGAATGTGTTTAGAAATAATTGAAAGAAATAAAGCAATTTGACAATGAGAATAATATCCAACAGGTCTTCAAAAAAAA
>JAEOTY010000448.1 GCA_016839625.1 Candidatus Hodarchaeota archaeon
TAAAATCATTGATTTCTGTTTATCCGTAGTATCAGCAGCACATTGATTACTGAGGGGCAATAGGGAGAAAGCTTGACTAGATACAAAGTAGACAGTTATCCCAGAGAGACCAGACATAGAAACAATCACCATATCACTTTATAAGTCCATAACAATAGATTAAGTAAGAATTTCTAATTTTTTTTATTTGTCCTTATGTTAATCTACCACAATCGGAATATTTTTATTTATTATCAGAGCATACAATTTAAACAAATTCAATTTTTAGGAATGACTCTTTATGAACACTTCAGAAATCGAAAACATACAAAAATCGCTGGATATTTTTGTTAAGGGGCTCAATCTACTAGATTATGACAAGATAAGTGAGATTTTTTTTGAAAAAGGATTGAGTTGTGGTGCTCTAAAAGGAGAAATCTCCTATGTTTTCAGAGATCATTGGAAAACCATGGCTGAACAAGCCAAGAAAGAAGATATTGAACCTACAACTGGTACCTATACCATCAAATCTCTAAATATCATAGGAAATGCTGCCTCAGTGATAATAGATTTAATTTTTCGAACTGAAGATAAAATAACTGAAAGGTATATTGATTTTTATCACATGCTAAAGGTCAATGATACATGGCGTATTGTCAACAAAATCTATCCAACCAATGTAGAAATAGTAAGCACTAAAGATCACTAAATGATTAATGGTTTGTAGCTATTTTTCTTATTCTCTTTACTTAGTTCTAGAGATTATATACTATATCTACTCTATAACACGAAGCGCGGAAGGCAAGTCCATTTTCATTAATTTGCGAATTGATAGTAAAGGTGTCAAGGTTACAAGTACAATACCAATCAATATAATCACGACAATACTTTCAGGATAGAGAAATGATTTCAACCATATTTCGTTCATGGCTTCATCCACCCGTGCCTCAAGAACCTGAACCACAAAAGGAGAGAAGAAAAAAAATCCAATTCCAGTTCCTAAGATTCCCAGAATCATTGATTCTAACATTAGAATCCATGAAGATGTTCGAATGGGGGTACCAAATGCTCCCATGGTTGCTAATTCTCGGGTTCGCTCATCAATATTCACTGTCGTAGTATTATAAACTAATAATAAAGCTAAAATTAAAACTACATATTGTATTACGTCAAAAATAGATTTAAACACCTCAATAAGCTCTTCATAGACTTTTACTAGTCTTGTAACTGACTGAATGCCACTATATCCTGGAAGAGTGAAAAAACTTTTCTGAATGGATACTTCTGTTACCCCCTCTTTTGGCATAATCATGATTGAATTAATCAATCCAGTAGAATTGAAAATATAATCATTTGAGATGTCACTAAAGGCCCAAAACCGTATTTTACTATTTTGAATTCCAATCACTTGAAATGTCGTATTTTCCTTGGAGTACTCTATTACTGATTTGCGGAAAGGATGTTCAAGCGTAACATAGTCTCCTACATCAATTTTCAAGTCTCGCGCTGCTTCCTGAGAAATGATAATACCAGATGATAATTTTAGTGGATCAAGACTCCTAATAGTTTCAGGAACCCAAATTTGGTTGGAAAAATTGAAGCATCGAAGAATTATATTGAAAGAGTCGCGTTCGCTGTAGATCGAAATTGGTATTTGGATCATGGGAACAGCTAACTCTACATCAGAGTGTTGGGAGATATTTGTAACAAGTGGGTGTGATATATTATATAAATTATTCAAAAGTACATCAATACGTCCTTCAGAATCCCCTTTTACGACCTCCTGTTCACTATCTAGTAACAGATTAGCTCCATCCACAAAACCTAGAACAGCCACTAGAACACATATCGCTAATGCAATGCCTATCAGAGTTGACACTGTTCTCTGCAAATTTCGAGATAAATTTCGAAAAGGCAATTGAACAAAAATTGAGCCTGGAAGAGGAATCCATGTTAGTAATGGAGTGAATCTTCTTCCCGTACCTAATTTGGCTCCTGTTTGAATTGCATTGATTGGTTGCATTCGAGTAGCACGCCAAATAGGTACGATAGATGCAATAAATGGAATAATAATCCCCAAGAGTGTGCCTTGTAAGAATAGCTCGAGTACCAACCATTCTTCCCACACATGATAAGGTATAATCTCCAATATTACATCACCCAATCGTTCTCCCAACACTATCGCAAAAATATACCCAAAAATCACCCCTCCAAAAGCTATCTCGAGGCTGAATAAAAGATACCTATAGGCTATCTGAAGAGGCGAAACACCAAGCGCCATATTTATTCCGATTTGTCTTCGTTGCGAATTCACTACCCGTGAAATTAGGTTGTAGGCACCAAATGCTGCAATAATTATGATAAGGAAAGAAAAAATGTAATACATATTTTGATCACCTGAAATGTCCTCTTTTTGGAATTTATATGCCGGATGGTTTTCTTTTTCTATAAATTCAAAAGAAATAAGGGGGTAATGAACTTGGAAGTAATCCTCAAGATCTGATATGAACTCCTCCTGATTAGCTTCAGCTTTTAATAAAAAGACAACTTCATTGATATATCCTGGTGGTAAACCAGTAACTTGGTAAAGAATCAATTGAGCAGTTTCGAGAGGGACGAATAACACAGCAAAAGATGATTGCGCAAAGACCAAGTTCTCCTCTACCACCATAAAATATTCAGGTGTGAGTGCTGTTCCAATATAATTTAGCTCAATTCCTCCTGCGATAGTAATTATTTGATTATTAGGTTTTAAATTATGATAATTAGCAAAGTTATGTTCCATAAGACAAACGTTTTCTGATTTCTCTGTAGGTTTAATCTCTCGACCGTCAGTAGTGTAAATACCATTAACACTTAAGTTATCGGATCCATCGGTTACATTAATACCAATAACACGGCCATTTACCAAGATAGTTTGGTTAGAAGTAGACGCATTAACTGTTGTTGGAAAACTTATACGATATTCTAACGCGCTGATCCAATCTTTATGTGACAGAGTTTGAATCGCAGAAGAAATATTTAATTGTTGTATCCAACTTCCAGGTAACAAATTCATTTTGAGATCAAACATATTCAGGCGATCATTGCTTTGTTCGAATGCACGCTCTCTCCAGAGAGTTGTGCTACTCAAACCCGAATACATCCCTGTGCCTAATCCAATGATTACTGCGATAGCAATCACCTGAATTTTTCGTTGTTTCAGATCTCGAAATGTCCATTGAAGAAGGATTTTGAACTTACCCATGTATTTCACCAACGAAGTTCATCAATGGATACTTTCCCATTCTTTGGTGGTCCATCCTCAGCGATTTTCCCTGAATGTAATTCAATGACTCGATCGGTGATTCGAGCAATCTGTCGATTATGAGTTACAATTAAGACGGTACTATTTTCTTGTTGTTCTAGTAATAGCTGTAAAATCTGTTTTCCCGTCTTAAAGTCCAATTCTCCTGTTGGTTCGTCAGCTAAAATAATCGGAGCGTTTTTTACTAAAGCACGTGCAATAGCAACTCTTTGTTGCTCTCCCCCACTCAATTGATGCGGGAAATGGCGGATTCGGTCTTTAAGACCAACCGCTTTCAGAGCTTCGATGGATTGTTGTTTACTTTTCCTCATTCGACCCAGATCTGCAACATATTGGACATTTTCTAAAGCAGATAATGTTGGAAACAGGTTAAATGTTTGGAATATGAATCCAATTGTGTTTCGACGAAAAGAAAATTGCTGCTGGCGATTAAAGCGTGTGACTTCGTCTCCATTGATCGTAATCTTCCCTTTTGTTGGTCTATCTAATGCTCCAATAAGATTCAATA
>JAEOTY010000449.1 GCA_016839625.1 Candidatus Hodarchaeota archaeon
AAAATCCCCACCAAGTGACTATTTCAAAGAAATAATTGGGATGTTGAGAATATTTCCATAAACCACCAGTATAAACCTTTCCTTTATTATCGAGATTCTTTTTAAACTGATTTAATTGAAAATCACTCACGGATTCCCCCATAATCCCAATAAAAACTACAATTCCTCCAACCAAGTCAAACAAGGTTAAATCAGTAGAAGTACTATAATAGTTTATCACCAGAACTGGAAGAGCTACAATTATAACTATAAAAACTTGAGGAAGATAAAGAAAGACAAGTCCTTTCCATGTGGCACTTTTACCCCAACGATCCCTCATAATCTTAAATCTCTTGTCTTCGTTTGTGTTCTCATCTTTTCCATACTTTCTAAAGGTTAAAAAAGATGCAATTCGAATACCCCAAAGTGTAATTAGTCCAGTTACTAGAATTTTTTGTAGAACTTCAAAATTATTACTTAAAAAAAGAGCTAATAATGATATCAGGATAAAACCCGAACCATATGCAATATCTACTGTATTATATATGCCCTGCTTTAATGCTATTAAATAAAACAGTAGAAAGTAAATAAAAATTAAGATAAATCCATAGATTAAAACTTCAATCATAAAAATCACCTACTACCTATTAACTTCCATTCTTCATTAAGAAATCTCTCACACGTCTGTATTGCACAATTGGACGATCTCCTTGAATCAATTTTTGTCCATCCATCCGATGCCAAGATTTTTTCGGTTGTATAGTTGTAACTACTCGTTTGTCTTGGCCTGCTATCACTAGATTTCCACGAGCACCGATACGACCAATGAATGATCTTAGAAATCCCTTTTTATAGTAGAAGCGAAGGTAGAGTAAAGTATTTTCCTCATCAATCGGTGCAAAGGCTATGAAAACGATTACATTAGCAGATATACGATTCATCCAAATATTCGGATATCTAAAGTATAAATATGTCTTTAAATCAGCTGGAACTTCCTTAGATTTTAATGGAATGGTTTTTCCATCATCTTTCACATTGAAGGGTTGAACCTGAATTTCATAAATTCCTTCTTCCTGGCATTCTTTTAATCCTGGTCCGTGTACTAATGTTTTAAACCCTCTACCAATAGTATTTGAATGAACAAACGGAATATGAA
Organism: Candidatus Hodarchaeota archaeon; assembly: GCA_016839625.1. Taxonomy (GTDB): domain Archaea; phylum Asgardarchaeota; class Heimdallarchaeia; order Hodarchaeales; family Hodarchaeaceae; genus Hodarchaeum. Next base: position 1,136 of record JAEOTY010000449.1, read on the forward strand.
CAGTATCCAGCTGATTCTCAATTACTAAAGAGTAATGAACACCCCAATGATCCTTTTTTGTATAATATTTGAATTTCTTATCCAGAAGTTCTTCAAACATTGGGCACGGAGGTAATTTTTCAGAATTGTCTTGCCAATCTCCCCAGAAAATAAAAATCAAACCTCCAGTTTCATTTGTTGGATATGCTGTTTGTTTGAAGTGAGCCCGCACTTCTGTGTTCTTTCCTTGAGCAGGAATCCTTACAACTTGACCAGAGCTGTTATATTCAAAACCATGAAAGGGACATTGCAAGTGATCATTTAAAATCTTCCCTTTAGATAATTGAACACCACGATGTATGCACTTATCAATCAAACAATGTACTTTACCGTGTATACTCCTCCAAAACACCATCTTCTCACCCATACGGATGACGCCAATAGGTTTCTCTGTTTTTACTTCTTTAGACTCTAACACTGCATACCATTGATTTTTAATCAGAATTGTAACTCTCCAATTGATTTGATATGTCTTTATTTCTCCAGTTTATGGACACAATCCTACTTTTTCTTTTTTAATAGAATTTCTCATTCGATCAGTAAAATCCCACTTATAGATCGATTTTGGGTCGAGTTCAATTGCTACTTCGTGAATATCTCGAGATAAGAGTTTTTTTGCTAAAGGAGATTCAAGATCTCCGATATATCGTTTTAACAACTTCTTCAATATATTAAGCCCAATGGAATCTTTAATTTTAGCTTCTGCATGTCCTCTTATTCCACAATAGGGAGGATCATCACTAGCAACTTCAAATGCGCATTTTGGATTATTTTGCAAATAAGAAACAATTTTTGCTGTGACTGGAGTTGCTAGATAGAATTTTTCATCCTTATAGAGATACCACAAACTAAGTATGAAAGGCCATCCGTTCTCTTTTGTTCCAGAAATTCGAATAGGTATTGTCGATTTTTCGAGGAATTTTGTCATGCTTTTTGTAAACAAATTTTCTCACCTTTTTAAACATATTAAGTTTGAGTAAAATAATCTATGTAAATATTTCCAGAAAAAACAGTTACACCAATGGTGACAATTATTCCTAAAATCATCTTAAAGGTCAAACTCTCATTCATAATGATAGCTCTGTTTTTAATTGTGTTGATGTTCGTTTATTTATTTTTAATTTATGAATCACTCGTTGAATTCTAAAATAGCTCTGTTGGTTAAAGAATAATGTTAATGTATTGATTAAAAGAATGTTTGTAACTAAAAAGAAGAGAAATTCCTCAATAGGCAAAATTCCAAACAAAACAATACCCGTGGATGTATTCGATGTAATGGTCCAGATGCCATCAAAAATCGCAAGAGCATCAGCAAAAGATAAGTAAAAAGTTGCTGACAGAATGCTAACTGTGACTATCTTGATTTTCTTAGCTAAAATATCAGCCCCAAAGAGGAGTTGGAGACTAATAGGGGGAATTGCCCATAATAAGATTAAATTCAGGTAGATTAGCGTTTGGGTGTTTTGCACATAAGTTATCAATGAAATAAACCAAATTACTGATAATAAAATAACAGGAATCACTCTAACATAGTGATTTGATTTAAAATCTGATGAACTATGGAAAATTGGTTTTTTTAAGAGTAAAATGAAATATGCTCCAATTAAAAGTGTTTGAAAAATGAAAAACAAGTATTCTTCTAATGGAACATAGCCTAAAAGAATTCCCATTACCTTCGAGGGATCATAAAACCAGATTTTGTTTGCAACAAGAAAATTGTCCCATGGAGTTGTATATAAAACAGCGATCACTGCCAATATTATCAGTAAAAACAATTCAGATCTTCTTGAGAATTGAAATCCATGATTTTCTTTGAGATTGCTTCTTTTACCAAAAATTATGTTCAAAAGAATAGCGCTAATCAGTGGTATTACAACAAAAAGGATCAGAAAAAGTAAATAGGTCATACCCATCACCTAGTTATATTCCTGATCTGAAGAAGAGTTCTTCAGTGAAGTTTTACCATTATAATCCTTAAAAATCAAATCAGTTGTTACTTTAGCACTTGATATAACACCTGGTAAACCCGCACCAGGGTGAGTACCTGCACCAACGAGAAACAACCCCTTGACATCTTCTGATTTGTTATGTGGTCTAAACCAAGCAGATTGTGTGAAAATTGGTTCGAGACTAAATCCACTCCCTTTGAAACTATTATAATCATTTTCAAAATCTAATGGTGTTAGAATTCTATCTACAACTAAATTATCTAAAAGTCCTGGAAGATAATTCTTATCGAGAAAAGACAGTATCTTCTTCTTAAATGGTTCAGCCATCTCGTTCCAATCAATACCTGAATCCTGGTGGGGAACAGGAACAAGGATATAAAACGCCTCATGACCTTCAGGCGCAAGATCAGGATCTGTGCGAGTTGGTACATGTAAATAACTGCTAAAATCTTCGGTTAAGATCTTTTTCTTGAAAATATCATTTAATAGATCTTTGTATCTAGGGCCTAAGATGATTGTATGATGTTTCATATCAGGATATTGCTTTTTCGTTCCAAAGTAGATTACTACTAATCCCATACTGTACTTTGCCTTTTTGTAGCGCTTATCACTATTCTTTTTGCGCCAATCTCTGTCAACAAGTTTTGTATAGGTAAAAGCAGGATCTGCATTTGAAATAACAATATCGCTTTTGAAGAACTTGCCGTCTTTGGTTTGTACTCCTTTGACTTGACCATTATTAATCTTTATGTCAGCGACTTCACTGCTGAGTATTAGTTCTCCTCCCATGTCTGAAAAGAGTTTTCCTAATCCATGAACTAGTGCGGTGGTGCCTCCTTTTGCGAACCAAATACCGTACTCTTTTTCTAAGAATTGAATTAAGCTATAGATACTTGGTACGATAAAGGGATTTCCGCCGATCAAAAGAGGATGGAAGCTAAACACAATTCGAAGGTTTTCATTTTTTATATATTTACTTACAAAATTATAATTAGAACGATAGGACTGTAGCTTCACTAGAGAGGGGGCTACTTTCATCATTGAGATGAAAGTATCAAACGATTCGAAGGAAAGCTCTTTGAATCCCTTCTCAAAGATAGGTTCGACTGCTTTCAACATTTTTTGGTAACCAACAACATCATTGGGACTAATTTGTTCGATTTGAGGAATATTCTTGGAGGGGTGAGCGTAATCAAATTTCGTCCCATCGGAGAAGTGAATCCTATAGTAGGGTTCAACAGGTAAAAAAGTAACATAATCGTTCATTTCTCTTTTAGAAATCTCAAAAAGCTCCTTAAAGATAAATGGAGCGGTTATCACAGTTGGTCCAGCATCAAATGTAAATCCTTTTTCTTTGAATACTCTAGCACGTCCACCAATTTGATCTAGTTTTTCGAGAATTGTAACTTGATATTGACCTGTTGCTTGTAATCGTATAGCGGCAGTTAGCCCACCAAACCCTGATCCTACTACAATAACCTTTCTCTTTAAATTTTCATTCTTTTTATCATGACTACTCATTTTTCTCACGTCTTTATGACATTTTACTCATTTTGTATTTGTTGAATGCCAATTATTACTTCAGGTAGACTTATTCGAAAGATATTTAAATATTTGTTCATGAAGTATAAATAAATTCATGAACTTATCAATAAGTGAGTAATAATGTATTCCACAAAAATTGAAACTGTTTATGGCTTAATTCCTGAAACAGTGTCAAAAAAAGAAATTACTGAACAATCTCTTGAGCAGAGTTACGATGAATGCTTAGAATGGATGGAGATTAACAGTAAATCGTTTTATTTTGCTTCTAGATTTTTACCAAATCAACAAAGAAAGTCTGTGGTGGCGCTTTATGCATTTTGTCGCTTGACAGACGATATAGTTGATGAAGCTCCTGAAGGTACAACTCTCGAAGAAATTAACGAGAAATTGGATAAATTAAAAGATATTGTCGTGAAATTATCAAAAAGCTATACTTCAACGATCCCGATTTTGCATGCATTTGGAGATACAATACGAAGACACAAAATCCCTGTGAGATTCATGCATGAGTTAATTGAGGGTGTACGAATGGATCTAGTCAAACAAGAGTATAACACTGATGAAGAACTAGATTTATACATGTATCGTGTTGCAAGTACTGTTGGTTTAATGATGACCCATATCTTTTTAGAGAATCCAGCACCTCGTACACTTGCTAGAGCTGCTGATCTAGGTAAAGCCATGCAATTAACTAACATTCTTCGTGATATCAAGGAGGATTATGCAAGAGGTAGAATTTACTTACCATTATTGACGAGACAGATATATGGTGTAACGAGTTATGACCTCGCTTCAGATACCGTTGAAGAGAATTTGAAGGAGCTTATCCGATATGAAATTCGAAGAGCAAAAGGTTATTATTATAGTGCTGACCTGGGAATTGAAGAATTACCTCCTGCAGCTGCGTATACCGTAAAGGTCGCCTCTAGTGTATATGGAGACATTTTAAACGAGATTAAAAGACGCAATTACCAAATTTTACGTCAAAGAGCAATAGTGTCAAAAATACGTAAGGTAATTATTGCTACTAAAGTTAGATTACAATTCTTCAGAAAATTATAATTACTTCATGAAATTCTTGAGGTGTAAGGAAAATGGATGAAAAACTAAAAAATCTCATATCCTCTTTAGAAAACGATAAGGAAGCTCTTGACAAGCTTTTTGGTGATAGCTTCCAGAGATGCTGGTATTGTGGCGTTACCAACTACATTCAGAAGTATAGACTATTATATGAGAGCAACTGAGAAATGTGAAGCGGTTTATGTGGAGAAATATGAAAAAGAGATTATCGTATATTTGAGAAAAAACAGAGGAAAAACTATTCTAGCTTCTCATTTGATAAAGAAAGTGGATTTAACAGAAAGCGAATTAAATCATCTTCTTCAAGAAATGGAAACGAAGAAGCTAATTAGTCGCAAAGATTCTCAGAACGGTCAAGAAATTTCTTTAGTGAAAACTTTATGGGGTAAATCGTCTGCAGATTTAATTTTAGAATATCTTCGAAAAAATAGGGGGAGAGAAATTCCGGTTGCTGAGATTAGTGATCTTTATTATTTGAAGAAAAACACTATTTCAAATTCAATTAAAGAGCTGGAATTGAAAGGCCTTATTGAAATTGATCGCCGCCCTTTAAGAAAAGGTAGATATACGGTTATCTGGAACAAAGGGGATCAAATTTCTCAACAATATAAGCATCCAGATGAAATTTATGAGAATTTAGATAAAACTTCTCCAAAAGAAGATGTTGTTCTAAAAAAAACTGGTTTTCTCGATTTTGATCGTGAGGAGCATATCGAATTTCTCCGATCAAAAGAATTTGACCATATCACATTTAGAAAGAAGATTGTTACATTATCAAAGGACTCATTTGAATTTGTTTCAAAATATATAACTCCTTTAATGATTGAAGTTGGTGATAAATGGGAAATAAATCAATTATCGACTGGAGACGAACATATAATAACTCAAAGAGTTGAAAAAGTACTCATTGAGCTAATTACTGAAAGAAACAATAAGCAGGGAGAACTTATCGTTATAGCACCAGTAGAAAGTGAATTTCATACACTAGCTTTGCTTTCTTTAGAATTAATACTCACTGGTTATGATTATCAAGTAATCAACCTTGGAAAACCTCTACCAATAGAGTCATTGATACGGTACATAACCGATCTTAGTACTATTCCCAATTGGATTTTTCTAAGCATAACCCAAGAAATCTATAAGGGTACACTAAAAAGAGCATTACTAAGTCTACGAAATCAATATGGTGAAAATGTTAAGATAGCTATTGGAGGGCAGGGTATAAAGGAAGATGATAGAAATCTATTCCCCGAAGCCAATAATGTTGTTATCACTCCCGAAGATTTAGAACAATTTTTTAATGCATTTTTAAGAAAACGGAAAAGAAATTAATTTGGGAAGGAAGGAAAATGGATCAAAAATCTCAAAACAGAGCAATTGCAGTTTTATTCTTAACAACATTTATTGATTTACTAGAATTTGGCGTTATCATTCCTCTGCTTCCCTTTTGGGCATTAAACCTCGGAGCTAGTCCATTTATGTATGGAGTACTAGCGAGTGCTTATTCATTAATGAGCTTCGTATTTGCACCATTTTGGGGTAAAATCTCCGACTCTAAAGGTAGAAGACCAGTGATCTTAATTGGATTAATTGGGACAATAATTGGTTTATCGCTATTGTCTCTGACTGCATTAATTTTTACAGATTCACTCCTAATGCTTTTTATTGCACGAATTGTTGGAGGGCTATTTACTGCTGCTACTCTTCCAACGAGTCAAGCTTATATCGCAGACACAACTACTGGAAAAGATAGAGCTAAAGGATTTGGACTTTTGGGGGCGGCATTTGGACTGGGTTTTGCTTTAGGTCCAGGGATTGGTGGAATATTATCAGCTTTTGGAGGATATTTATTACCAGTTGCATTTTCGACTGGTTTAGCTATCATAAACTTAATTGCTGCGATCAAGTATCTCCCCGAATCACTAACTGAAGAAGTTAAGGAACAGAAAAGATTATTCAAAACCGAAAAATCAAGTGAAACAAGTATTATTAACTTAATTGTATCTAATCCACAGATTTATTTGACTGTTCTATTATTTGCAGGGATCTCTCTTGCTTTCTCAAAAATGCAAGCTACATTAGCACTACTTGGGAAAGTTCGCTTTGGATTGGATGAAACTACAAGTGGAGTACTATTCTTCATTGTAGGGGTAGTAGTTGTATTCACTCAAGCGGGTTTAATCCGTCCTTTAACTAATAAATTTTCGGATACTACACTAATAGTCTCTGGACTATTTTTCTTAGCTTTAGGCTTTCTTGGATTAAGTACAGTTACATCTTTCTTCGAAATGGCATTTTGGATTATACCACTAGCTTTCGGCTCCTCAATCGCAAATCCGAATCTGAGTGCTTATTTATCTAAAAATATTCCTCAAAGAGAAAGTGGAGTTGTGTTAGGATTTAATCAAAGTTTAGGCTCTTTTATGCGAATAATAGGTCCGCTAATTGGAACCGCACTCTTTGAGGTTAACGAGGCGATTCCTTACTACATAGGAACTGTAATACTAATAGTTGGTTTATTTATCGCAATTCGAATTGCTTTTATTTCTAAAAAAGCTATCATATTGAGTCCCTGTTTAAATTGTGGAATTCAACTCCAAGAGGGAACAGCAATTTGCAGTAAATGTGGATTCAGAACAACTGAATTAGAAGAAAGAACTCCATCAACATAAAAATGAGGTAGAAAATCATGAGTTTACAAAACCTAATTATGAAAACGAAAAAAATTATAGAAAATCAACAATTTTTGATTTATGGGAATTTCTTAAGCTTAATTCTAACACTTATTATGAATGGTTTAGCCAATGCTCTACCGATTAATGGAAAAACAACTGGAGAGCTATCAGATTTATATCCAAATCTATTCGTCCCTGCTGGGTACGTTTTCTCGATTTGGGGAGTCATATATCTATTCCTAATAGTTTTTGCAGTATTTCAATATCTTCCTGAGTATAGAGACAAAGGTTACTTAAAGGAAATCTCAATCTTCTTTATAATAAGCAATTTAGCTAATTCATTATGGATCGTACTTTGGCACTACGAAGCAGTCTTACTATCATTATTCGCAATGCTGATTATATTAGGTTCATTGGTGCTAATCTATGTTCGATTGAATGTTGGTAAAAAGGAGACCCCTCTTAAAGAAAAATTTGCATTTCATGTCCCTTTTAGCGTCTATCTTGGTTGGATAACTGTGGCTACAGTTGCTAATGTAACAGCGTTATTAGTATCGATTGATTGGGATGGTTTTGGTATTTCTCCAGAAATTTGGACAGTAATCGTTCTAATTGTAGCTACCATTATAGCTTCTATTATTGTAGTTACACGCGAAGATTATGCTTATGGTCTCGTTCCCGTTTGGGCATTCGTGGGGATTTTTGTTAAACAACTCAATAACAATCAATTAGTTAGTCTAGCTAGTGCTCTCTTTGCAGTTATTATCTTCGTGGAAATCATTGGAATTTATTCATACAAAAAATTTCGGATAGCCAAAAAATAATAATTTAACCCTTTCTTTTTTTTAGTGACTATTTCAGATGGATCGTACAGATTTACTTGATATTCTAATTACATCAGGTAATACCTCCAGGATGACGATCTTTGTAGGCAGTATGGATGAAAGACTAGGTTCCAC
>JAEOTY010000450.1 GCA_016839625.1 Candidatus Hodarchaeota archaeon
CGTCTTCATTAGTCCCAAGAAGATCAGAAGAGTCAATATATGATTGCAGGAGATCAATGATATTAATTTCTCCTAGATTCTCGAGGTAGGGCATTTGGTTTGTTAGTTCTCGTTCCAGTATTTTTATCTTGAGTATTTGTCCAAGGTTTTACTGAACAGAAAATGAGTGAAAATGTTTCTGAAAGCCCTGAAATCCCCGAAGCTAAATTACAGGCATTTATTCAGCCAATAGCTTTTGTAATCTTGATCGCTATCGTATTATCATTGTTAACACTTCAATACTATGCAGGGATACAAGAACAAGACCCAACATATACCCCACCCGATATTTCACCAATTCCTGAAAATCCAGATGATCCAGGCGGTATTGCTTGGGGAGCGGTATTAAACATGCTATTTTACGTGACATTGGCTTTCATTGGTGGATTAGTAGTTCTTGTCATAATAAAAAAGGGATTCATGCAACTCCTGGTATATTTCTTTGCAGCCATGATGGGATTTAGCTGGTTTGTGTTTGGGCTCTTTTATGGAGTTGTCGTTCTAATAGAGGGTTTGAACATGTTTTGGGCTCTCTTTCCCACTCTATTACAAGATTGGATTGAAAATTTTTTTGAATGGAATCTGAGGATTGGATCACAACAGGTTTTCATAATAGAAGTGCTGCTGTACGTTTTTGCTCTACTTTTAGGATTATTAGGCACCATTTCATTTGGAATTCAGAGTTTTGATAAGATTTGGTTTAGAAATGTAATGATGATATTTTTTGGTGCAATGATTGGATCTATGTTAGCTATCCATCTTGGATTACTCACAACTTTCTTTATCTTAATAGGTCTTTCCTTATATGACATTTATGCGGTGTTTCGTGGTCCTTTAAAAGGGATTATTGACCATGGTCGCGAAACTGCTGAACAATTAGAAAATAACATGAATTTACAAGATGATATCGAATATGAGAAAGTACCTTTGTTACCAGCCCTACCAGTCTATTCTACTCCTTTAATAAATATTGGTCTAGGCGATTTTGCGTTTTTTAGTATGTTGATTAGTGCTTCAGTAGTAATCGGCAATAAGTTGGCCACTCCAGTTCCTCTAATTGCAGCTCTTGTTGGACTTTTTGTGGGCGCTTATTATACCTTTAGATTTCTTAAGAAAGAACGAGCTTTACCTGGACTTCCCTTACCAATTTTTGGTGGCATAGGATGCTTAATCTTAGGTATTATAATTTCAGCTCCCAGCCTTGAATTGATAATCGCCCTTTTCAATTGATCTTGATGATCGAAGGTTTTCGCCCCTACATTGCAAAGATAGCTTCTCTTTCAAGCTGGATGAGGTACTCATTTACCTTTGTTTCGATGTCAATACCCAATTGTCCAGCCAAAATTAATGAATTTAAAAAAGTGGTGATAATATCTTCTGCTAGTCTTTCATTGTTTAAATGGTTGGGATCCACCATTTTTTGGAGTGAATTGACTATCTTTGGATTGAAAAAAGGGGACTTTGCACAATTGCTCCCAGTGAAATGGTTAATCAATGTTTTTACACGATCTTGAATTTCAGAGACACTCATATAGTATTGCATTGAGGCTTCACCGAATCTAGATTTTTGCTTCATGATCTCTTTAGTTTTTTCTCCTATATTAATATTTTCTCGAAATAGTATGGAGACAATCAATCACAGGATAGGTCGTAATTTGCGATTAATCCTGTTTTTTGTCGAATTACTTCATTCCTGCACTCGAAATCAGGGGGGCGGGGGGTGATTCTATCAATTCTCATAATGAAGCGTCGCCAAATATTACAAGGATTGATGCCAATGGTATGAGTCATCAATACCAACCGCATTAAAAAACATGGAGGTGTGTTTTCCAAATAGATCAAGATACGTTCCTGAATAAGATGGGAGAAAAGTCAAGTCGATCCTTGTATGTACTTTTTTCAACAGGAGATTTTTTTCTTTTCAATGATTTCACTTTACATAAGTTGACGATAAGTTTACTTCATTTTCTAAATAGTGATAATAATTTTAATTTGCTCTGAATATTATCATCAGAGAAAAAAATGATAAATGTGTTCTACTCGAAATTTAGCTCCTAACTAACAAGAAAGAATTTAAATTTTAGTAAAATCCCTTGGAATAGTTATATTTCATCATTATTTCAAAGAATCAACCTTTGGTTCTTTAATGATAGAAGACATACAAAAAAGGAACTCAATACAAAGCGGTTCACTGAAGAGGAAATCAACACAATGCCGATCACTGATCCTGAGAAACGAGACATTGTTCGTAGTGCATTACTAGATATGATGATTTGTAGAAAGTGTTATGCACGAAATCCTCCAAATGCAAAGAAATGTCGCCGATGTCGTTCCACAAGACTGCGTCCTAAACGAAAAGAGCGAGCAGGGTAGAGTATTCTACTATATCAAAGATCCTCTTGTCATAATTTCTTTAGTATATCCATTGTTTTGACGTTAATGTCATTGTTAGTCTATTCGGGGTCATTATTTGCAAATATTTGATGGAAGTTTAGGAGAAGGAGGAGGAGCTATTCTTCGATTAGTGACTTCTCTTGCCATTGTGATACAAGAACCAGTAAAAATTGTAAATATACGTAAAAATCGTTCAAATCCAGGGCTACAAACTCAACATCTTATGGGACTTCGTGCATTAGCTAAGTTTTGTGGGGGGGAATTAGAAGGAGATTATCTCGGTTCAGAAACCATTATTTTCACACCTGCAAATAATTGGAAATCTCATTTGGAAACTCATGTTTCCACAGCAGGTAGCTTGGGTCTTATTTTACAATCCCTTCAGGTCGCTGTCCTTGGCACAAAAAACCACGCTCTTACAGTAGAATTTCAAGGGGGTGCAACTTTCGGTAAGTGGGCACCCAGTATCCCCTATGTCGATCATGTCACTTGGGAAGTCTTTCGGCTAATGAATTTTGAACTAGGGATAACTATCAAACGTCATGGTTTTTTTCCAAAAGGTGGAGCAAGAGTTTCAGTCAAAATGCATTCTCCTTCTGACCTAAGGGGATTAAATCTTGAGGAATTCAGAGAACCAAAATTCGCAACTGTTCTATCATTCGCCTCAAAACACCTTCAAAAAGCCCGAGTGGCTGAAAGACAATCATCTGCGATTGTAACAGTTCTACAAAAAAAGGGTATCGATTCAAGAATCATAAATGAATCAGTCAATGCAGATAACCCTGGTTCAGGAGTTCTATTATACTCTAAAACTCAAAATAATATAATAGGTGGGGATTTTGTAGGTGAACGTAAGCTTTCTGCTGAAAGAGTTGGTCGTAATGCAGTTGAACGGTATCTTACTACAATTAATGGTCGATGTACTGTTGATCCTTTTTTAGCTGACCAAATTCTTCCCATTATGGCTATAGCTTCGAATTCAAGTGTTTTCTTTACTCCTTATTTATCAAATCATACTAAAACTAATATTAAACTAGTTCAGAACTTATTAGGAGTAGCGATTCACACTGAGAAAATTGATAATCGAATTAAGGTTTTAATCAATGTTTAATGGTTGAGTTTCTTCGGATAACCATCTTAGGTATTCTTCACTTCCTGAATGAATCGGGTAAACCACAAAAGCGGGTAAACTGTAAGGATGAAGCTCTTGGATTATATTTTGGATTTTATCAATTAAAAAATCTTGTGTCTTACACCATAGAATTATTTCTGTTGCTTCTTCGATTTTTCCCTCCCAACGATAAATAGAATTAACATTTGGAATTAAATTCACACATCCTGTAAGCTTTTTTTTAACCAATTGGCGCCCAACTTTCCTTGCTTCATTTAAATTTTCAAATGTAGTATATATTGCCACAAACATATTTATTCCTTCAAACGCTTTTAATTCTCCTAGAGTATCCAAATCGTTGCTCCCTCTTGCAATTTAAGCAGAGGTAATGAAGTTGTCGTTTTTTGTTATTTAAGCGAATTTTTGATGTTTTATTACTTAAAGGATAATAACAAAACTTACAAAACAAACGACGATAATGTTTCGGAAGATGAAACCGTCCCCGTTTTCCTATCTTTCGTGCGTCAACAAAAAGTTCTTGAGAACGCCGAGGATTGGTTGAACGCATCTTCAAACTCTCCTCAATGAGAAATTTTGCTGCTTCTTGGGCAAGAAAATAGTTTTCTTGTTTCTCCGTTGATTTTTTCCGCCATTTTCGACGCTTTATAGAACCCAAGTGATTGAACACCTTGTTTTTAGGTTTTATATCAAAGAAAGGATCTCTTTTCAAGTTTTAAGGGATTTCTATTTCTTCTCCCTTATTCTTTTTATTAATCCTCAAAACAACAACTCCTCTCTTTAAGTTCTTGTTTCTTCGTTTAACATTCTATCAACAAACCTTTTTAATTTGAAGCAAGGGGGGTTGTCTTGCCAATAAAGGGCTGTAATTCATGAGGATTCGCTCCGATAGTGTAGCTCGGCCCATCATTCCGGGCTTTCGCCCCGAATCTAAATAAGTTCATTGTTGAATTCAAGCGGAAAGACCCGGGTTCAAATGTCACAAACAGGGTGTTTGCGTACGGAAAATCCCGGTCGGAGCATTCCTTTTGACTGTAAAACTCCCTTTCTAGCAAAGTGATTTATTATGAGCAGACCTTTAGATGTATTAACAGCCGCTCTCAACAAAAAAGTCATTCTTAAAGTGCGAGGACATCGTGAAATCCGTGGAATATTACGCAGCTACGACCCCCACCTCAATTTATACCTAGAAGACGCAGAGATGATCTATCCTCCGAAAGAAGAGACTAATGAAGAGGCGGTAACAGAATCATTAGGTAATATCATTCTTCGTGGAGATAATGTAATCCTGATCTCTCCACCCTAGGAAAAATACGCTAATCAAGAAACATTCAATAACAGAGTTGTGAAAAGTGACCAAAGGAACAGCATCACGCGGAAAACATACTGCTAAACGGACTCATATGATGTGTCGAAGATGTGGTAATCGATCTTACCATAAGCGCAAACATAAATGCGCGTATTGTGGTTATCCCAGCCCAAAACTTCGAAGATATTCATGGCAGCGAAAAAATTTCAATAATCGTAGACGTACAGATTAAGAATACAATAAGTCTCTACTGCAAAACATGTAAAAATTTTTAATTACTTGCTAGAATTGATGGACTTACTTCGTGAATACCCCAGCCGAGGTAGCTTAGAGTTTGCTCTGATGAGCAAGCGAGAACCCCGGGAGGATAACCTTCCCCTAGTGGAATGGTTTCCCGTCAGCGCTGGACTGAAGTCCCAGGTTCCCCTGTGTGATGGAAATCCAGTAATTATCTGGGGAGGAGTGTTGAGATGATTCATTATAAAAAAGATAAAATGACTTTTCTCTCAAAGAATCATTTCTAATATTAAATGTATGTGGAAAAAAATTTAAATTCTTAATTTATTAAATGGCTTAATATATACCAAGGATTTAATGAGGACGAGATTAAAACGACTAAAATTGAAGAATTAATTAATGAATGGGAATTAAACGCTTATAGAGAAAGGAGATTTGAATTAGATAAGAAAGAATACGATTCCTTATTATATTACAATGAGAAGTTTATACGATTTTTGGTTCATTTTTATGAGTTAATGAATAAAAAAATCCTTGATTATGGGTGTGGGTTAGGGATGTTCGCTGAATTATTCAGTCGATATTCAAGCGATGTTTCTGGGTGTGATCTTAGTACTTATCAGTTAAAAAGAGCTAGGATACTAACTAACGCCAATATAAGTTATTTTGAGGATGATTTTTTTAATTCCAAGCTGAATAAAAACCAGTTTGATTATATTTTTTGTAGAGATTTGGGGCCGTTACAAAAAATTGAGTATGATGAGAGAAATGCTGAATATCTAAAAAATCTAGTTAATGCACTAAACGATGATGGGGTCGGGTATTTTATATTAATGCATAATTTGAGTGGAAAACCAGATAAACAAGGGCTCAGTGGTTTTAAAAATCATCGTCTAGAGACAATCTACGACTTTTTTTCAAGAGCTGGACATATAGCAATGATCAATGTCTTTGGTTATCAAGCAGTAATCGTTACAAAAAATTCTAAAAAAGCCACGTATTATAATGGACTAATGCATCAGATTGTTTATAATGGATTGAAAAATTTATTGGAATATGATGAGGCGGGATTTTTAAAATACTATTTTTGGCTCTACATAAATAACAACATTGAAATAATGGAATCTCTTCAACAACTAGCTAATTTCAGTAAGGCGAAAGAATTTGCTGAAAAATATTGCAATAAGTATTTAGTTGATGGATTAGTTCAATGTAGTAGACAAAAAAAGGATGCTGAAGAATTGAATTCTGAAATTAAGCATCCTTTTTTTGTCTCGGGAGATCAGGATCGGTATTATGAGAAAGATTTTACAAAATTACTTTATCCTCCTCCAAAGATTGTGAGACTTTTTAGAAAGATCTCGAGAAAATTAAGATAGATCCAAACCTCATTTTAAGACTCATTGCGAGTCATTGCCAGTACTACCTGTAGAAATGATGAATCTTAAAAAAATGACTTTTTAACAAATTTAATCAATTTTCTTAGGAGATCAGAAGAATATAAAAGAAAAAAAATTTGGGAGAGGTAGAAGTACCATCGCTCTTAATAGTACTTTACCTTTAAAAAGATAATAAAGAACTTCGATATATTTTATTGTTCTGCTCCGACTGTGTAAAAGGTATTTGGTAAGAATTGGTTAATCACTCCAGCTCGCAGACTAGCTCCTGATAATGTGGTTTTCGTGACTCGAACTTCATCAAGGTATGCATTGATAGCATTAGAACCACTTGTATAAGAACTTGAAAATACACCCACATAAAATTTATTTAAATTCAGGTTATCCCAACCCAACGCTTCGAAAGTATTCGTGGCAACGGAAAAATTTTAACAATAGGCGACGGATAGATTAAGAATATTACGGGAGGAAGCCACCTATTCTTATTGGTAGTAGTTTACCTACGTACTAGAATTGATCGAGTCACTTCAGGGAAAAATCGTTGTACAGGTAACTAGATTTAAAGAATCTTATCTGAATTAAATTAAAAAAATGCCGCGGGTGCGAGTTCCATCAATCGGTCACAACCGAGTTCGATTTTGAACGCACGACAACTGGATATCCATCACTCAGGGAAACCTGGGACTTCAGTCCAGCGCTAACGGAAACCCAATGGGTTCTCCCGGGCTACTCATTTGCCTACAAGAGACAAATTCTAA
>JAEOTY010000451.1 GCA_016839625.1 Candidatus Hodarchaeota archaeon
CAAAAACAAGAGAAGACAATTTATTGGTAGAGGATTCTCACCTTAGTAAGCGTGTCCGTGAATTAGAATTTCAGATTGATGACGCAGAACGTCGCAAAGAAGACTTGGAAGTTCTCATTCATAAAATAAAAAATGATAATCAAATCAAAATCAGAAAATCAAAACAAGAACATCGTCGTCTACAAAGAGAAATCAGTGAAAAGACAAAGGAAATCGAAACATCAGAGAAAAAATATTTAGAGAAGAATTCTGAACTCAAAATTCTCGAGAAATCAATAGATCAAGGAAGAGCTGATTCGATAAAATTAGTCAATCAATTAGATGCCAAGATCCAACAAGTTATTGGCAAAATAGAGCAAATTGATAAGCAAATGGCTGAAAAATCTAAGCGAATTGACCAAATTGATCAAGTACAAACAGAATTTGACTTTTATGGAGCATTACAAGCCCATCTGGAAGAGCGAGAAAAGATTGTCAAACTAGGTGTCATTGATAATTTCAATAATCAGATCAAAAAAGTCTATCAACTGATGGTTTATCGTGATTTTGAAGATATCCGGATTGATCCGAATTTTAGACTAATTGTTAAACGTAAACGGAAAGGAAAATTGATTGACCAGCCAATTGAAAGTCTAAGTGATAGCGAGCGAATCACCATTGCATTAATCGTCATGTTAGCAGGTCGAGAGGAGTACATAACTGATTATCCGCTCTTCGTGCTGGATAAGGTGACGCTAGATTACGACCCTACTAGGTTTGAGATGATTCTAGATTACCTAGTTCGACGAGAGGTTCCTTATATTTTAGTGACACTTGCCCAGAGCATCGAGGAAGGTACTGGGCAGCTAGAGGTTGCACACATTGGTTAAGAAATCTCTACCCTGATTTTTCTCTTTTTCTACTGATCATAACTGTTAACAGAGAAATGATCAGAATCGTAATTGAATAGCTAGGGGTTAAGAATGGAAGTAGAGGTTCTTCCGTACCAGATTCCTCACTCAATGTTGTCGTGGTTGTTGTAGTAGTCGTGCTTAGTTCATTACGAATGGTAAATGACCAATTTGTAATAGTTATAATAGAAACACCTTGTGAACAGGTAGCGACTATCTTGAGGTAGTGTTGATCGTTATTGTAGACGCTTGTGTTTGTATCCCAGTCAATACTAGTACTAGTTAACCCTGATTCCAATTCAATCCAAGGATGAACTGTATCATCATCCTTATAGAAAATCGAGTATGTGACAGGGTGTTCAGAATAATCGAATGAGGCTGTCCATTGAATTGTTATCGTACCATTGACTACTGTGTCTGCTTTTGGAGAAAGGATAACAGGTCGAGACACATAATCGATTGGACTTGGATTGAAAGGCGACGTTAAGGGATAATTATCCGTATTTGATCCACCACTAATCGGATAATGGACATCAACTATGTCATCTGAATTACTATCTGGCGTGGTCCAATTATCCCAATAGTTATTCTTGAATTTATTGCTAGTTCCATCATCATAAGCCTGTGAGGATCCAGTTGGGTGATTGCTGATAAAATCGTTCCACATAACATCAATATTTCCATCGATATATCCTAAAATTCTGATAGCATATCCATTGTTATCATAGAAGATATTATTAATGAGTCTACAATCGGTTGCATGATCAAGATCGATTCCTCGCCCACTATTCTTAAAAATAGCATTTTCAGAGATGTTTGTCTCTTTGGAATTTTGAATATAAACTCCAGCAGTGTCATATCCTATTGAATTTGAGATGGAGTTATGCTCAAGTGTGGCATAATCAGATTCATATAGATGTATTCCGTAACTATCAGAATTCTCAAGAGTATTACTAATGTTATTGTACGAAATTATATTATATTTTGAATTATCAAGTTTAATCGCTCTAGTGTTAGAATTATAGATAGTGTTATGAGAGATTGATGTACTTCCACATTCCTCAAGTTTTATTCCAAAACTAGTTTCGTGTACGGTGTTATTTATGATTTGACTATAATCACAACCCGAATGGATCCGAATTCCATATGAGACGTTGTGAACTGTGTTGTTGGAGATAGTAAGATTCATAGATTGACCTAATTGAAATCCACTACCACAATTGAAAATTCTATTGCTAGAAAAGGTACATTCTTCAGAATTGTGCAGTACAATTCCAGTTTGAACATGATTGAAAATCATATTATCTGTAAATACGCAATTCCTTGATTCATCAATGTCTATTCCATTCGTAATTATAGATAAGATTATCTTCAACAATGCTATAATCAGAACTCACATGGACACGAATATGGCATCCACAAAGGACATTTCCTGAGACAATACTAAATGTACTATCCACTGAAATTCCATCGCTGTTATAAAATGAGATGTCATTATTGTTGATTGTAGTATTTCTTGAATCACTAACTTGTATTGCAGTTGAACCATTTGTTAATGTATTGTTCAAGATTGTTGTATTTTCACAGTATTGGAGGTGGAAACCACTATAACTGTTTTTAAAAAGATAATTATCACAAAAAATAGTATCATTGCATTGTTGGGGAGATATAGCTGGGCCTGTACAATTTGTAATAATATTATTAGAGATCCAACCATTTGAAACGTTATTTAAAGCAATTGCATTAAATCCTGTCGACAAATAACAGTCTGATATTTCAAAATAGACATTGGTATCCTGAATATCTATTAAGTTATTTGATGAAGAACTTGTTATATTTAAATTGTTGATAATATAGGGGTTTATCTTTGTCCCATTACCTTGCCAACTTTTGTTGTAAGCGGTACTATTAAAAGCAGTGTTATTGATAATCAAGATAGGATTCTCAGGGTTATAGGTACCAACACTTAAGATTATATTTGGGATGGGATCTGTGGGAGAAAAATTGTGATCAATTTCTTTAATGCTTTTTGTTATCATTCCAGCCGAATTCAAAGAAACACCCTGAATATCATCTTCAGCTATTACTTGAAAGATAGGTTTGTTAAAATGATAACTGCTAATCGAAAAAGTCATAAAAAGGAAAAGTAAGATCAACTTATTGTTTAATACAGTATTTCGAGATTTTACTCTTTTAACGGTTCTTATTATGTCCAAAAATTCAACATCCTGAGCAAAAATCTGATTCTATCCTACTTTACGTTAAGATATTTTTTAAGTAGAACAGAATCTTAATATCAAATCGATTGCTAAAGTTTTGTTTGATATAATTTAAAGCTTATCTTATTATTGTAACTGAAGCTTAACATTACTCTCTGACTGCTATTGCTTCAATCATGATGCGAGCACCCAACGGAAGAGCAGCTACCTGTATAGTAGAGCGTGTTGGGGGATCCATGGGAAAAAATTTAGTATATTCCTCGTTAACTGTTTTAAAGTCGCTAATGTCTGCTAAGAAGATTGTTGTCTTAATAATATCGCTCAGAAATGCCTCTTCTTCACCCAGGATATTCTCGATCTTTTGCATCACCTGTTGAGTTTGGATGTGAATATCTGCCTCCAAATCCGTGGCAATCTGACCAGACACGTAAATGTGTTTTTGTCTTGTTGTCGCAATCGCAGGACTGTAAGGGCCCGCTGTTTTTCCTGTTCTGATGACTCTTTTCATGATGAATTTCATCTCATTCGAAGTTATGCTAAATAGTCGTTTATTTAATTTCACTCGGTAATTCTAATAGTTTTAATTTTATTTTTGGGTCTTCAGCTCGTGAAACCGTGGGTTCTAAAACTTGAATTTGAATTTCGCAGGTTACTGATACAATACAACCTAGGAAAATGTGTCCCCCAATACAAGATCCATCTATACGACCAAATACACCATGGACGTGGACTATTTCACTTTGTGCAATGTTTCCGTTCAAAGATAGAATTTCAAGGTTTTCGGAAAAGGAATTAACTAAATATTCGGTCCCATCAAAAAAGCCTAGCTTAGCAGCAGAAACTGCGCCAATTCCTTGTATTTGTCCAGAACCAATGTTATTGTGTTTACAAAACTTTTGAAGAGATTCGAGGACATCTTCTCCTCGAAAAAGGCGAAGAAGATAATTTTGTTTTGATTCTTGTAATAGATATCTCATAATAGCATCAGAAATAATAATATTTCTTCTATGTATATAATTTACGAATCACATATCAAAAGCAGGTATCATCAAAAGGTTAATTTTAAATTCCCGAAAATGACCTTATTATTTTAGTCTTTAACTTATGTTCGTAGACGAATAGACATGGTAAAGAGCAAAAGCAGGTTCTATTACAAGGTTAATTTTAAATTCTGAAAGCAAGCTTATTATTTTAGTCTAAAATTTCGAGGTTGTATCTTTTGAAAATACACTGTGACAGTAATTGTCGGCCATGTGTGTTAGAAGGAGGGCCTAGTAGAGATCTTACCGACAGCGATCATTTTATTGCCCATTTCTGTCCCACTTGTCGTTCTGCCTTTTTTTGTGAAATAGGGGTTGTTCGCCACTATTCATCTTCGAGTAAGGTTAACTATTCCTGTGTTGATTGCAGTACAACATTAGTTACGAAATCTCTTGGAGAGATTGCTTTAGAAAAAGCCAGATTTTTGATGGATAATCGGAAATTAAGACGTAGTGGAAAGTTCAGGCCAACATTAGTTCCTCAAAAAGGTGTTAAATCTGTAGAATCACTATCAATGCTATATGACACTAAAACAACCAGCGCTTTCCACCGTTCCTTGATAACTGAAATGTCACGGCTTTCTGGCTTAACTCCACAAGTTATCAGCAACTTTTCTCGTGATTTTGGGATAGGAGAGAATGTTATTACCAACCTTTCTGGTGATACTGAATCAATTCTGTTAACACTTGTAACTGTTTCACCCAAATTCATTGAAATCCTTCACTCTATTTTAATTGGACGAGATCCATCAATACCTGGAGGGTTAGCTTTGCGTTTTTCGGTTTTCACCAACAATATTGCTGATATTGTTTTTATCCAACCTGCTCGTTCTCTTGTCGAATCAGGGCCTTACGATTTGATAGCATATGATGGGCAAGGAATGCGAATTTGGGTTTTCTGTGTACAAGGAAAGGTTGATTCAAGGGATATAGAAAAAATCGTCGGCCCAATGCTTAATCAGAACCTCTCTGAGTTTACTGGGGTATCAAAAATCTATATAGTAGCACAAGGATTTTCATGGATCGCACTACAAATATTGAGGAAATATCGAGGGATAGTTGTTAGAGGGGATACGGAAAAAACGAGAACAATTCCTTTTGAACTATGGCACGAAAAAGCCATCGGTGATCAACCCGAAATTACCTTCGAAAATATTCGACTCTAAAGATTTTGGTGCTTTTAATGAGCTCTTCATCATCAGTGACATCATTGGCTACTTTTTATAGAATTGTATTTCTTGGAATGAGTGGTGTTGGAAAAACTTCGATTGTACAGTGGATTCTTAATCTTTCACCTCCAAATGAGTATATTCCTACAATTGGAGTGAACTTCTATAATTTGGATACCGTTGCATATGATAACCAGTATTATTTACAGTTGTGCGACGTTTCAGGTAATGAAATCTATTCTAATCTAATATCCACTTTTTTAAAGGCTGCTTCTGTAACCATCTTAGTCTTTGACTATCAAAACAAAGACTCTCAACTTGAAATTCAGCGACTCTATAGTACAGTAAGCGAGTATATCTCTCCCACTAAGATCTTGATAGTTGGTAATAATGCTAAAGATGAGAAAAAAAGTGCTACCAAAACGTTGGCATCTTGGACTAAGACACATAATTTGGTAATATTTCCAGTGTCAGTTCAAGAAAATACAGGGAAATCGCGTCTTATTCAAGAGATAATCCGTATTATATCTGATTCATCAACCTTAAAAGCATTATTTCCCAGTATTGACAGAAACTCTAAGTCTAGATCAAACAAATGAACAGTCGAAAATTATTAGGAGGAATTACACCCTTACTTCCATTCTTCATTGTCATTTTTGCATGAAGCTTGGACAATCTCACATTCCCACCATTTTGGTTGAAAATCACAATTCTCATCAGTGATTTGACACTTACGATCTTCTTTAAGGTAAAGGCATAGACTAGTAATCGATAGGCGTAAATTCAACCTCTCTGATGGTTCGCCATTTCTGTATTTATAATGAATCCTATCTCGAATTTCTTGATAATTTTGCACTTGAACTGTCGTTAAAATACTTCCAGTCTTAAACGTGATTCCTCCTGCAAACATATCATCGAACTCTAAGAATTGAAAAAGCTGGCGCTGAAGGCTATCAAGGAGTTCCTCATCAATGTCCGTTACTCCCATCATATTCAATAATTCCCGCAATTTTTTTCTAAACACTCGCTTTACGCCCTCAATATGACTTTCAATGCATTTCTTTTCTGCTGCGCTTTTTTTTTTTGAAGTATTAGTTTATTTGCAAGAAAATTTATATCTGAATAATTAATGTATTCTCCAATACTTTTGTAAACTTTTTGAATGAGCGCGCTCTTTACAGTTGAGTGGAATATTTAGAAGTAATGGAGACTTAAAAAGTGACTGATTACGATTATAACCCCGTAGTCTGGGTTAGTGTGGCTTCGCGTGCCGGATTAAGTCTGGTAAGTGTAGGTCAACCTGGTTTGCGCACTGATTTAGATGAACAGGTTTATACTGGAGGGTTGACTGCCGTTCAACAAATGATAGGAGGAGAGGTTGGAGGAGACACGGAAAGATTTGTTGGTGGTAGTCACAGTAATAAAACTGGCCGGTTTATGGTAACAAGTGAACACGGGGAGCTTGTTGGACAATACCTACTGATTTCTCCAGATAATCGAGAAGTTGCTCCTGAATTAGTAGAATACTATGAATACCTTGTTACTTTTTTAGCAGAAGAAACACTAAAAACCGAAGTATATCAAACGATTGGACAATTCAGAGCTTTAGGAGTTAATGATATCTTAGATATCTTCTTTGAGTGTATCAAGAGGGCACGAAAACGAAAATCAATCCAAATGGATGATGATCTTCTAAAATCAGCCCTCAACCAAGTGTCATTAAAATCTATCAATGATTATGAATATTCACCTACTTTGGTTAAAGTTTCAGAATACAAAGGAAAATACCAAGATCTTTGTCCCAGAATAAAAAGTGAAAGAAATGATTTAGTGACAGACCTATCTGAGGATGTTATAGAACTCCTGACAAGTGAACACCCTCATGCATTAGTCAAATTTTCTAAAATTGATTCATTACATAAAGATTTTGTGAAATATTTACGTTCTGAGATAGAGAGTATTGAGCGACAGGAGAAAGTAAGCGAATCTCTCAAAGAAATAATCCAAGAATTCGAAGAGAATGACTTAAAGAGCTTTCTTGAGGATTTTGCACTAGTTGAAGTGACAAAAGATAACCTTCATACTCGTCTTGAAAATGAGATCTTCACGAAGTTTCAACGGGAATTCCCCTTTCTTATCATTGTTGATCCTGAAATTAAAGGATTTCAAGAATCCCTAATAAATCTCACCACAAGAATAAACGAAGAGTATGATGTTGGAGGGACATTATCTCGCATTGGGCACGATATGTTAAAGGGTTATGAAAAAGAAGAAGAACTGTTTATTCCTTACATTCGACATTTCTGCGATCAATTTACAGCTGGGCTAACCTTAACATCATGGAAATATGTCCAGATCTTCTTTAAATTAATAACCATAGAAACAAAAATCGATGTAACAAACGTTCTTCCAACTTTAAAGGATCAAATCCCAGATTCACACTTTAAAACACTCCAGAAAATGATTACGAAATATAAGCTCACAAAATTAGACCCAGTGTCTTTTACAGTAAAGAATGCGGCTGATATTC
>JAEOTY010000452.1 GCA_016839625.1 Candidatus Hodarchaeota archaeon
AACACTTTTTACCGCAATAATTTTTGATCCTTTCCCCTAACTCCTTTGCAAATTCTTCTCTATGCTGTCTAAATTACAAAACAAGCCTTTTTAAATTATTTCGAAATTTTATCTTGTAAAGTCAAGAAGTATTAAATTTCTAATTTTGAAGAGTCTTTCAAAATAAGAAAAAATACAATATTACGTCGAAGAAAGCTTTCATCCTTATCAAATTAATGGAAGTGGTACCCTACTCCTCAATAGATTTTTCCCAAGCAGACCAATCAAATTTTTGAAAGGTATAAACTTTCTTTATGGGTTCAATCACTTCCCAAGTGCATTTCATTCCTTTTGGAAACTGTACTAACTGGCCCCCTTTTACTTCGACTTCCTCGATAGGTGTTTTAACAATTACTTTTCCCTCAAACACATAGGCGGTTTCATCCTCATTATATTCCCAATCAAAAGTAGATGGTTCGCATTCCCAAGTACTCCATCCGCTAGTATTCACTCTTTCTTTAAGTATCTCCTTTTGCCGAATTTTCATTTCATTTCACCTTTAAGTTATTAATACTCACAGTCGTATTTAAGGGGTGAGGAGACGGGAAACAATTTCCTCGTAAATAGAGGCGAATTCTTTCATTGATTCTAAGTCGATATACTCATCGGTTCCATGTATATTTCCACCTCTTGGTCCTAAATCGATGACTGGTATTTGATAGGCTGATACGTAGCGAGAATCGGAGGCCCCTTCTTGTTCACAAGCATCAGAGGGTAAAGAATACTCTTCTAAAACCTGAGCTGATATGTTTACAAGAGGGGAATCTTTTGAAGTGTAGAAATATCCTGAGGTTCCTGAACAAGTGATTGTGGCTTCTGTAACAAGTTCCTCTAATCGTTGTTTAAAAGCATTAATCAAATTTTCTGTTTTATCCGATGAAAGGAATGCCCTTACATCGAAATATATTTCTGTTCCCGCTGAAGAATAAGAAACAAGATTTGGGTTTACTGAAATACCAAATTCACTGATTATATCTGTTTGTATATCAATAAGAATTAAACTACGGATTTTACGCAAAACACTTGTCAAATTTTCATCATAGGTTACTAGTGTAGAATCAGAAACGTTTGATGGAACTACAATTTTTGCTTCGATATCGTCAGGAATAACGTTTCCTTTAACCCATGAACCGAAAATATTGTTCACCCTCCAATTTCTGTTGAGATGAAGAAGCTTTGAGAGTGATACTAACGCGTGAGTGTCACTACCACGCACAAAGTATGCACTATGACGGTTAGCGTCTCCAACGATCCGTGTTTGGCACTTTTGACTTTTCAACTGTCCTCGTCCTTTGGTCTTTAGGATTTTAGCCGGAAGGCTTAATTTTACCCCAAATCCAGCACGTCGCTTATACACTACTCGGGGTCCGCCATCAACATTAATTACATATTGAGGGAGTATGTTGTTTTTCTTAAGGTTATTTAAAAATTTTTGTGCCCCATAATGGCCCCCACTCTCTTCATCCATTGATAGAAAAAAACCAATTCGCTCCAAAAGAGGGTTTTTCTCTACACTTAGTTTTTCAAGCATTAGTAGTGCTGAAACCACTGACCCTTTACAATCCTTCACACCACGACCATATGCTAAGCCTGATTCGACCCTAAGAACGAATGGATCTGATTTCCACCCCTTACTAACAGGAACCACATCAAGATGGCCCATAAAAAGGATATCGACCTTATTGTTTGGGTCAATAGCAAAATAAAGTGAAGAATAACTATGATCCTCGAAAATTTGGGCTTGAAGTTTAACTTCCCACTCCTGAACTAATATACGGATATAATCAAGAATAGCGGGTTCAGGTCGAATCCCATTTGCAGGATCATTAATAGTCCTGAAATGGATCAAATCTCTAAGAAGAGCTTCAACATCCATCTGAATTTTCACTCCGTTTCATCTGTTTACTTTCATCATCGAATACGAGATAAATATCGTTCTAACCTCTTGTCAATTCGATCAGAAATCCCTTTAAGTATAATGTGGTCACTTTCAGATTCAATTGCCATTAATGTCATGTTTAATGCCGATTGTTGGGCATTAAACCCTTCCATAATCATTTCTTTACCAAAATGATCTTTTGTGGACGCCCACCAGGTTTGACAAGAGTGTTGTGCCTTAGCGACTGCCTTTAATGCTAATTTCACCTCATAATCAGATTCATCCTTTTTTGATAAGAGGAACTCAAGTGTTTCTGAGATTAGATCCTGATGAAAATTTAGCAGCTCATGGACACTATTTCCAGGATAGGCCCAAAGAGGAAAAGGAATACCACGATATAGATCCTCTTTAGAAGTACTCCAGCTGCTGCTACGAAATTCCACGATGGGTTGGTGGGGTAATTCCAAAATGTCAGAAACAGTTTTTGAGTCAGTTGACTGAAGAATTTGGATAAGAAATTTCTCATAATGACGATGGTGTTCACCAAACGTCTCTAGATCCGAGGCAAAGACTAATTTTCCTTCAGGTTGCATGGTTTGTAATTGAGAGAAATGTTCCTTAACATTCAAGATAGAAGAATATTTTCGGAAAGAAATATTGTTAGATACATCACGATTACGATTAATAAGATACAATTTCGGGGCACTCGGGTGTACAGGCAATCGTGTGAGTAAAGGGGTGGGAAAAGGGGAGTTTCCGCTAATAGCAATCTCTGGAACAATCATATATTCATATCCTAAAGATTCAACAAGAGTGGCTAAGGTTTCAGAGACAGCAAGTTCAGGGGGCCATAATCCGCGTGGTTTCCAGATTGATCCGAAAATTCGTTCGTTAATTTTTCTATTCATCTCTATTTGCTTTTTTGCTTCCTTTTGGGATAATAATGGAAGGATCGGATGATAAGCTCCAGATTCTAGGAATTCAATTTGACCGTTTCGTGCAAGCTCTGCATATTTCTCTATTACAACTAAGTAATCATCTTCTAACATTTCGGACAAACTAGCATTCATGTTTAAAGTGATTTTGAGTTCAGGATTTCTTTCTAAAGCCTGGGCAACAGATAAGTAGCAATTCTTTACAATTCGATCAAGAATGCTTGTTTTCTGCGTCGGAGGTTGATAGGCATGTAAGATAGCTACGAAAGGGATTTTGTTTACATTAGTTTCCATTCCAACACTTACCTTGTTATTAAATCATATTTTCTTTTGATTCTTTCAACTAACTCACTCAAATTTCTAATAGTCTCAAAATCTTCACATAGTAATCCTATGGATAATGCCCCTTTTATCTCATCAGGATCATGAGCGATAAAAACTGCTTTTTCAGGTGTTGCATTTAGTTGTGACAAGATGGTTAAATACATTTGGGATTCAGGTTTCATAGCTCCATTATCACGTGAGGATACAATTTCATGCACATATGGAGACACTGGAAACAGTAATTTCCGAATTGTTCCAGAATGCAGAACACTATCAGTTAATATACCGATTTTGTAGCCAATTCTCCATAATTGGAATATTGTATTGAATAGCTGTGGATCGGGATTTTCCCACCACCTCTCGATTTCATATTCTTCAATTAGATGAATAGGAATATTGAGCGATGGGATATCAGGTAAATTGACAAAATCCCTTTCAGAATTGGAATCTGATCCAAGAGTTCGGACTTTGTTATACAATTGAGTAAAATGTTCCTGAGGATCCAAGTTTGATGCTTGAAAGTGAGTTAAGATTTCTTTCCAGACCTTAAGATTGTCATCTGGTAATTTATGAACAAGAACATCACCTGCGTCAAAAATTAAGGCTGAAATTGGTGTTTTTCTAATGTGCATCTTTCAAGAGACTCTTATATTATTAGTCTATGCAAAAATCAGGAAAAAATAGGCTTTAGAATCCTCGTGTCAATTCCCACAACCGTTTTCTCCTCTCCGCTCGCTCTTTTTCGATGGCTGCTCTTCGTTCCACTTCAGTAACATATCCTTCTTTCTTGATGATTGTTGGTGTTGGTGCCAACTTAACACTGTGATCAATTTTTAGCTCAGGTTCAGCTTCGGGCTTTTTTAAAAGGTCCAATGAACTTTTAGTATCAAATTTACTAAAGAAAGCTTCTGTTTGTAAATCATCAGGGGTAAAAGCAATGGAAGGCTTTTGAGACAGCTTAGGTTCTTCCAAAACATCCATTTCGGGAACTTGAGTTGATTTATCTTCTATCTCTTCTTTCTTCCCTTCATCTTCCAGCAGCATCTCCAAAGGGCTCTTGGATTCAGATTTTTGGAAAAATGATGCTGTTTCAATTTCAGTTTGTAAGACATCTGTGCTTTCACGAATTGGATGAATCTCGAGTTTTTTAGGCGCGATAGAAGGCCTCTCGGGTTTAGGTGTAATTGAAAGCTGATCCTCTATTGAAACATCATCTGGAGAACTAGCAATGGATTCAGAGAAAGTACGTTCAGAATGTTTGAGAACCCGAATAATTTCAGACGAGTCGAGATGATCAGAGGGTACAGGTTCCTCAACTCTAGGAACAGCCTCAAAGGATACAGATTCCTCAACCTTAGGAGCAGTGTCAAAAGCCACGGGTTCCTCAACTCTAGGAACAGCCTCAAAGGATACGGATTCCTTAACTAATGGAGCAGCAGTAAAAGAAACTGCTTCTTTAACTTCTGGAGTAGCTTCGGTAACCATTTGACCTGTAATCACAGGTAGGTTTTCTGGGTGTGTAACTATACTTGATACAGGAATTTCCTCCTCGATTATTGCTTCTTTTGGCTCAGGATATTGGGGTACCTGAGCTACTATTGTCCTTTCAGCTACCAATTGACTTAAAATATTCAAGAAAGCTCGAGCTTCTTCATCTTCAAATTCGAGCATAAAATTATCGCTAATAACTTCAATTTTACGGATTTCACTTTCTCTTGTTACAGCTCGTAGACAAATACGAGGCCCATCCCGATCTAAACACCAGCTGACTACATACTTGTTTTGGTATTCGATTTCCATTAAATTCAGCTCCAAAAATTCTAACTATTTTGTAAGAAATCATTGAATAATGCAATAAAATCAGAGATTTCTCCATGTTCAAGAGAAAGGCTTTCATTATCTTTTTCTATGATCAAGCGATCAATACCATTATCCTGTTTAATTATATGAATTTCAACGCTTTTCCCGGATTTTAACTTTAATCTCGTTATTGAATCAATTGTTTTTTCAGCAAGTTTCATCTTGCCATCACCAACTGCCAATTATCCATTTTAACTGTTTATTCCCTAAATACATCACAAATTTAACTTGAACGTCAATGAAACAAGGGAGGTGTTATTAATATGAATTCCCGTTTGGATTGTAAGTTCATAGTGCAAAATAAATCCACAATGAGTCACTCATATCTCTTATTATTATTTCCATATCATCTCTCATAAAAATATATCCTCAATCATTGCTTCTAAAAACCAAAATGTTTAACGAGGTTGATTTTTTGTAGAAGGTAATTTCAGGGAAATATACAAGACACCACTATTTTATCTGTAAACTTTACTTTAAAAAAGGATATGAAATAACATTTTCTCTAATTGCTATTCGTTGGTTGAAACGAAGGTTTTTCTGTTTCTGGAATCAATAGAGGGGTTTTTTCATCAGACAATATCACTAAACGACTCACTTTTGATTCTCCAACAATTTTATAGTCTAAAAAATCCTCTAACTCATGAGCAAACATACGAATGTCTTCATGGGAAGGCATAATAGATCTTGGAAGTCGTTTTTCTGCCGCACCCACATGAACTACGCCTTTAACTTCAATAAAAGACGGTTTCATAATGCTGATCATTTTTGCATATCCTTGGGGATCTATCATGTTAAGTCCTTTAGCTAAAGTCAAACGGCTAACAGTTCGAAAGGGAACTCCATTTCCAATAATATGCAGGGTCTCCCAAATTTTATCCAAAGCGAGTTTTTTTTCTAAAGGATGATGAGTACGGAGAAAATTTTTAACACCAGGAGCAGGAAGAGTAACGTATAGCTGTGTAGGATAACTTTTGGATTCTAGGATTGAATTCAACATTCCGGGGACACTACCATTTGTTACTATGAAAACTGTCAGATTCTTCTCTTTTAATTCCTCAATTAACTCTGGAATCCACGGGTAAAGAAAAGGTTCTCCAGTTAAACTTAAAGTGGCATGTTTCGGATTCATTGCCTCATTATACTTTGTAGAATCAATAAAAGGTTTGTACCCGCTGATTATCCTGCGTTGACCTAAGAATATAGCTTCAACGACCTCCTTGGGAGGATCGAAAACCTCTCTCAACTTATTATTAGTAGAACGATATTCAAGATACATGTTTTTGAGACCAAGGTCAGATTCATGAATACGCCAACAGAAAGAACAGGAAAAGTTACAAATTAGTGTGGGTGAGAATTGGATACACCTATGGGACTGAATTCCGTAGAATTGCTTGTAACAGAGACGATTCTCTCTTAACGCGTTATGTGTCCAATTGCACTTTTTTACGGCAGTGTTTTTTCCAAAAAGCTGATACTTCTGCTTCTTGAGGAGTTTTTGCATTTTATCTGGCGCAAATGACATACATACCCACCTTATCTGAGGGATTAAATTAATTGTTCGGATGCGAAGGAGAGAGAAAAAATATCCGAGAAGTTTCTGAATATATTCATAAAATTCATAAAAGGAAATCTAAGAAATCCTTATCATCAGCTGGATCGTCGTGGGGATTTAAGATTATTCTGAAGAGATCCCACACAACTTCGGAAGCACACCTACCCTTATGAGAGAGAGCAAATAGAACTTGATCATCTTCTCCTTGAATTTTAATGACCAGTCCTAGATCGAGAAGATCATTTAAGCGAGCACTGACCTTAGAAGGAGTAGCATGATGCTCTATTGAAGAACAAATACGTTCAAAGGCCCGTCCGTTGGGATTTAGATGTAGATATTGGAGAATAAGAAGTGTATATTCTTTTTCAAGTAATTTAAGAGGATTTACTTCCAATGTTCTTCAAACAACCTTTTAACAATTCGAATATAAATAAGTAGAGTTTTTTCAAAGTAATTCCTTAATTTCAAGCAAAAAGCAAACGATTAGAAAAAAGCATCAATTATTTCTTAATTACCCTTTAAATTATTTTTAATGGAATAAATTTTTTGATATCATCCTTGGGGGGTTTGTTCATGGAATTATTTTCTCTAAAAATAGGAAGTTAGGTTTTTGGTAGTAAAATATTAACAGATGTCCCTTTTTGTCTTCCAAGCGAGGAAATTTCAATTGTTCCACCATGAATGGATTCCACGATCTTTCTAACTATAGACAAACCCAATCCTGTTGATGTTGATCCAGGTTCAAAACGTGTGAATGGTTCAAATACCCTTTTTAGATTTCTTTTATTAAATCCAAAACCGTTATCTTTAACGGTGATTTTAATGATCTTGTGACCTTTGAGGCTTTGTTCTTCAGCAAATAACTCAATAATTCCTTTCTTAGGAGGAGAATATTTTACAGCATTATCCAGTATATTTTGTAAGACCCGAAATAAAAGTTCACGATTACCTACCATTTC
>JAEOTY010000453.1 GCA_016839625.1 Candidatus Hodarchaeota archaeon
GAATCAAAAAATTTAATAGAAACCATCCCAGCTAGATTATGGCTCCTTGCAATCATTACTCCTGCATCCGCACCAAAACGACGTACAGAGAATTGCAGAACACTTGTTGGAACCGCTCGAAGATTAATTAATTCTATACCAGTTGCCAGTAATCCTCCTGAAAAAGATCGTTTGAGCATTCTAGAGTCGCGCCGATAATCTCTACCAACCATGACCACCGCTTTTGAATCGATAAATGTCCCCATCGCTCCTCCAAGCAATGCGGCTAATTCAGGAGTCAATTCTTTATTAGAAAAAGCCATAATCCTGCCCCATTTCACATAAGAACCCTTTTCTGATGTCAACTCTCATTATCCTCTCTTTAAAACATAGTTAAAGAACTCTATTCACGATATCACTGAATCCTCTCTTATAATTTGATTTCTTGTAGTTATAAGAGGTGTTTCAATACGTGTGTTTGGCCCAATGACTGTTCCTGGAGCCAACTTTGAATCATTTGGAATGATTATATTATTGCATATCACAGCTTCATCAATACGTACATTGTCACCAATTTCCACTTGATCCCAGATGACAGAAGCACGAATAGTAGTATTCTCACCAATGGTCACCTTATTGCCAAGAACTGTATGGGGGCCAATCACTGTACCCAAACCAAATTTAACAGCGGATCCTATAGCTGCTGGTGATTTAACTTGAGCTCTTGGGGCGAGTTCTGGTTTACTGTCGTCCCACCAGATGCTGTTTTCTTCCCATGATGCTTTAGGAAAATAGGGAAAAGCCCAACGTCTTAGTACATCCCAATTTGTATATAAATAAGTCTCGGGGTTACCTGTATCCATCCAATAATAATCTCTCACATAACCAAAAATTCCATATTCTCGTGCAAGATACGGAAACACATGTTTACCAAAATCCATTAAATCATGCAATGATTCTAAGATGTCTAGAACTCCATGGTTAAAAGCATAAATCCCAGTGTTTACCAAGTTGGATTGAAGATGGATGGTTTCTTTCTTGGAAAAAGTTAGGACTGCTAATCCTAATTCTTCAGGGTGCGGTTTCTCCAAGAAAAGTAAAATTCGAGAGTCTTGATTTAGCATGATTACACCAAAATCACGAGGATACGGTACATCTTTCAGGGTGATGCTCGCTATACCTCCTTTTTTCTGGTGAAAAGTCATGAAATCATTAAGAGGGATATTTGTTATGATGTCTGCCATTGAAACAATGAAGCGATCAGTATCGATGTAATTGGAAGCTTTTCTTACCGCATCAGCCGTATCCAAAGGGTCAACCTTTGGTAGTATGATATCCAAATCACTAAAATGCTCAATTTTAGCAAAATAAGCTCGGATCTTCTTTTGTAAATGCTTTGTAATAATCACGATCTTACCATTAATCCCAGCATTTCTTAGAAGCTCCAAATTATAGTCAATCATTGGCTTATTGGCTACTGGAACCATAGGTTTGGGGCAATATGAGGTAAGAGGAAGAAGTCTTGAACCCATTCCTCCAGCTAAAACAATAGCACTCCATTCTTCCAACTTATTGAAAACTCCGATTGATTTTTAATGGAATATTAGCCAAGAGAACTCTCTATTACTAAGCGTCTTTGTTTCCCTTTTTTCACCTTTCATAAGATGTTTCATCTTTAAATTATTTTTCTCAATAATGGTAATTTTCCTTAGTTTTTGGTTTTAAAATATCACATCTCTTATCGGTGTTCGTATTTTATTAAACCAATGTAGATACAATAGTTATTTTTTATAAAAAAGTCTTAGAGATTAAAGATCTATTCACCGTCCTGGTTTGAAAACGATTAAAGAAAACAATATCTGAGCCTAAGAAGATGATCTTTTATTAGATATTATTCCTAAAGTATATACGCCAGTGGTGTTGGCATAACCGCTCATCACAAGCGTTACAATTTACCGATCCTTGTTTTTTCTTATAACAAACGAAGTTATTGCACATTGCAGGTTGAATACATAAACGACAAGTTTTCTCTTCTTCTTTTTGAGAAAACATAATAATTTCTTTCTTTGGAGTTATCATTTTTTATCACATTATTTTAAATTAAAAGAATCAAAAGAAAGAGATTTCTACATAGACGCGAATCATACATCCCCCATGGTTGCTCTTTTTCTCTGTTCTTACAGGAATAGCAATTTTTCCTTTCGTTTTTAAGATTTTCTAGATCAAAATGCAGTTCTACGATGATATTTTGTCAAACTTCATTCCTCAA
>JAEOTY010000065.1 GCA_016839625.1 Candidatus Hodarchaeota archaeon
GAGATTTCGTCTAAATTGTTGAACACCACCTATGAAGTCAATTTGGAAAACTAAGAAATCTTGACCTTGGAAATCATCAAAGGTAATAAATGAACCAGCAGACGATACGGAACATGCCACTTCTGTCGTCGAAGAAGGGCGTGACAACCCTCAGGGAAGAAAGTAACAGCAGTCCAGGCTCTCACATCACGATTGGCATGATGAAGGGTTTTCCGACCCCAATAAACGTTGTATCGGTCATGTAGCGCATTAAAAACCTCCGCTCGATTAGAACTGATAAACTGCTTTGGCAACGTCTGGTGGACAATCCCAAGCATAGTTTGAATCTCAGTTAGAGAAGGACAGTCTGCTGCAGTTAGATCAACTTCCCCAGGAATAAAGTTGAGTTCATACTCGTAAGGGTTAGCACCAGTTCGTAAAAATACCGCATGACCTTTCAGAAAGCTTGGTTTTCTTTTCTGCTTTTTTCCTAGCGAACCAGCCCCTTCAACTGACGTGAGGACACCAGTTCTTTTGAGAGTCTCTTGTTCTGAATACTTTTTCTTCATAGGACGTTTTTTTCTCGGCGTCGGAGAAGCCCACTTTGCAGGGTAAACCCTTATTCTTTTCGCTATGATTTTAGACTCAGCATTAGGTAACAGTGACCCCGTGTGGAGTTCTACTGTTGTCTCCCAGATTCCTCTGCGATTAGGGATGGGTTCCAATTTGATAATCCTCGCTCGCTTCCCCCTTCCACTGTGAATGTGTTGTACCAAAATCAACGGTTGACGAAGAGCTTTGGCTGCTTTCAGGGTAGCTGGTGCGGCATCTGCCACAATCATATCTATTCCTCCCAATTGAGTCATAGCCTGCACGAAATAGCCGTAAATAGTCTCCCCGTCCCGTCGAGGTTCGATAGCTACGTTAATAGGCGTTCCATCCGCATTGAGCGTAAACAATATAAAGCCATTCCCTCCTAGTAGTTTAATGAAGCCTTCGTCATAAAAAATAATTCTTAAGTCGGAGTGCTTCACGGTGTCCGGAACAGACAACCGTTCCTGTAGCTGTTTAGCGATTTCTAAGTTGGACGCGAGGAAATCTTTCACAGCAGATACTAAGGTTCGTAGGGTTGTTTCCGGCACCCCCCACATTCTTGCGAGGGCATTGACTGCAACCCGATCCTTAATAACCATTTGGGAGATTTTCCACACAAATTCTTCGACTTTATCACGCCAATAGGGTATTTTGGCTGGATTAAAGGTTCGCTTACATTTTTTGCACCTATACCGTCTCACATCTCCCGTCGAAGTGGGATAACTGCCCCATGTGCCTATTACTTCCGTTTCTCCTCCACAATACGGACATTCTACGGGAATTTCTAGTCCGAGATCCTCTTGAGGCCATTCATATCTTGTTGAAAGCAACTGTGGCCCCAGTTGCATTTGTAAATTTGCTGTACATATCATTGTAGTCGCTAGATGGACTCGTATAGCATTTATACTTTTCCCTTGTTAGTATTGCTCGTTACTTCTCCCCATAGTTTTTTATCAATCCATCTAACTCTTCTGTCTTTAGATTAACCTTTTTTAACCCCTTGCCTCAAGCGCAACAATTTGAGCGAAATCTCCATTATGGACAAATAAGAAGAATCAGCTTTCGCTAAGTCCTGGAGATGAAGTAACAGTAACTCTGTCTTTCGATTGCAACGCTGAGATTTCATGTTTGAGCATGAAAAAGAAAATTATCCAAACTAATAACAGGTAGAAAAGACGGTGTATAAGGAGCAGAATTAGGGAAGTTACCAGAAATACGAGTAGGAATTTATTTCGTTGCGAAGGTAAGGAAGTTAAAGAAGAACCAAAATGAAAACAGATCCATAAAACAACTAAGGGAATATGGAGAGTAAAATAATATTTATAAACGCCTCGGGGAAGGAGAAGATGGCTTAACAGAGCTGTATATACTATTAAATCTAGAAATTTATGCCAGTTTAAGGAGTTCTTATAGGACCAATAAAGTAAAAGACACAGATTCGTGAGTTGAACCATGATTAGTCCAACCATACTGAAATTGAGGAAACCAACGATGTATAATACCCAATAGGGAGCTTTCACCTCAATTAAGAAGTTTAGGATGGGGGGAAAGTAATCACAACTACTCAAGCTGTTGTTGTTTCACTTGTTCTGGGACTTCCAGTTCATCAAACGCTGTCATAGACATGTACGAAGACAGGGTATGCGCATACGAGATATGGTCAGCTTCCTCCCGCAAGGCTTCAGTTCCAGCTTGCCAGAGGAGGTTCAATGCAAGATTGGCATCGTGATGTGGTTCTGCGAGCCGAGCAATGTGTCGGAGAAGATTGGGTGTATATACTTCTGGTCGTAAGCCTAATTCAGCACGTTGTTTCACTAAATCAAAGAGTTGTTGTTGGTCGTAGGGACTGAACGTGATGACATTAAATGTCACGTCCGCAACAGAAAGCATAGTTGTCAGAATCTGGGTATGATCCTCCTTATTGGTGATTAGTAAGAGGTTTTGGCGAGAGGCAATTTGAGGTAGAAAGGTGTTGGTCTCATCCAACGCACGAACAGTATCACGAATCCGTACTAATGCTTTCAAGACAGTGGAAAACTCCTTCAGACTCAACTGATCGATCTCTGTTAATGCTAGTAGCACAACATAGTTCTGCTGAACCAGCGTTGCAGAGTACTGTTGAATCATTTGATCGATAGTATGGACATCCCGAGTTAAGTCAAGTTTTGGAGGGGTTACATGATCTCTCATTTGAGTTAGAATCCTATGGATTGACTCCCGACAATTCACACGTAGATACATCTTCTTATGTGATTCAATCATTGACCTGGAAAACATCGGATTAGTGGCAGTTACAACCGCACGTTAAATATCCGCAAATTTCGAGGTTCGAATCTGGTTTCAATCTGTGTATAAATTACTGTCTCGTATGCTTTGGACTTCAGGATTAAAGTTGATCCCGGACTATGACAACAATAAATGATACTTTTGTATCCTAGATACGGTCTGGATGAAGAATAAGGCTGTTTAACTGGTTTATTGACGAAGTTTCAAATAAATGATAAATGAGTTTCACGTTAATGAAAATACTGAGTGATTTGATACTTATTGACAATGATTTGTAAATTATTAGCAGATTATAAAACTTTATAACAATACTTTGAAAATTTCTAGCAGCTATCATTAAAAAGAGAAAAAAATAATCAGAATGCCTTGAAAAGTGATTTACATATAGAATGAGTTTGAAGAGGAGGTTTTTATGCCAGAGGAAAGTAAACATGACTTCGACATTAATTTTGATGATCCGTCTCTTTCTGTGGCAATAAAATTAAAATTTTTGATTGGTGAAATCAATATTACTGGTCTGAAATTATCTTTTCTATCAATAACAAAACGACTTGAGGATACTCTAGATCAGTTCTTTAGAAAGAGTATTACAGATAGAGGAGTTTTTTGGGATTACCGTGAAGTAGAACTAAAAGTAATTAGTAGTCTTCATAAATTAAGAAATGAGCTAACTAACGCAAGTGATCTTATCTTTAAAAAAACAGAGAATCAGTATATTGATTATCTACTTTTAACTGTGAGAGATGTAATAAGAGAAACAGTTCATAAAATAGATGCTTTTGAAGAAGATCGAAAATTAGGAATAAAGACTACAGATGAAACAATAGAAGAGATGGCAGAAGTTCTTATGAGAATGAGAAAACTAGTAATTCCTCATTTATGGCTATTAGCTGATTTACTTCCAAAAGGTTCTTCTACAAGAGAGAGCTTTATGAAGAAATTTAAAAAAGAAAATGAAATACGTTGTTATTTTTCTGATGGTTCTGTAAAATATTTTAAAACTAAGTTTGATCAACCAGAATACAACATTCTAAGACAAACTTCCTCAAGCAATCCTTTCAGTCAAGTCAAAAGTAAGATTTTGAAACTATTATGGAAAGAAAAAGATGGTATTTAACAGTGAATTTTAAAAATGCGCTTTCTATTTGTGATGACGATACAAGCAATATCAATTTTTCTATTGAATTACCAGACCTCATAATCCATATTTTTAATCCAGCTAAAATCAAAATTTTAAATAATTATGAAGAACTAAAATCGTATTTTACTAATACTACAGTATCAAATTCAGACTTCTGGTTTTTAAGAAATATCGTGAATACTGACAAACTAATTGAGATAATGCGAGGGATAATGCGAGGGGCTCACTTCAATTACCTTTTAAAGTCTGGAAATCCCCTTCTTATTTTCTTCTATAAATATCTTCGTTATTTGTATGATAAAACCCTATTAACATTTTACGAGTCTTATTCATGGCCTCAATGGTCTCAGAAGATAATAAATGATAAAAAAGCTACTGCAATCGCAGAGTTACGAATGAAATCCTATCCTTATTTCCTTATTTCTAAAGAATTAATTGAATATGTTACTAAACAAATCAACCCTGAATTGAATCAAGCAATTGATCTCTTAAAAGGAATTGATTATCCAAATAATGTTAGATGGGAATGTCGGGAACTAGAATTATATAAAATAAAATTGTCAGAGAGAAGAGAAAAAGATCAATTTAAAACTGACATTCAGATTTTTTTAAAAACTCGAATTTTAGACACCTGAAGTCCATTGACAACCCATTAACCCCATAACTTGATCGATTAAATTCGATAAGAGCAAGCAAAGATTCGATCATGGTATTTAATAACCAGATCTAATTCTAGATCACCAACATATTCAAATGAAAAGGATTTTTGATTTAACCAATCCAAAGAAAAGTGAGTATTAAAATCATCCTTATTTAAAGCAGTGGCGATATTTTTTAGAAGATCATTACTAATCCATGCGATCTCATCAGTCCGATCTTCAAATGAATAAAAATCAAGATTCTCAAAATAGTTACAAAGATTGTAAATTTCCCATTTTTCATTATTAAAGAAGTCATTATCTTCATACCTGGGTGACTTCCTGTTCCACATTTCTGTATCTGGTGTCTTGAAGATTACATGGCATTTTTTGATTCCAAAGGCGTTAAATCATTCTGCCGTCTTTGTAAGCGATCAATTGTCAAAGCATTTACAAAAAAAATCTCCATCCTAATTTTCGGTCTTACAAAGGTCGATAATCTATGGTTAAAAATCTCCCTTTAAGTTCTTCTTCTCGTTCTTTCAATA
The DNA here is from genome assembly GCA_016839625.1 of Candidatus Hodarchaeota archaeon. GTDB lineage: Archaea > Asgardarchaeota > Heimdallarchaeia > Hodarchaeales > Hodarchaeaceae > Hodarchaeum. The sequence goes on from JAEOTY010000065.1 coordinate 5,187, forward strand.
AATTCATTAACGCTGATGCACGAGTGGAATGGGACACATCAGGAAGAAAATATAAAATATTAGATAAAAAAAATATTTAGTTTCGATTGGAAAATCCATAGACCTCTTAAATTTGATTCATAACCTCCAATAGGTCTATAGTTTCATAGTTCAGATCTCTAATTTCTAATAGGCGCTGTAAATAGAATTCTAGGATTTTAATCAACGCTGATTTTATGATTTCTGTAGAGACCTCTCCTGATCCAGTTCGATTAGACTCTATAGTCTCCTCTTCAATGTTTCCAATCCAAAATTTCACTCTCACCGATCCGCGGATGAGTCTTTCGAAATTTTCTCTTTGTGTGAAATGAAAAACTTCCCCATAGAGAAAACACTCAAGGAGTTCTTTATTTGTTAACGATTTACCCTTGATATTGATTGATGATATCTCATTAAGATAGCCATTTATTCTCTTTCGAGCTTTCAAATATTTTTTTCTTATTGTTGTATTAATGGACGAATCATAAACCTTTTTTGCCATCAAACGAAGAGAAATGCCATCTCTGTCCATACTAAACATACGTAAAATACATAGAAAGGCCGTGATCTGCTCTGAGTTTAAAGTCGTGAAGTCAAGAACAATAGTGTCCTTTTCTTCACTCGCTCGGACACCTAGCTTTCCCTTAAGTATCTGTTGTCCTGCAGAAAAATTTTTTAGTAGTTCGACCCTTTCATTGAACAATTTTAATTTTTTTATCTTCTCATTATTACTTAACTTTGTGCTTTTTACCCATTCACCGAAATCTGAATTAGAATGCCATCCTAATTCCTCGCATTTATTAAAATATGAAATTATCGCTGCCCTGGTAATATCCGCAAGAAAACGGAAATCCGATTCGTCTATCTCTCCAGAACCATGATGGATAATAGAGGATCTTTTCTTGTAGAGTTTTCTTATTTCTTCTGACAACCAATTACGATCATCAGCGGTTTCAATAACTAGGAAAGCTACTCTTTTTGCGAGATTTTTACTAATTGATCTTTCTTTTTTTGACAGTAAACAGAGTGATTCTAAAGCAATAAACAGTAAGAGGAATCTAGGAGCTAATGTCCAAGGTTCTCCAACCCGTTCATCGTAATTATTGATTAAACTTTCAGTGGGTTCTTCCTGGGGTCTGGGCGCCCCGATCGCTTCTGCATATAAATATATGGCGCTCAATACACGTTTTTCAACGTCATTTCGGTTTCTCTTACTAAGAATCTTTCTATAATAGAGGAAAATTGGATTTTGGTTTAAGTTAAGGATGGTATCCGAATTGATCCTAACATTTCTTTTCGAACCAACTCGTTGTGCTAAAGGTTTACAGTTCCTAACACTGGTCAGTATAAATCTTCTGGCTCCTGATGGATAGTTTTCACATTTAACATTGAATTTATTGAAATTATGAAAAGGATATAGAAATATAAGATTTAAAACACTAAGTGCTCTTCTAATTTCAACCAGAGCTCTTTTGAGAACAAGATTAGTTGTAGCATTGATTTCTACACTTGCTACAACATTACCAATTCTATCGGAAATAAATTTTTGCCTGTAAATTTTGGCAATTTCGTATTTCTTATCTTCATCATAATGAGGATTATTTTTTATAATTTCTAAAATCAAGTCTTCTAGTTTTTCGCCATCTTTCTCGCTTAGAACAAATATTTTTATGGAACCAAGGTCTATACTAAGTTCTTTTTCGAGATTTATTCCCTCCAAAGGAACAATGACATTCCACGTTTTGATTGACTCTTTGAGTTCTTTCTCTAGTTGTTTAACTCTTTTTTGCAGAAATGAGAACTGAGTTTCAGTCGGTTGAAGCAAGCAATCGTTAGTAAGGTTCATTAAATGGTTAAGGATTAGTTCTTTATCGAGATTGCATGCTAGTTGTTTGTCTTCTAAAACTACATTGAACGCTGGATCTAATATTTTGTCTGATTTCATTTGGGGAACAATGGGTTGTATATTCCTTCGATTCCAGAATTTGTTTTTCTGAATTTCTTTCACTATTTTATTCAGTTGATGTAGCAGCTCATCAGTATCCACAAGCTAACCATCCTGCAAATTCAGCTTCTATTTTTCCACCCCATCCCTTATAGTTTGATAAAGAGTTATTAAATTTCACACCACTATAACATGCGAAGGCAATCACTAGTTTAGAGGGAAGTGATTCAATAAATGGAACAAATATATCCCAGGAAACAAAATTTTCATTAGCATTGATACCAATTGATATTCCCTGTAGTTCTCCATGAGCGAATATGATTATGTTTGTAATTTCAGTTGAAGTTAATTCGTCTTTGAAGTCAGTACAGGAGGTGATACTTTTAATTGAGTGAGACTTTGAACCATACGTCTTTTTAGCTATTTCATCAAATGTCTCAACTGCAAGATTGATATTCTCGCTATCTCCAAATTTAAATATTAATACATTATCGTCTAAAGATCCTGCTGTTATTATTTTATTCTTTCTCATTAAATCAGCTCCAATATTTGTAGATTGAGTGATTTTAAGTTAATGTACTAATGGTTAAATCATCCCAGCAAGGTTAAATATTATTGTAGTTTATGATTAGATAAACAAGCTATATTAGTTTATAATTTACAATAGATCCAATATTAAGTTATCTATCATGATCCCCATTGCAGAATAGTCTGAGAAATTTATTTCTTGCATATCAGAATTATGACTTGTCTGATTACAGGTGAAATGTTATTATGAATGCTATTAAAAAGGAATACACCCCCTTATATGTCAAATCACAAGTTTTTATTAGTTATAAGTATATGATTGGCCTTTTAGTGATAGTAGCACTTTGTTATTGGATCCCATTACTAATAGCTTCAAACTTTAATATATTTGATCAAGATTTCGGGCTTTTGAGAGACATAATGTTCTATTTAATTCCAGTTCTTGGTTTTTTAGCGGTTTATGTGATTAGGAGTGTAATTAAAGATATTTATCAAATTTTACCTAACATCATTGAATATAACCAAAAATATATGGAAAAGCTAAATCTTCAAAAATCGGAAAGAACCAAAGGACTTGAAGAATTATTAACGAAAGATGGATATGAAGCACTTATCAATTTTATTAAGAAGTGTGTTTATTCTAAATGGCAATATGTTTTCTCACTCGGAATTGTTGCATGCTTTATCATAATAGAATTCGGAAATTGGTGGAACTTCCAAGGACTAACTTATGCAAATAAGGTTTCTCATCCCTATACTGACATCGCAGCTGCAACACTTATTCTTTTGAGTATAATACTTATATTTCAAGCTTCCTTATTCCTATGGTTTTTAGCAGTATTCATCTTGACGGCATCTTTTCTTCCTTGGTTGAATAAATATATCATCCAAAAAGGATCAGGTGGAGAATCTACTCAAATACTTTTGAACATTGCTTCTCCCGAAAGAAAAACAACAGAGAAGCCTTTATCATATACATTATTTTATCTTGAATCAAAAGTGGTAGCAAGCTTCTTAATACTGACATGGATTAAAATAATGGCAGTGATAGTAATTGGTTCATTAATGGCTATATTAAATCAAATAATAATTCTCGCAAAACCAAACCTCTTAACTTTTGTTTTTATAATCTTTTTGAATTTAGTTGCTATTGCTACATTCATGGTAGTCCAAACAGGGATGCACATAACGTTATCATATGCAAAGACAAATACCCTTAAGACGTTAGAGCAGACATTTGGGAAATATCAAGCGCAATTTCTTTCTAGCAATGGAAATGATTCAAATAGGTTACAAAAGATCGAAAATTCATTAAATATCTTGAACACCATTATAGAGAAGGAAAGACAAGTTACCACGTGGCCCTTTGATGCTCCTACATATATCGGATTATTTGCGACAGTGCTTCCAGCAATTGCAGGATTTATCCTACAGAATGTACTTCAAATATGATAGCGACGCTATTTCAATCTGTTTAATTGATTTATGCAAGGAAGAATTAAAACTGGAGTTGAGGGAGTAATAATCTTTTGTAATTTCTTCAAAATCTTCTTCTAATCAAATAGTTTCAATGTTCTAATCGTTTCATAAATAGATTGGTCGAATTTTAAAAAATAGATCATACTCAAACAGACTGATATCAGGAGCTACCAGAGCAGTATACTTTATTCTCTTGTTCATGGTCTTCCCAATGATTACTCCTTTAACTTCACAATCTTTGGCTAAATTAGTTTTTACCCATCCCATGTATCTTTGAATCTGACCTAAGGCCCTGTCAGATCCTTTACTCAGTTTCAATTCAAATACAACAAAATTTTTGTCGTCATCAGTAGCAAGGATGTCAATATTACCTACTTCCTCTGTCGGATATTCAATACCGTCACGTCCGTCTTCATCGACAAATAGGGATAATTTTCTATTATCTACTTGAATTGTACTAATGTTCTCTGCAATAAAATCTCGTAAGTGGCTCTCAAGAGGAAAAATTAGCGTTTCCTTTTCTTCTATCTCACTTTTTTCCTCTTCCACCAAGGTTTCCATATCTAATTGCCCTATTGTTAATTTTCCATTTTCATCTTCTTTTATTTCCCAAGTTCCATACTTTTTAGGATCATAAAGTTCTACTACCCCCTTATCCACATTAAAAAGAAAATCAATGTCTTTATTGGCTATTCTAGGCTTTTTATTTCTGTCCCAATGAATTCTCGATGGATTATTCACTGTGCACATTCTTATATGAGCGTTTATCGTACTTGTTTTAACAACGCCATATTTTCAGTATTCCCGTGTCTAGATTCTTCCTTTTTTAGCGTTAATTTGCCGACAAAAAGGTTTAAATAGTGGTAGTTCTGCATATAGAGAGTGGTGAAACCATTATATGCATTTTGAAAGAACTACCAGTAAAGCATTAACTCGTGATATTTATAAAGTTTGTGACGGAGAGGTCACAAAGGAAATTATTGGTGAATATTCACCTAAAAGTACATGGC